>CALCHR010000142.1 GCA_937901185.1 uncultured Bacteroidales bacterium
TCGATAGGAGATACCAAGGAAGAAACAAACGAATGCGACTGCTACGAAGCCTACAATCATTAAAACATAAAAATACCATTCCATATTCCGGAAATACAGGAATCATGGAAAATGCTGCTGCCACAATGCCGATGCTGAAAGGAACTACGACGAGTGTGCCCAAGGCGCCCGAGGCCACCAATGAGGGCAGCAGGTTGTCGCCGCCGTTTATGGCTATCCCCTCGGCTTGGCAAATGGTGTAGAGCAGGAATCCCAGGAAGAGGAAGAGCGCATTGACCGGCAGGAAACAAGCACCGTAGGAGCACATCTCCTTTTGTGCGTCGCGCAGGGTGCGGCAGGTGAGATTTTTCTGCATCATGTCCTGGTCGAGGCCGGTCATGGCGATGACGATGAACACACCGCTGAGAAATTGTCGCCAAAAGGCTTGTGGCTCAGCGGCGTTCCATTCAAATACCTGGCTCATCTCGCTGGCCGAGAATAGTTGCAGGGCATCGGCGGCCCCTATTCCTAAGTGGTCGAGGGCGATGTAGATCATCCAACCTAAGGCCAGGAGCAAGCAGACGGTTTGCAGCACGTCGGTACGTACAATGGTGTGCACGCCGCCCATGTTTGTGTAGAGCCAGATGAGCAGGAGGAGCACCGCCGCGCTTATCTCGAAAGGTACACCCAATGGGCCGAACACGAACTCTTGCAGCACGAGGCATACCAGGTATAGTCGTGCTGCCGCGCCGGTCAGTTTGCTCAAGAGGAAGAAGATGGCGCCGGTGCGATGGGCACTTGCTCCGTAGCGCAGCCCTAGCCAGGAGTAGATGCTGGTCAGGCGGAGCCGATAGTAGAGGGGGAGTAGCACGAAGGCCACGATGAGATAGCCGAAGAAGAAACCCAGGCACATCTGCAAGTACGTCATGCCCGTCTCCGCCACCCATCCGGGTACGGAGATAAAGGAAACGCCCGAGATGCTGGCTCCTATCATGCCCAACCCCACCATCCACCACGGCGAGTTGTTGCCTGCGCGGAAGAAGGTGCTGTTGTCTGCCTTGTGCCGGTTGCGCACGGCGAACAAGAGCAGAGCGGCAAAGTACACCAGCAGTGTGGCGAGCATGAGCAAGGCGGTTGTCATGATGGCGGGAACTCTAAAGGGGACGGGCTATTGGAAAAAAATCCCCTCGGCGTTGTTTGCGCGGCCGAGGGGAAGGGTTGTTTATCGTTGGGCAGTCAGTTCGCAGATTTTTACAACCACTTCTGAAGCCTTCTCTAAAGACGGGATGGGGAGGAACTCGTGCGGGCCGTGGAAGTTGAGACCGCCGGCAAAAACATTGGGGCAGGGGAGTCCTTTGAATGAGAGTTGGGCGCCGTCGGTACCGCCGCGGATGGCACGCACACGAGGTGTGACACCGCATTCCTTCATTGCGTCGAAGGCAATGTCGATGACGTGCATCACGGGCTCTATCTGTTGGCGCATGTTGTAGTATTGGTCGTTCAGCGTTACCTTCACAGTGCCCTCGCCGTATTTTGCGTTGAGCCAGGCGGCAGTTTGTTCCACGAAGGCCTTGCGTGCTTCAAACTTGCTGCGGTCGTGGTCGCGGATGATATAGCTGAGCGAGGCTTTCTCCACACCGCCTTCGATGCCGAGCAGGTGGAAGAATCCTTCGTACTCTGTGGTGGTTTCCGGAGTCTCGTGGGTGGGCATCAGACTCACAAACTCGGCAGCCACGCGGCCTGCGTTGATCATCTTGCCCTTAGCGTAGCCGGGGTGGACGCTCACACCGGTGATTTCCACCTTGGCGGCAGCGGCGTTGAAGTTTTCAAATTCCAACTCGCCCAGTTCTCCGCCGTCCATGGTATAGGCCCATTCGCAGCCGAACTTTTCTACGTCAAACTTATGAGCGCCGAGGCCGATTTCCTCGTCGGGGTTGAAGCCTACGCGGATTTTTCCGTGCTTGATTTCGGGATGCTCGATGAGGTAGACCATGGCTTGTACTATTTCGGCAATACCGGCTTTGTCGTCGGCGCCGAGCAGGGTGTGGCCGTCGGTCACAATGAGGTCTTCACCCACGTGGTTGAGCAACTCGGGGAATTTCTTGGTGGTGCTCACAATGCCGGCTTCGGCGTCGAGCACGAGGTCTTCGCCGTTGTAGTTCTTCACGATGCGCGGCTTCACATCCTTACCCGAGCAGTCGGGGCTGGTGTCCATGTGCGCAATGAAACCGATGGTCGGCACGTTGCGGTCGGTGTTGGCGGGCAGCGTGGCGTAGAGGTAGCCGTTCTCGTCGAGCTCCACCTCGGTCATGCCGATGCTCTCCAATTCTTCTTTCAGATAGTGGGCCAGTGCCCATTGCTTTTCGGTGCTGGGAGTCGTGCCGCTATCTTCGGCCGACTGTGTGTCGAAGCTTACATACTTCAAAAATCTATCTACGATATTCATATTGTATAAGAGTCTGTTAAGGTAAATAATAAGGATTTTGTTCTTTCTCTTGCAGCATAAAGCTATTGGCAAAGATACGATAAAGAAATGAATGAAGACCGCCTCGGCGAAATATTCTTGGTTTTCTTTTGCGCCTACGAGTTTTTGTAACGAGCCATGTTACCACAAGTAACACGCCGTGTTACACTTTGTAACTTCCCATGTTACCACGAGTAACGAGCCATGTTACAAAATTTCTGAGCCACCGAAGAACGGCTCCGAGTCTTCTCTGTGAAAAATAAAAGCCGTACTTTTGTCATTGGTCTCAGTGGCGCGCTGCGCCGGCTTACCGACCGCCGCCACACATTATTATATATACGCGCGATGAATACTTCCAACATACGCCCCGCCTTACTCGCATATCTTGAAGGCGAGTTGCTTCCCCGCTACGATGCTTTCGATGCAGCCCACCGCCGCGACCACGCGCTGGCTGTGGCAGAGCGCAGCATGAACTTGGCAGCGCACTACGATGTAGATGCCGAGATGGTGCTTACTGTGGCCTACTACCACGACCTGGGCCTTTGCGAGGGACGCGAGCACCACCACGAGGTGTCGGCACAACTTCTCTTGGCCGACGAGCATTTGCGCCAATGGTTCAGCAAGGAGCAACTTGCTGTGATGGCCGCTGCCGTGGCCGACCATCGTGCTTCGGCCGCTCATGCCCCGCGTAGCATCTACGGCAGCATCGTGGCCGAGGCCGACCGACTCATTGACCCCTTGCTCGTGTTGCGCCGCACGGTGCAATATGGCTTGGCCCATTATCCGCACCTTGAGCGTGAGCAACACTACGAGCGTTTCCTCCACCACCTGCAAGAGAAGTATGCCGAAGGCGGCTATCTCCGCTTGTGGTTGCCCGAGTCTGACAACGCAGCACCGCTGGCCGAACTGCGCCGCCTCATAGCCGACGGCGAGCAGCTTCGCCGGCAGTTTGAAAGCCTCTATGAGGCGGAAGCGGGCAAGTGAGTTACCTATTTTTAACATCTGCTGAACACTTTTTATAGGTTCCGGTTCTTCTGCTTACCATATATATTATATCTTTGCCCCGAGAAGATTAAGTATTTGTTTATCCTAACACCTTAAGACAATGAAGAAATTTTTGACATTGGCCCTGATGGCCGTATTCTGCGTTAGCATGAGCGCGCAGGCCCCTGTGAAGAAAGATTGCAAGAAACAGTGTCCCAAGACCGAGTGTCAGCAGAAGAAGGACTGCAAGAAAGATTGCAAGAAGGACTGCAAGAAATTCTGCGAGAAAAAGGATGCTTGCCAAAAGGCTTGTGCCAAGCAGTCTGACTGCAAGAAGCAATGCCCCAAGATGAAGGACTGCAAGAAGGCTTGCGATAAGAAAAAGGCCGACTGCAAAAAGCAGTGCCCCAAGAAGTAAAGGCATGCTGCATAGATAAGGCTGCTGCTCCTTGAGAGAAAGCCGCCCGAAGAAAAAAGAGGCTCGTAGGAAAAACTGCGAGCCTCTTTTCTGTGCTTTTGCCCCACTCGGAAATCAGCCAACATCACCCCCTTTTTCGAAAGTCTGATCTAGGAAAAACTAGGTCTTAAGAAATTTTTCCTAGGTCTTGCGGAATTTTTCGCAGATCAGACTTTCGAAAACGGGGTCCACAAGGCGGCATTCTTAGGCGTTTCCGAAATTTACCTAACTTTTACCTAAGAGACGGCGGGCCGTCGCTACAGCTCGCCGCCTCAGGGTGAAATACTATGTTTTGATTTAATGGTGTTTCTTGGGCTTGCTCTCATCCATGCGTGCCAACACAAGGTCGAGCAAGTAGATTTCGCTGCCGTGCCAAGGCTGCTTGGTGAATTCGGGATTGCAGACCAGGCCGAACTCAATCTCGCCGCCGGGATGCTCAAAACTTTCGGAGAGCATCACGTTCCACTTGCGGCCGGCGTGACTGATGCTGTCCCACTTCGCCTCGTTCTTCACCGAGGAGAAGAAACTGATGTGGCGACTTGCTGCCCAGTCTATCTCGCTCAGGTTGCCATTGGCGTCTTTGTCGTTCACAGGGATTCCTGTCAAGAGCGGCTCTCTACCCGGCAAGTTCACGTAGCAGAAACTGCCCGCGCCGTCGGCAAAAGCCAAACCCTCCAGGCGATACTTTCCGGCAGGTAAATCTTGCTTTCTGCACATACGCACTTTCATTCCCTCCTCGGAATTCCATGCGGGGCGAAAGAGAAAATATCTTTGCTGGCGGCCGTTGCTGATGTGGGTACAATAGTTGGAAATTTTATTGTTGCATCCTTTCAGTTGGAGCATTTCCCAAGCGCCGTTGTCGATGTGTTGCCAAGAGTCGGCGCTTAGATAGATATTGTTACGTGTCAGGTTTTCAATGAACAGATTGCGGTGCTGATTTTCATACTGGATGCCGATGGCAGAGACCATGCTGATACAGAGGGTAACGGCTATCACCCAGACGATGAAGCTGCCGATGCGCATGAACGGACTGCTGCTTTTCTGCTTGAAGTTGAACAGCCATTTTGCCAATACGAAGATGGGCAAGAGCAAGGCTACGAAGAAAGAGAGAATGGCGATGCCTATCTGCCAGTCGATGTAGGGGATGCTGGTGAGCACCATGATTCCTTCCCTTCCAATAAACGAGGGCTGGAGAGAGGCTAACGAACCGACGCTGCCAAACGTAAGGCCAACTATCAAGCCGACGATGAGCAACAGCAGGATGATGAAGGCGAAGATAATCAAGGCCAGTTTGCCCAGACCCACAATGAGGCTCAGCAAGCTGTTGAGGCAGCCGCGGGCCGACCTCTTGGTGCCTTCCGACTGCACAAAATCCTTGGCGCGCTTCACGCCGCTGATGATTTCCTCGTTGAGCGTGGCGCTGTTGATAGGTTTGCCCTTCATGCGCAAGCGCTCTTCGGCTGTCTCGGCCTTGGGTACGACAATCCACAACACAAGGTAGGCGATGAGAATGGTGCTGGCCGAGAAGAAGAACAGCAGCACCATGGCCAAACGCAACAGAGTGGGGTCGCCGAAGCCGAAGAAATGCGACAAACCCGATATGACGCCGCCGAGCATAGAGTCTTGCGGGTCGCGGTAGAGGCGACGCCTTCCGGATTCTTTTTGCTCGCAGGCCTCTTCGCTGGCTACGTCCTGCTCAGAGGCTGGTTCGTTCATCTGCTCGGGGTTGCCGATGCGGTTGATAATCTGCTCTACGTGTTCGATGCTGATGGCTTCCACGCCGTTGGCTCTGAGCTCGGCCATGAGCTCGGCCACGCGATGTTCTATGTCGTCGGCAATTTCCTCGCCGCCTTCTTTCTTGGAAAAGTAGCTTCGCATGTTCTCCTGATACTTTTTGAGGAGTTCGTATGCGTCCTCGTCGATGGCGTAGATGGCCCCGAAGAGATTGATGGAGATGTTCTTTTTCATTGTCGGGATTTGTTTAAGGATTTAGATACTGTCTGAAAGTGGTAGACGAACCGGGCTTTCTGCTTTGAGGTGGTTTACGGCATGTTCCAACTCGTTCCATGCCCCGTCTAGCTCGCTGAGAAAAAGCTCGCCCGCATCGGTCAGGGCGTAGTACTTGCGCGGAGGCCCTTGGGTGGATTCTTTCCATTCGTAGCTCAGAAGTCCTTCGCGTTTGAGGCGAGAGAGGAGGGGGTAGATAGTACCTTCCACCACAATCAGCTCTGCCTGCTTGAAGCGCTTGAGGATGTCGTTGGCGTAGTGAGGCTGCTTGCGTAGCAACAGCAAGATGCAATACTCCAGCATCCCTTTTCGCATCTGTGATTTTACATTTTCTGCATCCATTCTCTTATTGTTTTTTTGATAGTCGGCCCACCTCCAACGGCCGTTTGTTGGCAAGCCTTTTTTCTTTATTATCTATTGTCTCCCGGAGCGCTGCATCCCGCTTTTAGGCAACCGCTGCAACTCGCTTTGCAGCTCCGGGGCTTGTTTTTCTGTTGCAAACTTATAGCTTTTTCAGTACTATGCAAAACAAAGTAGTGGTAAAATGTATTTATTTAAGGATTTTTAAGAATTGAATAAGTTGTGCGGAGATTTTTTCAAGGCCGAAAAAGAGGAGATGATGCAAGGCTTTTTCTTAGTAGTTACTTTAGAAAACTTAGTAGTTACCAAAATTTTCCTAGTAGTTACCGAAATTCACCTAGCTTTTACCTAAGAAACGCTCGAAAATACCCATTGATTTTCAGGTGGTTACAAAGGCAGTTTCAGTGCTTGGAAAATAGGGGCGGGCAGTGCCTGCTGAAGAGGAGGTAAAGCCCTTGGGAAACAAAAAGGTAGCACCGGCGAGCCGGAGGCTTAGGCTTTTTCACCGCCAATAGTTTTGCATGCAGCCTAAAAATATTAACTTTGCCCCTGAAACCTTTGCTCGCTCTTCGTGGGCGGGCGCTTAGATATGCAGGACGCAAAAGAAGAAAAGAAACGCAAGGCAGCTTCTGGATACCAATACCGCTTGAAAGGCGAACGTGCCGACAAGCTGTTTGTGGATATTCTGGAAAAACTGGTGGTGGAGAAGCGCTATAAAGACCCAGCCTATACTGCAGAGCAATTGGCCGAGGAACTGAATAGCAACAAGCGCTACATCTCGGCCGTGGTGTCGCTGCGCACGGGTGACAACTATAACGCCCTGGTGAACAGCTACCGCCTGCGCGATGCTTGTCGCATGCTGCGCAGTCCGCGCTATGACGACTATACCGCTGAAGAAATTGGTTTGCTGGCCGGTTTCTCTTCCCGCCAAGCTTTCTATCTGGCCTTTTCCCGCACCATGAAAGTCACGCCGCGCCAGTACAGAGAAGAAAGAAACCGCTGACGAGGCCTGCCCCACATGTCACAGCTTAAATCTATTTAGAATATGCTCACCCCCAACGATTGTCAGAAAATCATCGCCCTGGTAAAACGCCAGGTAGTGCCGGCCATGGGCTGCACCGAACCCATTTGCGTGGCCTTGGCCACCAGTCGCGCCACGGAAGAACTGGGCTGCCGCCCGGAACGCATCGAAGCTTTCCTCAGTGCCAACATTCTGAAGAACGCAATGGGGGTGGGAATCCCCGGAACGGGAATGGTGGGCCTGCCCATTGCCATAGCGCTCGGAGCACTTATCGGACGCTCGGAGTATGGCTTGGAAGTGCTGAAAAACTGCACTCCCGAGGCCGTAGAAGAGGGTAAGGTCTTTATCAAAGAAGAGCGCATCGGTATCCATCTGAACGAGGATACAAAGGAAAAGCTCTTCGTAGAAGTGGTGTGCCACTCGGCCGACGGACATAGCGCCAAGGTGCGCATCGAGCGCGAGCACACCCGCATCACCTTGGTAGAAAAAGATGGCGAAGAGGTGTACCGCAACGAACTGGCTGCCGGCGAAGAAACCAAAGCCGAAGGTAGCGACCTGCGCCTCACCCTTAAAAAAGTATATGAGTTTGCCACGACGATGCCTTTGGAGGAGATAGACTTTATCAACGACGCCCGCCAGTTGAACGAAGCTGCGGCGCAACGCTCTTTAGAGGGTAACTACGGACATAACTTGGGCAAAGCCCTTTCGCGCCCCTTGGGACGCGGCATCTTGGGCGACAGCATTTTCTCGCACATCCTCTCAAGCACCGGACTGGCCTGCGACGCCCGCATGGCCGGCGCCATGATTCCCGTGATGAGCAATTCGGGCAGTGGCAACCAAGGCATCTGCGCCACAAACCCCGTGGTGGTCTTTGCCAAAGAGAACCACAACACGGCAGAGGAAATGACGCGCGCCCTGATGCTCAGCCATCTCACAGCTATCTACATCAAGCAAAACCTTGGCGCCCTCTCGGCCCTCTGCGGCTGTGTGGTGGCAGCAACAGGTTCCAGTTGCGGAATTACGTATCTGATGGGAGGCTCTTATGAACAGGTGACGTTCGCTGTGAAGAACATGATAGCCAATCTGACAGGTATGATTTGCGACGGAGCAAAGCCCAGCTGCGCCTTGAAGTTGACCACGGGTGTCAGCACAGCTGTGCTTTCTGCGATGCTGGCCATGCAGGGCAACTGCGTATCGTCTGTAGAAGGAATCATAGACGAAGACGTAGACCAAAGTATTAGAAACCTTGTCAGCATAGGCGCCGACTCGATGAACGAAACCGACAAGCGCGTGCTGGATATTATGACCGGCAAATGCTGAAAACCTTAATCGGGTGTATAACATTCTTTTACGAAACTCTTAAACTTTCTTATATCCGGCAGTAAATACAATATTTATTATTATATTTGCGCCCAAATATGATACAGGTGTAAAAAAACTCCCCTATTTATCTTTACATTGTAAAGCAAACGAAGATTTATAACACAAAATAATATACGGATGAAGAAAAAATTACTCTTATCGACAGCCTTGGCCTTTATGACCTTTACAGGCTTGCAAGCTCAGATGGCTATTGAAGTGGCCGTTGGTAGAAAGACAGATGCGCAGATAGAGCGTATTCTCCAAGAACAAAAAGCCGCTCAGGCTGCCGGAAAGACTGTGAAGTCGGCCATGGAAACTATGGTGAAAGTGCTGATTAACTGTCAGGATGGACAAGCCCTTGCGGAAGATTTGCAGACAGAGGGTTTCCACGCCACCAATATTGATGGCACAATCGTAACTGCTGAAGTGCCCGCCGAATATTTGGCCGCCTTGGTAGCGCGCGAAGATGTGGAACGCATAGAGAAGTCGCGCCAGTTTAAGTCGTTCATGGTAGAGGCTCGCGCTACGACCGGTGTGGATGATGTACACAAAGGAACAGAACTGGAAACTCCCTTCACCGGAAAGGGTGTTATCCTCGGAGTGATAGACCAAGGCTTCGAGTTCCGCCACATCGCTTTCCAAGACACTAAAGGCTTGACGCGTGTGCGCGCCGTTTGGAACAGATTCAGAAATACAGCTGCTACCACTACCATCCCCAACGGCGGTGACGGAATGGACGCCAGCGGACACGCCACCCACGTAACCGGTATCGCAGCAGGCTCAAAGATTGCAGAGAACGACCTCTATGGCATTGCTCCTGATGCTGAGATCATTATGATACCCTCCAACTTCGACGACGCAGAGATTCCTGAGGATGTAAAATATGTGAAGGAATTTGCAGAGGCTGAAGGTAAACCCTGGGTTATCAATATGAGTTTCGGAGGTTTGCAGGGTCCGCACGATGGAACCTCTTCCTCCGATAGAGCCGTTGAAAAACTGACCGGCCCCGGTGGTCTCATCGCCGCAGCAATGGGTAACGAGGGCGATGATAAAATACACGTTTCTTATACATTTAAGCAAGATGGAGAAACCAAGTACTTGCTGATTGATCACGACGCTTGTCTTGAAGGACTGGCTCTCGTGGACCTTTGGGGACAAGCTGCCGACTCTCGTATCCACTTGACCGTGAAACCGTTTGTTTATACAGCCAGCGGACAATTTGACTATAAAAACTCATCCTATTGGAGCCAGCTCTCTTATACCACCGGCGAGTTGAACCCCTATAACAAAAAGGAGCATTATGAGTTCCGTGTGGCCGTAAGCAATATTAAAAATGGAACCTTTGGTGTTGCCATTACCGGCGATGCAGGCCAGACTTTCCACGCTTGGACAAATCCCGGCTATGGTGAATTCAAGCAACCGATGGGTCTTAACAAATCAAAATTTTTAGCCGGCGATTGCAAATACAGTGTGTCTGAAGGTGGAGCAACCATCCCCTCAGCGATCGCTGTAGGCTCTTACAACACGACCAATAGATGGTACTCAACAGCACAAAAAGCAGAGTTGGCAAACACCTATGAAAACCTGGGCACATCAGGCGCTATCAGCTATTTTAGTAACTCCGGACCGAGCCTTGATGGTCAAGAGAAACCTACAGTAGTGGCTCCCGGTGCAATGATAAAGTCGGCCATCTCAAGCTACAGTCCCGACTTCACTACTCAAGATTCTTACATTACCTCCATCGTGACCCGCGGTGTGAAAAAATACTACTACAGCGCAATGATGGGTACGTCAATGTCCACCCCCGTTGTCAGTGGTATCCTGGCCCTTTGGCTTGAGGCTTATCCTTTGCTGTCGCCCGAACAGGCTAAGGAGGTGATGAAGAAAACTTCTAAGAAGGATAGATACACCGACTACGAGGAGTGGAGCGATAAGGCCGGCTACGGAAAGATAGATGCCTACGAAGGTTTGAAGGAAGTTTTGAAACTGGCTGCATCTACCGGCATCAACGAAATGCTTAACTCCGAAACTCCCGTTACACTCTCTAAGGGATTAGATGAATGGAAGGTGCTCTTCAATAACGACGAGAGCTACGCCACCGTTTCTCTCTACTCAACCAACGGCCAACTCGTTTCAACCCGCACGCTGAACAATGTGCGCCGTGGCGATGAAACCGTAGTAAGCCTTGACGGCTTGGCCCCCGGTGTTTACCTGATGAGCATCAATACCACCGCCAGTCACATGACTCGCAAGGTGATGGTGAAATAAGAGGTAGAGAAATCACCCCGCATATAGCAAGCCCTTTTGCTCGACAGAGCAGAAGGGCTTGTTGTTTCTTGCAGCACCGCCTATAATATTATAATATGTGTGGGTGATAGGAAAGAGAAAAAGAGGCTTCCGAAAAATAGCCGATGAGCCATTGGGAAGATCTTCCTCGTTAGATAGATTTTGTAACGCGGCGTGTTACAAAACGCAGTAGAGGCCTACGGTGGATGCTATAATATTATTACTCAAAAAGAAAAAGCAGAAAAGCCTTTGCCAGTCCAAAAAAAAATTGTTCCTTTGCAGCGCTTTTCCACTCAGCCGCTGTCGGGATGCAGAGTTCCCCGTTAAGCTGAGTCGGGACGTACAAACAATTTAATATCAAAATCACAATGGCAGATTTTATTAAAATTGCTGAAGAAGCTTTTGCTACTGGCAAGCAACACCCCGAATTCAAGGCTGGTGACACTATTACCGTAGCATACAAAATCGTCGAGGGCAACAAGGAACGTATCCAGTTGTTCCGCGGTGTCGTTATCAAAATCAGCGGACACGGAGAAAAGAAGCGTTTCACTATTCGCAAGATGTCTGGTACAGTTGGTGTAGAGCGTATTTTCCCGCTCGAGTCTCCCAACATTGAGAGCATCGAAGTGAACAAGATTGGTAAGGTTCGTCGTGCTAAGCTTTACTACTTGCGCGGACTTACCGGTAAGAAGGCACGTATCAAAGAAAAGCGTACTGCCGCTGTTGCCAAGTAAGAGAAAGGCTCTTTTGAACAAGAATTTGCGGATAGGCCCAAACGGGCTTGTCCGCTTTCTTTTTTTTCTACATATATAGCCGACAGCCGGAGTGACTGTCGGTAAAAAAGAATGCGGCGCAGAAAGACTGAGAGTCTTCTGCGCCGCAGTTTGTTTTATCAAAAGCCTATCGCATGATGGTGGCGTCGCGGTCGGGGCTTACGCTGACAATCTTGATAGGAGTTTGCAGTTCGCGTTCAAGATAGTCGATGTAGTCCTTAAATGCTTGGGGAAATTCTGCCTCGCTGCGGAGGTCGGAGATGGGAGTTTTCCATCCGGGCAACTCTTCGTAAACGGCTTCCCAGCCTTCTGTGTCGTAGGGCATATCGGTGGTGGTAACGCCGTCTTTGGTGTAGGCGGTGCAGACTTTGATGGTGTCGAAACCGTCGAGCACGTCGCTCTTCATCATCACGAGGTCGGTCACTCCGTTAATCATGATGGCGTACTTCAAGGCTACGAGGTCGATCCATCCGCAACGGCGGTCGCGACCGGTAACTGCACCAAACTCCTTACCGATGCGGCGGATTTCTGCGCCGGTCTCGTCAAAGAGTTCTACAGGGAACGGACCTGAGCCGACGCGTGTGCTGTAAGCTTTGAAGATACCGAAGATGCGGCCGATGGTGTTGGGAGCTACGCCCAAGCCTGTGCAGACGCCGCCGCTGGTGGTGCTGGATGATGATACGAAGGGATAGGTGCCGTGGTCGATGTCGAGCAGCGAGCCTTGTGCGCCTTCTGCCAATACGCTTTTGCCTTCGGCGAGGTAGCGGTTGATTTCTATCTCGGTGTCGGTGAGGTGGAATTTGCGCAAGTAGTCAATGCCTTCCATCCACAATTTTTCTTCTTCGGTGATGTCGTAGTCGGTGAAGTGGAGGTCTCTCAGGATTTGCTCGTGGCGTGCTTTGAGGGCATTGTATTTCGCCTCGAAGTTTTCCAGGATGTCGCCTACGCGCAATCCTACGCGGGCTGCTTTGTCGCTATAGGTGGGGCCGATGCCTTTACCTGTGGTGCCCACTTTGTTCTTACCCTTGGCCGCTTCGTAGGCGCGGTCGAGCACGCGGTGGGTGGGCAGGATGAGGTGAGCGCGGCGGCTCCATAGCCAAAGTTTTACTTTGGCTGAAAGCACTCCTGTGGAGTGCTTTGTCAATCGCTTCGCGATTAAATGGAGCCGCCGTCCAACCTCTTGTAGAGACTTCATTCAAAAAGCTGCCGCCATAAGCGACAGCTTTTCAGTTTAATTAGTCGTTTTCTTCTTCAATCTTTTTGATGATATCCTGAGGAATAGCTTCACCGTGCTTTACAAACATAAGAAGAATAATTGCCAAAGCAAACATTATCGGGCTGTAATAGAACAGCGACATATATGTGCCGGCAAACATTCTGATAAAGCCGTAAACGATGGGAGAAGCAATCTGGGCAGAG
>CALCHR010000143.1 GCA_937901185.1 uncultured Bacteroidales bacterium
ACTACTAAGAAAAATTTGGTAACTACTAAGAACGCGAAAGTAACTACTAAGAAAATGTTTTTGCTTAGAGGGATTTTCAAGGGGGAAGAAACGAGTGGTGGTTCGCGGCTAAAAATAGCATAGTAAAGGCCTAGTGAAAAAATTATGCAGAAGAGAAAGGGTTGTAAAATATTTTTCCTACATTTGCAACATAAAGTTGGGGTGCATGTGTGCTTGCATGTGCTGAGATAATACCCATAGAACCTGCAACGGGTAATGCCGGCGAAGGGATACTTTATTAAAACCAAATCTGAAATTCTCAAAAAACGCTACGAGGGGATAAATGTCTGCTCACTAGCCTCTCCCCGTTCCTGGATTTTGATATTGCTACCATTCAAAAAATCTTCATTATGGTTCCCATTCAGTTTATCACCCATTTCACAGAAAAAATCTCTTACGAAGAGAGCGCCCTTCTGGCCTTACGGGGCGGATGTCGCTGGATTCAACTTAGAGCCAAAGAGATGCCGCTCCACGAGCTGGAGCCTCTGGCCCTTCGCTTACAAGAAGCATGCAAGGCCCATGAAGCCACGTTTATCATTGACGACCATGTTGAGTTAGCCCAAAAGATACATGCAGACGGTGTGCACCTTGGGCTTATGGATATGCCCATCAGCGAGGCTCGAAAAATTCTCGGCGAGGAGTTTATCATCGGAGGCACAGCCAACTCCATTGAAGATGTCCGGAAAATAGCTGCTTCAGGAGGCGACTACATAGGATGCGGTCCGTTCAGATTTACGGGCACCAAGAAAAATCTATCTCCCATCCTTGGCTTTGAAGGATATAAAGAAATTATTCTAGCCATGCGCCAAGAAGGAATACGCTTGCCAATATGTGCCATTGGTGGTATTGAGCTTGAAGATGTGGCCCAACTTTTAGCCATTGGCGTAGATGGAATCGCCGTGAGTGGTAGCATTTTACGAGCAGATAATCCGGAAGAAGCCATGCAGGCCTTTATCCATGCTGACACAATATAATATATATATATACCAAGAAAAGTAAACGCAATGAACACGAGTAACAAAATAGAATATCCCAACAGCGAGAAGGTTTATCTCAATGGCAATCTCTACCCCACTCTGCGCATTGGTATGCGCAAAGTCAGATTATGCCCCACAGTAAAGAAAGAAGAGAACGGAGAGATGACAATGACAGAAAATGAGCCGGTCCTGCTTTACGAAACCAGCGGTGCTTACAGCGATTCCAACATAGAGACAAACATCTACGAAGGCTTACCCAGACTGAGAGCTACCTGGAATAGCCCTGCTGAGGTAGAGCAACTGGAAGAATTTTCTTCAAACTACACCAAGGAGCGTTTGGTTGCTGAAGATGCAAAGCAAGTTCGCTTTCCTAAAACCCACCTTCCCCTTCGTGCTAAGGGTGGCAAGAAAATCACCCAAATGGCTCTGGCCAGACAAGGCATCATCACACCGGAAATGGAATATGTGTGTATCCGAGAGAACATGAACTGCCAAGAAATGGGTATCTCCACACACATCACCCCTGAATTTGTCAGAGAGGAAGTGGCCGCAGGACGCGCTGTTATCCCGGCAAACATCAATCACCCGGAGGCCGAGCCGATGATTATAGGCGAACGGTTCTTGGTTAAGATAAACACCAACATAGGAAACTCTCCTACTTCTTCTTCCGTGGAGGACGAAATAGAAAAAGCCATCTGGAGCTGCAAATGGGGCGGGGACACCATTATGGACCTTTCCACCGGAAAGAATATCCATGAGACGCGCGAGTGGATTATCAGAAACTCCCCAGTGCCTGTGGGCACCGTACCACTCTACCAAGCCATCGAAAAGGTAAACGGCGCTATAGAAAAACTCTCTTGGGAACTTTTTAAGGATACCTTGATAGAGCAATGCGAACAAGGCGTCGACTACTTCACCATCCACTGCGGCATACGAAAGAAAGACATCCACCTATCACAAAACAGACTGACAGGTATTGTAAGCCGAGGAGGGTCCATCATGGCAAAATGGTGCATGGCCAACAATAAAGAGAATTTCCTATACGAACACTTCGAAGACATCTGTGACATCTGTGCCCAATACGACGTGGCCTTATCTTTGGGCGACGGTATGCGTCCCGGCTCAATCAAAGACGCCAATGACAGAGCACAGTTTGCCGAACTCCGCACCATTGGTGAACTCATAGAGAAAGCTCAGGCTAAAGACGTACAAGCCTTTGTGGAAGGCCCCGGACATGTGCCAATGCAAAAAATCAAGGAGAACATGGACTTACAAAAGGCTGTCTGCCACGGCGCACCTTTCTATACCCTCGGCCCTATCGTAACAGACATCGCACCAGGATACGACCATATCACATCTGCTATTGGCGCAGCTCAAATAGCCCAATTAGGCACAGCCATGATTTGCTATGTGACACCAAAAGAGCATCTGGCACTTCCCAACAAAGAAGATGTGCGAGAAGGTGTGGTCACCTATAAAATAGCAGCACACGCAGCCGACTTAAGCAAAAACCACCCCGGCGCACAACTAAGAGACAATGCCCTATCAAAAGCTCGTTATGAGTTTCGTTGGAAAGACCAGTTCTGCCTTAGTCTTGACCCGGAAAAAGCACAAAGTTACTACTTAAACGGAGGCCATGCCGACAAAGACTATTGCACCATGTGTGGCCCACACTTTTGCGCCATGCGTATCTCGCATAGCATAAAAGAGTGCAAAGATTTCTAGCAAAGTATATAAGAAAGAACAAGTTTGGGCCATAGTCTGAGATTATGGCCCAATTTTTATTATGTATTTTCTAAGAACTCTAATAGTTTCTTAAACATTAAAAAATCCTTATTGCAGCAAGCGGCGATATCACATAGAAATAATCGTGGTAACCATCCAAAGATTATACAACCTTACAAATATATAATTGAGTATATAGAGAGTAGAATATCATCTTGAATATAATCTTAGATTTTCTTAGAACTTACCTAGATAAATCTAGTAAACTACAAAATTTTCTTTGTAAACTCCGAGTTTTCCCTAGTAAACTCCGAAGAAATTTGCAGAAATGGGCATTGAAAACTAACAATTTACACAAAGGTTGTTTGATATAGATTTTAGCGAGCTACACTTGTTATCCTATCTTCTTCAAAACAAAAAAAAGAGAGTATGCTCAGCATACTCTCTTTTACTTATTCTTTATAAGTAGTATTTACTTTACTTTCTCTACAATAGCTTTGAAAGCCTGGGGATTGTTAACTGCAAGGTCGGCCAACACTTTACGGTTGATTTCGATTCCAGCCTTATGCAAATTACCCATCAATTGAGAATAAGACATACCTTCCAAACGAGCAGCAGCATTGATACGCTGAATCCACAAAGCGCGGAAGTTACGTTTTTTATTGCGACGGTCACGGAATGCATAGGTCAAACCCTTTTCCCATGTATTCTTGGCTACGGTCCACACATTCTTGCGAGCACCATAGTAACCGCGTGTAAGTTTCAAAATTCTTTTTCTCTTTGCTCTTGAAGCAACATGATTTACTGATCTTGGCATAGTTTTTTTCTTTTTGGTTGTTAGCGCCGTTACTAAAGAACGAACTTGATGCTAAACATCCGGTTAAACTTTTTGTTCTAGATTAAGAAATTTATTTATCGGAGGCAGAGGAGTTCGCGAACCTGCTTCACGTTTGTAGAATCTACAAGACCTACATGCACCAAGTTACGCTTTTGCTTCTTTGTCTTCTTAGTCAAAATATGACTATGATAAGCATGTTTTCTCTTAATCTTACCCGTTCCGGTAAGGGTGAACCTTTTTTTCGCACCGGAATTAGTTTTTACTTTTGGCATTTTCTTTTGTTTTTGGGGTTATTAAATATTTGCGGCTACGTGAGATACCAAACGCAGACGCGCTTCTTTCCTTAAAAATCTTCTCCTTCTACTCGCGGACCTTTATATTCTTTAGGAGCCTTTGTTTTAGGAGCTACTTTTACTTTTTCTGTGAAATCGTCGGAGCTGACTTCTTCTTGTTTTTTGGCGGCCTGAGCTGTTTTCTTAGGAGCAATAAAAAGAATCATACGCTTTCCTTCCAGCACCGGCATTTGCTCTACCTTTCCATACTCCTCAAGGTCGTTTGCAAAACGTAACAACAACACTTCACCTTGTTCCTTGAAAAGAATACTTCTACCACGGAAGAACACATAGGCCTTTACTTTGTCTCCTTCAGAGAGAAACTCCTTAGCATGCTTCAACTTAAAATTATAATCATGCTCATCGGTTTGCGGACCGAAACGGATTTCCTTAACTTCGATTTTAACTTGCTTTGCTTTCAGTTCCTTCTGGCGCTTTTTCTGCTGATAGAGGAACTTTGAATAGTCAATTAATCTGCAAACCGGCGGTACAGCATTCGGAGAAATCTCTACAAGATCCAGGCCTTCCTTTTCTGCTAATTGCAGGGCCTTTTGTATCGGCATGACAGCCGATTCAATCTCGTCACCTACAATTCTTACCTCTTTAGACCGTATTTGGTCATTCACTCGGTACTGGAGTTTCATTTTATCGTTCTTCATCCAAGAATTCTGAATCTTATTTTACAGATTGTATTGAACTATTTTTTCAAATCGGCTGCAAAGTTAATAGTTTTTTGTCATTTCAGCGACCTCATCGTTAATTTTCTTTGCAAAATCAAGTATTTTCATACTTCCTTGGTCGCCTTGTCCTTGTTTTCTTACAGATACAAGACCTTCTTGAGCTTCTTTTTCTCCGACAACGAGCAAGTATGGGATATGCTTCATCTCATTGTCGCGGATTTTACGACCAATCTTTTCGCTACGCTCATCAACTATGGCACGCACATCGTTTTCTTCTAATTGCTTACGAACCTCGTGTGCGTAATCATTGAACTTATCTGAGATAGGAAGTATAGCTACTTGGTCCGGCATAAGCCACAAGGGGAAATGACCGGCTGTGTGTTCAATCAGCACTGCTACGAAACGCTCCATAGAACCAAATGGCGCACGGTGAATCATTACCGGACGATGTTTCTGGTTGTCGGCACCGGTATACTCCAATTGGAAACGCTCCGGCAGATTGTAGTCAACCTGAATGGTACCCAATTGCCAACGGCGTCCCAAAGCATCTTTCACCATGAAGTCGAGTTTAGGTCCATAGAAAGCAGCTTCTCCGTATTCAATAACTGCGGGCAGACCTTTTTCCTGGCAGGCTTCGATGATAGACTGTTCTGCTTTTTCCCAGTTCTCTTCTGAACCGATATATTTTTCTCTGTTTACCTTGTCACGCAATGAAATCTGAGCTTCAAACTTATCAAACTTCAAGGCCTTAAAGATAATCATAATGATGTCCATAACGCGGAGGAACTCTTCCTTCACTTGGTCTGGACGACAGAAAATGTGGGCATCGTCTTGGGTAAATCCTCTCACACGAGTCAGACCATGCAACTCTCCACTCTGCTCATAGCGATACACTGTACCAAACTCGGCAAGGCGCAAAGGCAGATCCTTATATGAGCGAGGCTTCCATGAATAAATAGCACAGTGGTGCGGACAGTTCATGGGCTTGAGCATATATTCTTCTCCTTCTTCCGGAGTGTGAATAGGCTGGAAACTATCTTTTCCATACTTTGCGTAGTGGCCAGATGTTACATACAAGTTCTTAGAACCGATATGCGGAGTCATCACTTGCTGATAGCCAAAACGCTTTTGAATAACCTTCAAGAAGTCTTCCAGGCGAAGACGCAATGCTGTACCTTTGGGCAACCACATCGGGAGTCCTTTTCCTACGAGTTCGGAGAACATAAAGAGCTCCATCTCCTTACCAATCTTACGATGGTCGCGGCGCTTAGCTTCCTCCAACATTTCCAAATACTCATCGAGCATCTTTTTCTTGGGGAAAGAGATACCGTATACACGAGTCATCTGCGGACGTTTTTCATCACCACGCCAATAGGCTGAGCTGACAGACATTACTTTTACGGCCTTGATAGGAGCTGTAGAAAGCAAGTGCGGTCCACGACACAAGTCGGTATATGCGCCTTGAGTGTAGGTTGTGATTTTACCATCCTCGAGTTCTTCTATCAACTCATTTTTGTAGGTTTGTCCGCGCTCTCCAAAGAAAGTAATGGCATCTGCCTTTGATATTTCAGAACGTACAAGTGCTTCTTTCTTCTGAACGAGCTCTTGCATTTTCTTTTCGATCTTCGCAAAGTCTTCTTCGCGTATCACCACTCCGGCTGGGGGCATCACGTCATAGTAGAATCCGTTTTCAATGGCCGGACCAATACCAAATTGTGTGCCGGGCCAGAGTTCTTGCATAGCCTCAGCCATCAAGTGGGCTGAAGTATGCCAGAAAGCATGTTTACCTTCTTCATCGTCCCACTTAAACAATTGTATCTTCGCATCAGAAGTGATAGGACGGTTCAGTTCTACAATTTCTCCGTCTACACCACAAGCCAATACATCTTGAGCCAGGCGCTGAGAAATACTTTCGGCTATTTGTAACCCCGTGATTCCGTTTTCGTATTCACGGACCGAATTATCTGGGAATGTAATTTTTACCATAATGTTGTTTTCTAAAATTGCGGGCAAAGATAGCTATTTTTTATTAAGTTATGAATATATTTTAAGAAAAACATGTGTTTTATGCAGGGACAGTAGTTATTTTACAGATTTAGTTTCTTTGAAATTCTTACATACATTAGAATCAGCCCTTCTCCCACCCTTTTCTATCTTTGTTTCTTTACAACTGGCTGTATCACCTTCTCGGTGGTTGAACGGTATAAGAATGTATGCCTTTATTGAGAAGGGTTCTTATAGTATATAATATATGTGTAAACCCGTATCGGATTTATAAAACAATCCTATCTTATTTTCAGTACACCTTATTTTCAAAAAGTTTCAAGCGCTTGAAACTCTAGTTTCAACTGATGAAATTTTAGTGTCTAGCGCTTGAAACTTTTCGCAGACAAAAGAAAAAATAATTTCTAAGAGGCCGGCAATGAATATAAGGTTTACTGAAAGAAACAGATGGGTGGAGAAGATCTACAAAAGGATGAGGCTAATTGGCCACGTCTGCATAGACATTACAATTTTCCATCAAGGTGTGATAAAGAAGGTTGGTTGAAAGTATGGAACTATCTCCGAGGACAAACAATTGCTTACGGGCTCTTGTTATGGCCACATTCAATTTTCGGTCTACAACCACACCATCTACCTCCTGCATAACGGAAAGCAGATCCAACTGATATCGCCGGCTCACCGTCGTACTATATATAATAATGTCTCGCTGGCTTCCTTGATAACACTCCACCGTATCTACCGTGATGTGTTCTCCTTGCGGGAAACGGTTGCGCAAGATTTTTTTCACAACGCTTATCTGCCCTCTAAAGGGAACTATCACCCCTATTTGCTCCGCCAGGTTCAAAGGTTCTTTTCTCTGCAGATATATTTTCTGCAAAGCATCCACAATTTCGGCTACCATAAGGGCCTCTTGAAGATTTACCTTCAGGTTGCTACTATCGTTTTCCCTTTTCACATGGATGAACCCTAAGCGAGATGTAGAAACAAATTGCTCAAACGAGTTGTGTTTTTCCTTAGACCCTGGCAGATGCCCCACTTGATGAGAGAGAGGTACGATATTCAGAGAATCCGAATAGAAGGTACGGCTGACAAAAGCGGCTATATCTGTATGCATTCTGCCTTGCACATGCAGCATTGCCATACAGTCGTTTTTCCCAGTTTTCTTTTGCAGCACCCATAACCTTTCAAACAAGGAATTCCCTAAATCCGTAAAACCTATTTCTTTCAAGGCGGCTGTTTTTACTTCGGTCTCCGTCGGTTGCTGGAGCACAACGGCCGGCAGTTGTTTATGGTCTCCAATCAGAATAAATTTTCGGAATGCACTTTTCCCGGCATTGGTTGCAGACAAAAGTCCAATGAGCTGAGGCTCTATCAACTGCGACGCCTCGTCTATAACCGCCATGTCAAAATCTATTTTCTCATACAGGTCTCGATAAGCACTCATCGTAGAAACCGTACCCACAAATATGGGTATGCGATGCAGCAACTCCATGATGCCGTTCCTATCTGTACAAGTTGCGGCTTTTTCTTCTAGCAAATAGGTTCTAAACAAAGCATCACACGTTTGTTTTTTTCCAAAGCGAATAAAGTCGCAGGATGCTTCTTCTTGCTGTAACTCAAGCAGCATACTGCAAATCTCATCTACGGCTCTATTGGTATATGCCAACAACATGATGCGATGTTCGTTAGCCGCATCCAGTGCTTTGTCTAACAGAAATTCTTTGACGATAGCCTTTAGTGCTCGGCTTGTTTTCCCGGTTCCCGGAGGGCCCATCAGCAGGAAAAAGTCTTCAGCCTTTTTTACACCCAGCACAATGCTGTTCAGTCGCTCGCCGTAGTCACCAACGAGGGTTCTCTGCTGATTTACTTTTGGTTTTCTTTTCCCTAACAGCAAGTCACGCCTGTCTTTAGGTGCCACACAGAAAGAAAACAATCCCTTCAGTTCTTGTATGAAGACCACATCCGAAGCGTCGTGCTCCACCGCATACGTTCTGCTTTTTTCAAAGAAAGCCAGTTCATAGTGTGCATCCACTATCTGAAGCACCAGTTTGTTTTCTGTCAGTTCTTCAATATAGGCTCTGTACACCTGTTTATTGGTTACGTTGTCCTGAGCGTCAGCACACTCGTAGAGTTGCACCATTTCCCCCACAGAAAAATTAGGAGTTTGTTCGCCCTCTTGTAGAGCAAGCACCAATGTCTCCACATATTTTTCGCCCACCACTTCTTTCAACACCAAGCCGGCCATCATGTCTCCTGAGGCTTGTTTTGCTCTGGGTGCTTGTAACCATAAGGACGCGTAGCCTCTATTTGAGTCGGCTCTACCATCTCCTATTTTGCTATAATACATCTCTCTCAAAACAAAAGAAAGAAATGTCTCAAAGTAGACTCTCTCCACCTCGTCCAAAGCTGCGATGGGAGCTATGATATTAAGCAGTTGGGGTTTCAGATAGAGATGGAAGAATTTGCTATCCAGTTGTTTTTCATTGAGCGTTTTTAAGTTCAACAGTTGCAACACTTCCCCCACTCGTCCTTCTCGAATGTAGCCACACATTCTAACTATCCGATTTCGCAGATGCAGCGCTGCGTGCACCTCCTCTTCCGACAAGCATTCGTCAAACACTTGCGGATAGGCAGAATAGAAAAGCAAGGTGGTAATCTCTTCTCTGGGGATGTCTAAGTTGTAGTGCAGCATCTCCTTATACAAGGCCATTTGCAGCACGTGTTCTTTCTTCGGTCTGGGCTCGTGGCCGTAGTCGTCGGCCTTTCCGCTTTTCAATTCCAACACCAGCCGACGGTCTTTAGACATCACGTCGAAACGTCCTCTAAGCCCCAAGGCTTCGCAGATGAAAGACGACTCCATCAGCATCTCTCCGCGCTGCATCTGGGGATAGCCGGGCGAGTTGAACAAAGCCTCTACCCCCTCTCTTATATTATTATAATGTGTCTCGGCCTTTTTGAAGAAAGCCGAACCTATGGGGTCTTTACAAAAAGTGTATCCAAGCAGAGTGTTACGGAAGTGTTTTTTTATCGACTGGCGAAAATCCACCTCCTCTGTAGCTGCGGCAGCATCTTCCATAAACTGGTTGGCTGCATTACCCAGCAGAATAGCATCCGAATTGGCATAAGGCGACAACTGCCCCAGCAGATAATTACCGGGATGATGCCCATAGGGTTTGTAACACGCTGCCAGACTGCTGACGTCTATCAGATAGTCCGGCTCTACCACTACGGCCGCCACCTCCATACTGCCCGAGACTATCGTTGCCCCCAGCAGGTTAATCGTCATACCTTCCTCCAACAATTTTTCCGTACCGACGCACCTTTTTTCCTTTACCACAAACTCTTGCGCACTCATCCCCTCTGCCACGCACCTAAAGCAGTCTTTCTCTACCCCTGTCACCACAGCCCTTAGTTTCTTACGGAAAGCGCAAACGGCCTCCAAGTTGCTTTTCTTGGGAAAATCCGGATGCTTCGCCACTGTATTTTGCAGGCAGGGCTGCTGATAGACAGCACGGACAAATCGCAGAAGCACGGCAGCGTCTATCTCCGCATCGTCCACCTCTGCCCTTTCTCCCTCTCCGTTCAGTTGCTGCTTTATGCGCAGCCTCAGCGCATCCATCTCCGCAAAATCGGTTTCGTAACGCCGACACACTGCGTAGAGGCAGGAAAACAAACTCTCCGAGCGGGCCACCTCGGGCGCCCGTTCTCTACACGCACGTTCCAAAACCCGCCAGAACCCAGCATAGCAAGCACCCACAGAAGGCATCAAGGCCACTGCCGATTTTATCTCCAAAGCCAGTTCGCTCATCCGGTCGGCTATGTTTTCTGCCATATTTTCTACCATTTATCTATACAAATGCGCCACTTTTAAGAAATATTATCTGACAGATACCGCAGTTGTTTTTACCAAAATCTATATTTTTGTAGTCGCATCCGCAAAGATACAGAAAGAAGAGATAAGGAAGAAGAGGCAGCGCCAAATAGTCTTTATAAAAAAGAAGCACGGCCGGCCCCATTCTTACCACACACAAGAAAAAAACTACCCCGCAACCAAAATTCCATCCACCTGGCCTATGATACACCACATCGTCATGTTCCGCCTCAAAGAGACTGTCGACAGAGCCACCGCCGACAGCGTTTACAGCCAATTCAAAAACGCCATTGAGGCCCTGCCCCAAGAAATACCCGGCATTTGCCACATCCACGTGGGGCGCAACGTCAATCCCGAAGAGTCCTGGGACATCTGCCTGCGCAGCACCTTTCGCAACCTCAGCGACCTCCGCACCTACAGCCTCCATCCCCTCCATCAAAACGCCGCCGCTGCCCTCAAACCCTATGTGGCCCAGCGCGCCTGCACCGACTGCGAAAACTAATCTCCTCATAGAAATCCCCCCGCTCCTTCTCCGATGTCCACACCGACAACAGCTCCCCTGCTCTCCATCCTCATCCCCGTGTTCAACTTCGACTGCTCCGTCCTCATCGCAGCCCTGGCCCGACAAGGCGAAAAGCTGAAAGCACTGGGACTGGCCAACTACGAAATCATCCTAGCCGACGACTGCTCCACCGACCAGGCCACCATCAAGAAAAACCTTGCCGCCATTGCCGCCTGCAAAGGCTGTCGCTATCTCTCCCAAAACGAGCACCAAGGGCGCGCCCGCAATCGCAACGCCGCCATCCGCGTAGCCGCCGGCGATTGGTTCATTATCATCGACTGCGACGCTCTGCCGCCCGACGAACTCTTCCTTCGGCGCTACCTCGACGCGCGCCATCAAGCCCCCGTGGTCGTAGGCGGACTGCTCACACCCCACCACGCTCCCCGGGGCTGCGAACTGCGCCACCGATACGAGCGCCACGCTGACCGCAGCCGCACCCTCGCCGCACGGCAGGCCGAGCCCCACGCCCGCTTCTCCACTTTCAACTTCATGGTCCGCCGCCAAGAGATGCAGCAGCATGCGTTCGACCCCCGGCTCACCGAATACGGTTACGAAGACACCCTGCTCGGCTGGCAGTTTCAGCAGAGCGGCATCGCCATAGCCCACATCGCCAACCCCCTCATCCACACCGGCATCAACAACAACCGCACGTTCCTCGAAAACACAGAGCGAGCCATGCGCAACCTCTACCGCCTGCCCATGCTCCACGCCCATGCCGGCCCCTCGCGTATGGCCCTACGCCTGGAAAAGCTACACCTTAAGAAAGCCTTTTTCTTTTTCTTCTGCCTCACCAACCGCACCATACGCCGCAACCTCCTAAGCCGCCACCCCTCCCTCCTGCTTTTCAACATCTATAAGCTTGGAGCATACTGCCATTGGGAAAGAGCGCTCAGCGAGACAAAGGTTTCTCAATAGCCCAAAATCCTCTTTGTAACCCTTTGATTTTCAATACTCATTTTCGGGCATTTCTTCGGTAACTACTAGGAAAATTTCGGTAACTACTAAGAAAAATTTGGTAACTACTAAGATTCCGAAAGTAACTACTAAGAAAACACACTACGTTTCTACTTTTTCACCGAACCTTTTTTACCCCCGGATTTTACTCCCAAATTGCCAAAAAGAGTCTTCTCTCTAGGCCATATACACATTTATATATAAAAGGGGGAGTATTTTTTTTGGCGCTCGCAGTGTTTTTCGTAATTTTGCCTTGTTTAGGAAAAACCTACATTTAAGAACACCGATTAAACACCTATCCATTATGGTCAAAATATCTGAACGCGCAGCGCACATGCCGGCTTCGCCCATCCGCAAACTAGCCCCTTTGGCCTCTGCAGCCAAGGCTCGCGGCACCCACGTTTATCACCTCAACATCGGTCAGCCGGACTTGCCCACTCCACAAGCCGGACTTGATGTCTTGAAACACATTGACCGCGGTGTGTTGGAGTATAGCCCCAGCCAGGGCTTTTCCAGCTATCGACGTAAATTGGTGGGCTACTATGAACGCTTTGACATCCACCTTGACCCGGACGACATTATCATCACGGCGGGTGGCTCTGAGGCTGTGCTGTTTGCCTTCCTCTCCTGCCTTAGCCCGGGCGACGAAATCATTGTGCCGGAGCCGGCTTATGCCAACTATATGGCATTTGCCATCTCGGCGGGTGCAAAAATCAGGACCATCACAACTACCATTGAGGAGGGCTTTGCACTGCCCAAGGTGGAGAAGTTTGAGGAGCTGATCAATGAGCGCACTCGGGCTATCTTGATTTGTAACCCCAACAATCCTACGGGCTATCTCTATACGCGGCGCGAGATGATGCAGATACGCGACTTGGTGAAGAAATATGACCTCTATCTGTTCTCGGACGAGGTGTATCGCGAATTTATCTACACGGGCTCGCCTTATATCTCGGCTTGCCATCTGGAGGGCATTGAGGAGAACGTGGTGCTCATCGACTCGGTATCGAAGCGCTACAGCGAATGTGGCATCCGCATCGGTGCGCTCATCACCAAGAACGTGGAGGTGCGCGAGGCTGTGATGAAGTTTTGCCAGGCTCGTCTCAGTCCGCCGCTCTTAGGACAGCTCGTGGCCGAGGCTTCTATCGATGCTCCGGAGGAGTATGGCCGCGAGGTGTACGACGAATATGTGGAGCGCAGGAAATGCCTTATCGACGGGCTGAACCGCATCCCGGGTGTCTACTCGCCCATCCCGATGGGTGCTTTCTATACGGTGGCAAAATTGCCGGTGGACAGCGCTGAGAGGTTCTGCGAATGGTGTCTGACTGACTTTGAATACGAAGGACAGACCATCATGATGGCTCCGGCTGCGGGATTCTACACTACGCCGGGGGCGGGCATTGACCAAGTGCGCATTGCTTATGTGCTGAAAAAGGAGGACTTGACAAAAGCGCTCTGCGTGCTGCAAAAGGCGCTCGAGGCTTACCCGGGAAATACGCTGAAAGCTGGATCGCACTCATGAAGCTGCCTTTCTACATAGCTAAAAGATTTTTCAAAGAAGAAAATGCCGCTGAAGGGCGGAGCAAGAAGGCCTCGCGCCCTGCAATACGTGTGGCTACGTTCGGGGTGGCTATCGGCATTGCCGTGATGATTATCTCTGTGAGCATCGTGGGCGGATATAAGCAGGAGATTGAGAAGAAAATCACCGGTTTTGTTTCTCACATTGAGGTAATGAGTCCGCAGGCGGTCTATGCTCCGGATGCTAACCCCGTTGTTTGCAGCGAGGCGCTGCTCGAGGTCATCGGCAAGATAGAGAACGTGGAGAGAGCGGGCCGCGTGGCAGAAAAAATAGGCATTATCAAAACGAGCGAGGCTTATCAGGGCATCCGCCTTAAGGGCATCGCTGCAGAATATGACACCACATTCCTGCATCAAAGTTTGGTGGAAGGCAGACTGCCAAGAATCGCTGTCGGAGAGAGCTCGGGAGAAATTGTCATCTCGCAAAGTCAGGCCGACGATTTGCAGCTGGAAGTGGGCAATAGCGTATTTGCCTATTTCTTTGAAGAGGCCATCAAGACAAGGCGCTTCAAGGTGGTGGGCATATTCAAGACGAACCTGAAAATTTTTGACGACGCCTTTGTCATTACCGACATACACACGGTCTGCAAACTGAACAGATGGGACGGCAACATGTGCAGTTTCCTGGAGATTCAGACGAAAGACTGGGAGCTAGCCAAACAAACAAATCAACAGATAGCCCATCTGCTGAAGCAGGAAGAGTTGCCCAGCGGAGAGCACCCCATCTCCATTACAGCCAAAGAGCGTTACCCACAGATATTCTCTTGGTTGGAACTCTTAGATTTCAATATCTGGGTTATCTTAGCGCTCATGATCAGTGTAGGCATCTTTACCATGGTTAGCGGACTGCTGATTCTCATCTTGGAACGCACGGCAACCATTGGCACACTGAAGGCTCTGGGTGGTACAAATTCTCTCATACGCCAAACATTCCTCTGCTTCTCTACGTTCATCGTGGGCCGAGGCTTACTCTTGGGCAACCTCTTGGGTTTAGGCTTTATATGGGTGCAGGATACATGGGGGCTAATTCATCTAGATGCCGACAACTATTATATGGAGGTGGTTCCTGTAGAGTGGGACATACCGATGCTGTTGCTGCTCAATGTAGGGACACTGCTCGTAACCATCCTGGCGCTCGTAGCTCCGAGTTTCGTCATCTCAAAAATAGAACCGGCTAAAGCTATTCGGTTCGACTAATAAGCTAAAAGAAAATTATCTAAAAATATTATTTACAAAAATATGTCTTGCATACTTCACATTGAGACATCCACACACGTTTGTTCCGTGGCACTCAGCCAAGACGGCGAGTGTATCTTCAACAAAGAAACATCCGAAGGCCCTTCGCACGCCACTATCTTAGCGCCCTTCGTGGAAGAAGCCTTATCCTTTGCAGACAGCCACGCTATACCTCTTGATGCTGTAGCCGTAAGCCAAGGTCCGGGTTCATATACGGGGTTGCGCATCGGAGTTTCTACCGCAAAAGGCATCTGCTACGGACGCAATATTCCATTGATAGCCATCCCCACACTGCAAATTATGTGTGTGCCCCTGTTGCTTTACAGAGACGACATCCCCGACGAAGCCCTACTCTGCCCTATGATTGATGCACGCCGAATGGAAGTCTATGCAGCTGTCTACAACAGAGGACTAAAAGCCGTTAGAGAAACTCAGGCCGACATCATCGATGAGACCTCCTACGGCGAACTTTTGGAGAAACACCCCATCTACTTCTTCGGAAACGGAGCCAACAAGTGTAAAGATACTATTCAACACCCCAATGCCCATTTCCTGGATAACATCCACCCACAGGCCAAATATATGTTTCCTTTGGCAGAACAAGCCATGGCTAAAAACGACTTCAAAGACGTAGCCTATTTTGAGCCTTACTATCTCAAAGAGTTTGTAGCTTCACAGCCTAAGAAACAATTATAACATACTCATATATAATATATGGACTACAATACAACCACTAAAAAACTTATCATGCCGGAGTATGGTCGCATGATTCAACAAATGGTGGACTATACACTGACGATAGCCGACAAGCAGCAACGACAGGCCTATGCCAATAAAATCATAGCTATCATGGGTGGACTCAATCCTCAAATGAAAAACGTCCCACACTTCAAGGAAAAACTATGGAACCATCTCGCTGCGATGGCCGACTATCAATTAGACATAGACTATCCCGTAGAAATCACACCCAACCAAAAGGAAAAACGCCCTAATCATCTCTGCTATCCGGGTAACACTATAAAATTTCGCCACTATGGACACCTGATAGAAAAAATAGCCGAGATACTGAAAACAATGCCTGAAGGAGACCAACAAACCGACTTGCTCATTCATACAGCCAATCGTATGAAAAAGAATTTGGCAGAGTCGCAAGGCGATGGGGTTGAGATTGAGAAAGTTATACACGACCTGGAATCCTACACTCAAAAAACAATGCCTGAAGCCGTCGTCGCCCAATTGCAACAAAAAATAAACACAGAAAAGACTCCCTCCGGGAAAAACAAACGCCAGCAAAAAAATTATTAACTTCTCAAAATATCTTCCATGGCTTCATACATTATAGAAGGAGGACACCCCTTAAGCGGAGAGATTACACCCCAAGGAGCTAAAAACGAGGCCTTGCAAGTAATCTGTGCCACCTTACTGACACAAGAAGAAATCAATATAAAAAATGTGCCCAACATTCTCGATGTCAACAACCTCATACAGTTGTTGAGAGACATCGGAGTGTCTGTAGTAAAAAACGGAGAAGGAGATTTTACCTTTAAGGCCGACGATGTAAATCTCGACTATCTGCAAAGCCCCGACTTCCTGGCCCGCTGCTCCAAGTTGCGCGGCAGCGTGTTGCTGGTAGGTCCACTCATTGCTCGTTTTGGGAAAGCTATTATCTCCAAACCCGGCGGTGATAAAATAGGCCGCAGAAGATTAGACACCCACTTCCTGGGTCTTCAAAAATTGGGAGCCAAATTTTCTCAGGACGAGGAACAAGGCACCTTCACCATCGAGGCCAACCAACTCTGCGGCGCAGATATGTTGCTCGACGAGGCCTCAGTGACCGGAACCGCCAACATCATCATGGCTGCCGTGTTAGCTGAAGGAACCACCACCATCTATAATGCCGCCTGCGAGCCTTATGTGCAGCAACTCTGTAAACTCTTGAACAACATGGGCGCCCAGATTACAGGTATAGCCTCCAACTTGCTTACCATCACCGGTGTCAAGCAACTCCATGGAGCAGGCCACACCATCTTGCCCGACATGATTGAGGTAGGAAGTTTCATCGGCATGGCAGCCATGACTGGTGGCGGACTCACCATCAAGAATGTGTCTTATAAAGACCTGGGCATTATCCCCGACACCTTCTCTCGCTTAGGCATCCGTCTCGAAGTTCACGGCGAAGACATCTACGTTCCCAGCCAGCAACATTATGAGATAGAGTCCTTCATAGATGGCTCTTTTATGACCTTGGCAGATGCACCCTGGCCCGGCCTCACGCCAGACCTTTTAAGTGTGCTCATCGTGGTTGCCACGCAAGCCAAAGGCTCTGTTCTCTTCCACCAAAAAATGTTTGAAAGCAGACTCTTCTTTGTAGACAACCTCATCGAGATGGGCGCCCAGATTATTCTTTGCGACCCCCACCGCGCCGTTGTTGTCGGCCACAACCACCAAATGAAACTCCGTGGCCGCCGCATGGTCTCGCCCGACATTCGGGCCGGCATCGCCATGCTCATCGCCGCCATGAGCGCAGAGGGAACCAGCCGAATAGACAATGTAGAACAGATAGACAGAGGCTACGAGCGCATCGACGAACGTCTGAATGCTCTGGGAGCTAAAATAATCAGAGTGGAGTGATGATAAGAAAAGAAGACGTACTTCAGATAGGATATATTTCCAAATACAGAGGTATCTCCGGCGAGGTAGAAATCACATTTACAGATAGCGTGTTCGACGAGGGCGAGTCTGAATATCTTGTATTTCAGCTCGACGGACTCTTCGTACCTTTTTTTTGGGAAGAATATCGCTTCAAGAACAACGACACAGCCATCTTCAAGTTTGAGGAAATCAACAGCGAGGCCGAAGCCAAAAAGTTTGTCAAGACCCCGGTGTTCTACCCCACAAAGTTTGTGCCCGAAACAGATATGCTCCGCTCCTGGAAGTCGCTCGTAGGGTTCTCCGTCCACGACCTCCACAAGGGATGTATTGGCGAAGTAAATGCCGTCGACGATTCTTCGGCCAACATTCTGCTCTATATCTCCACCGAGGGCGATGGCGAAGAAAAAGAAATCATCATCCCCTTCCACGACGACTTTCTTGTAGAATACAACATCCAGCAACGCAGCCTCCTTTTAGAACTGCCTGAAGGCTTGCTCAATCTTAATTAGATAATGAAAAAGAAAATAGCTATATTAGGCTCCACCGGTTCCATCGGCACCCAGGCGCTCCACGTTGTTCGCGAGCACCCCGACCTTTTTGAAGCCTACGTGCTGACTGCCAACAACCAAGCCGAACTCCTTGTCCAGCAGGCCCACGAGTTCATGCCCGACGCCGTTGTCATAGCCAACGAAGATAAATACTCATACGTCTGCGATGCCCTGCAAGACCTCCCCATCAAGGTCTATGCCGGCAGCGAAGCCCTCTGCGAGGTGGTGCAAGCCGAGCCCATCGACATGGTACTTACCGCCATGGTAGGCTTTGCCGGACTGCGTCCCACCATCGCCGCCATCGAAGCCCACAAGGCCATCGCCTTGAGCAACAAGGAAACGCTGGTCGTTGCCGGCGCCCTCATCAACCGTCTGGCCCACGAGAACAGAGTGCCCATCATCCCCGTCGACAGCGAACACTCAGCCATCTTCCAATCCCTCGTTGGCGAGCAGGGAAATGCCATTGAGAAAATCCTGCTCACCGCTTCCGGAGGTCCTTTCCGTACCTACACCAAGGAGCAAATAAAGAGCGTCACCCCCGAAGCCGCCCTCCAGCATCCCAACTGGAAGATGGGCGCAAAAATCACCATCGACTCGGCCACCATGGTCAATAAAGGCTTGGAAATGATAGAGGCCAAATGGCTGTTCGACGTAGCCCCCGAGCACATCGAAGTGGTGGTCCATCCCGAAAGCATCATCCACTCCGCTGTGCAGTTTGCCGACGGCGCTGTCAAGGCCCAACTCGGAGTCCCCGACATGCGTCTCCCCATACTCTACGCTTTCTCCTACCCCCATCGCCTACCCCTTTCCGGCGAGCGACTCGACCTCTTCAAACTCGGCACCATGCACTTTGAGCCGGCCGATACGGAGAAATTCCCCGCCCTGGCGCTCTGCTACGAAGCCATCAAGCAAGGCGGCAACATGCCCTGCATCCTCAACGCCGCCAACGAAGTGGCCAACAGCGCCTTCCGCGAAGGACGCATCTCCTTCTGTCGCATAGCCGAGGTTATCGGCCAGACCATGCAAACCGCCACCTTCAGCACTGCCTGTAGCCTCGACACCTACCTTGAGAGCGACGCCGAAGCACGCTGCATCGCCACTACATTCCTATAATCCATAAAATACTTATCCCCTATTTTTTATACCCATTTTTATATGTCAGCAACCATCATACAAGCCCTGCAGTTCATTCTCTGCCTCTCCCTCCTCATCCTCCTCCACGAAGGCGGCCATTTTCTCTTTGCCAAACTTTTCAAGATACGCGTAGAGCGATTCTGCCTCTTCTTCGACTACAAGTTTACCCTCTGGAAATACAAGCCCCGTCGCAGCCACACCACCTACGCCATCGGTTGGATCCCCCTCGGCGGCTACGTCAAAATAGCCGGCATGATCGACGAGTCGATGGACAAGGAACAGCTCAAGCAACCCATACAGCCCTGGGAGTTTCGCGCCAAGCCCGCCTGGCAGCGACTGCTCGTGATGCTCGGCGGCGTCATGGTCAATCTCCTCGTAGCCTTCTTCATCTACGCCATGCTGCTCTTCGCCTACGGCACCCCCGAAATCAAACAGCGCGACATGACCCACGGCTTTAAGTTCAACGAGCGCGCACAAGAGCTCGGCTTCCGCGATGGCGACATCCCCCTGCACACCGACAATGCCCGCTTCGACACCTACGACTTCCGCCTCGTCGGCATGTATCGCACCCTCACCGAAGCCGGCAGTGTCACCGTTCTGCGCCAAGGCAAAGAAGTGACCTTCGCACTGCCTGCCGACCTCAGCCTGCTCGATATGACAGGCGACGACCCCTGCTTTGCCGAAGCCCTCATCCCCTCCCGGGTGGATAGCGTCTTTGCCAACAGCCCCGCCGCCCTTGCCGGACTGAAAGCCGGCGACCACATCGTCAGCATAGACGGCACCCCCATCAACTCCTACAACGAATATGCCCACTGCGTAGCCACCCGCCGCGACATCCTCGTCCACGGCAACCCCGCCGACAGTCTGCGCCTGTGCACCCTCACCCTCGGCGTGCAACGCAGCGGAACTACCACCACCGACACCCTCACGCTGCAGCTCGGCAGCGACTACCTCGCCGGCTTCGCCTGGACCCCGCTGAACAAGCTCTATCCCGTCGCCACCGTACACTACACCTTCCTGCAGTCCATCCCCGCCGGCATTTCCCGCGGATGGCACACGCTGTGCAACTACGTGAGCGACCTGCAATACGTCTTCACCTCCCAGGGTGTCAAGAGCGTGGGTAGTTTCCTCACCATGGGCAGCCTTTTCCCCGCTGAATGGGACTGGGTCGCATTCTGGAATCTCTGCGCCTTCCTCTCGCTGATGCTGGCCTTCCTCAACGTGCTCCCCATCCCCGCCCTCGACGGTGGCCACGCCCTCTTCCTCCTCTACGAAGTGGTGACCCGCCGCAAACTCAGCGACACCTTCATGGAGCGAGCCCAGATGGTCGGTATGGTCCTGCTGTTGCTGCTCATGGCCCTGGCCCTGTTCAACGACCTTGTGCGCTTCGTTTTCTAAGCCACCCTGCACATCCAAGCATAGTATAGCCCTTATATAACAGAACCGGAAGAAGTCCGCCAACAGACTGGCCACTCTTCCGGTTCTTTTTATTACCCCAAACCGTGTTTTGTAAACTTCTGATTCTCAAACCCTATTTTGGACCTTTTCTTAGGTAAAAGCTAGGTGAATTTCGGTAACTACTAAGAAAATTTTGGTAACTACTAAGAACGCGAAAGTAACTACTAAGAAAAACACCGCGATGTAGGAGCAAAAAATGGAGGTCGAGAAAGGGATGGAAAGGCTTAAAAACACTCCTTTGTAATTATCTGATAATCAATAGGCATTTTCTGGCATTTCTTAGTAAACTTCTAGGAAAAACTCGGAGTTTACTAGGAAAAACTAGGCCTTTACTAGTTTTTCCTAGTAAAGGCCAAAGAAAAAGGGGGTGCTTAAAGGGTTATCGCCGCTTGTCGCCTTTCTTGATATTGAGCTTGTATGACACTTTCAGCAGCACGTAGCTCAAGAATGCATCGGTGCGCGAGTAGCTGCGTGCCGTGGTCGAAAGGCTGCTATACTCTGACGTGCGCTGGCGCAGCAGGTCGGTGGCCTGGAGCGAGACGGTGAGGGCCTTGCTCTTGAGGAAGGTTTGTGAGATAGAGGCGTTGAGCAACCATTGGTCGTGGTTGAGCAAATCGGAAGCGTAGCCCGTGCGGCCGTAGTAGGTGATGTCAGCGCTTAAGCGCATACCGAAAGACGATTCCCACTGTGGCGCAAGCGTCAGTTCGTAGGTGTGTCCGTCTTGATCGTACTGCGGAGTTTCGCGATAGTGTGAGCCTTCGTAGTAATAGGCAGCATTGAGCACCACGCTCCATTTGTCGCGGCGGTAGCGCAAGTTGGCGCGCGGCACGATGCTGAGGAAATGGAGTCGGCTCAGTCCGAGGGCATCGCCCATGCTGCCCACATAACTCTTGCTGCGACTGAAGCGACCATAGATACTGGCGTTGAGCGTCCAGTGGCGGGCGGTGTCGAGCAACTGGGTGGTGCTGAAACTGAGCGTGGTGCCGAAGTTGCCGTTCACGTTGTCGCGGGTAGTGATGTAAGCTCCCGTAACGGGGTCGGTGCGGCTGATGGTTACCACCTCGTTGTGTATATTGTAGAACGCACCATAGACGTTATAGTTGGCGCCTGTCTTCTCTTTGTTGAAGTTGAGGCGGAAGTACGCGTCGTTGTACCAGCCATTCTTCAAGTGGGGATTCTGAATGTTTTGGTGCATCGGGTCGCGACTGTCGGTGATAGGCAGAAGTTCCATAAGGGGTTGGTCCTGCGTGCGGCCGTAGTAGGAAAAGTAGAAGTCGCGTCCCTTGCGTGGCTTCCAGCGGAGATTGGCATGGGCATACCATCTCCAAAGGTTGCGCTCGGGGTCGTAGTGTTCGTCGTTGCGGTCGTAACGGAGCTGCTCATCACAATACTCTGCATTGACATAGGCTTCGGTTTCCACCTTATCCCAGCGACCGCTAACCTTACCCGAGAGCGTGTTGCAGATGCCGCTCTGCTCGCTGTGGTAGGAGTTGGCAATATCGCGCACCGCATCCAGCGAATCCTGCGTGGTGGGACGAGCGCCAACGGGCAGGTTCATATTGTTGTACTCGGCATAGCGACTCAGGCGGTAGAGGTTGTAGAGTTCCTTAGACTTTTCATGGTAAAAGGTGTAACCCATGCCAAGATTGATGTGCTTGCTCACCGGCTCTTCATATTCTATGTCGAGATACGTAAACATGTCTTCCGAACGATCGCCACCGGTATCGCGGCTGATTACCTCAGACTGCGGAGCGTCGGGATGGTAGTAGGTGTAACGCTCCAAGCGGTCGCCATAATCCCGTGTGTAACCATTACTATGAGAGAGGCGAGCCTGAAGATAGCGACCGGACTTAGAGAATCGGCGTGTGTAGAATCCGTAAATTTGATAGTTTTGGCCGCGTCCGTTGTCGGTCTCATAAAGATCCTGACCGTTCACTCCGATTTTTCTCAGGCTGTCGTGGGCGAGCGGAGGCACAAGGCCGGCATAAGGATTGGAGAGATAGGGGCGCGCATTGTAGAGCGAAGCATACTGACGCTGGAAGCCGTTGTCGTCGCCGTAGTGGTAGCGGGCGTTGATGCTGAGGCGATTGAGCGTATCAATGTTCCAAATCACAGCCACGTTGGCATCGGCCATGCGATAGCGGTCGTGGCGATTTTGGTCCACATATTGATATTGCGTGCCGGCGGTCAGGAAACGCTCTGTCTCATCCACGCGATGGCGGTTGCGGTTGTTGTGTTGCAACTTGGCATCGGCACTGATGCGGAAGTAGCCTCCGTCTTTGTTCTTCAGACCGTTGTCCCACGAGAACATACCGCCCACGTTTCTATATACGTATTTGCCGGTTGGGTTGGCGTAGTGGCGCCAGTTGCCGTTCTCGTCCACGTGCTGGCCCTCGCTGATGTTGTTTCCGGAAGCATAGAGCGCCAGGCGGCGACGCTCTGTGAAGGTGCTGGCAAAGGCGCGGCCGGTCCATCGCTCATGTGTGCCGCCGCCGGCATCGAGGTTAAGATTCCACGAGGCCATGTATTCTTTTTTGATGGTGAGGTCGAGCACCGTGGCCTTCTCCACTTCCACTTTCCCGGAAAACTCTGCATCGTCCGAAGTCTTGTCGTAGGCTTTTACGTTTTGCACAGCGGCTGCCGGAAGGTCTGATAGGGCCGTCTGCGTATCGGTGAAGAGGGGTTTGCCATTGATAAGGATGCTCGACACGGCCTTGCCTTGAAACGTCAAGTTACCCTCGGCATCTGTGGAAAGCCCGGGCAACTGTTTTACCAAAGCTGCGAGCGATGCACCGGGCGGCAGGCGAAACGCAGAGGAGTTGTAGACAAACGTGTCGGCCTTGATGGTAAGCTGCTGGCTGAGGGCGGAAACCGTAGCCTCGCTCAATTTTACGTCCAACGGCTTCAGTTGCAAGTCGCCAAGGTCTACTTTAGGTTTCTGAGCAGTGAGTTTCACATTTCGGGTGACCGTCTCAAAACCGAGAAACGAGACGCGGACAACATAGGCGCCGGCTTCCTTGGGGGTAAAAGAAAAAGTGCCTTTGTTGTTTGTGGACTGCGTTGCCAACTCGGTTGATTTGCCATTCAGCAACTGCACACGCGCCAAAGGAAGGGGCGCGGCGGGCGTTCCGTTATCGGTGATGCGGCCGGTGATAGAAAACTGTTGCGCGGCGGCGTGCAGGAAGCCCGTAGCCAATAGCAGAAAAATAAAAATGCGTTTCATGGTTGATGTAATAATTGTTAGGTGAAGAGGAGAAGGGGCTGAAAGCGAGCTCTATAAATATATTCTCCGCCAAAGTATGGCGCAAAGTTAAATCCATAAGTTCGAATTTTACCCCCCCCGCGTTAAATTTTGTTAATTATTTATTAAATCCTCATTACCTATTCTTCTCCCCTATTTTATAAGGACTTTATCAGTTGCTCAAAGCTATCAAGATTACGTGGGTCGGCATTGACATCGAGCAGTTGGCCTTGGCGGTCAATCAGGAAATAGGAAGGAAATTTGGTTACCTTGAGAAATTGCTCCACGGCGTGTTGCTGTTCAGCTGGCAGATTGTAGTGTACCACGTTTTCGCCCAGCACATTGTTTTCCTTGATAACATTCTGCCACGTCTCGTTGTCGGAGTGATTGGCCAGATAGAGGAAGACCATGTTGTAAGGCTCCAGGCGAGCGTATTCCTCTTGGCTGTCTGCGAGGGCACGTTTGCACGGGCTGCACCAAGTGCCCCATACATCGATGAGCACCAGTTTTCCTTTGTAAGGCTCTATGAGTCGGCGCAAGATTTTCTCGCCATCGCTCATGCCGGCTACGTCTTCGGGAGAGCGCAGACTTTTCGAGTTGGAGATATCACGACGGGAGAGCGCTTCATATTTCTCATGCTGCGCCAACACTTGTTGGCGGAAGGAGGCTATCTTCAGTTTGTCGTTCATCCATTCTATAAGGAAGTCGGGCATCGCGCGGCGGTTGTCGTCGATGTTCTTGTAGAGCTCGCGAGCGATGTAAAGTTCATACAGAACTCGGTCGGACGCTACGCTATCAAGTCCGTGCTTCAACTTTTCACATAACATTTTTGTACTAAGTTCGTACCGAAGTTTACCTACTATATTATTGATTTCCTGTATAAGTTCGCTGCTATTAAAGGCATCTATCAGGGCTTGTTTCTTAGCAGCATCATCCGTTGCGCTGAGATCCTCACCCAACTTCTCCGAGCTTTTTGCAAAGCTGTTGAGGACTTCGAGTTCTTTATCTGAGATGGTTATCTCTCTTTGCTTGGCCATCTCTTTTATCATAGGGATAACAGAAGTCTTAAAACCTTCTCGCTCCCCGTTTTGCACATCGATATAGTCTCTCATGAAGGTGCTGAATTCACGGTGCAGCGTGTAGGGCTTGCCGTGTTGTAGCCATAGGTTTTGGCTCACATAGTCCACATATTCTTTGGGCAGTTTCCACTGGTCCACATAGAAGCGAGCCTGCATCAGCTCGCGGCCCATGTCTACGATATAACCGCTACGCTGGTAATTGACAAATCGCTGTGAGAGATTGGGGTGTGCCAAAAGAATGGAGTCGAGCGTTTCATTGGCCATTTCCAGTCGGCGCTTGTTTTCTTCGAGAAAAGCCATGGCCTCTGCAGCTGTGCTATGGTCTTTTTGTAGGGAAGAAAAGTCGGCAAATAGTTGGTAGGCCAAAAGTTCGTTTTGCAGGCGGGCGTTCTTCCCCATAAAGAGAGTTTGACCTGTTTTGCCATCATATAGATAGAAGTAAGTCTCGCCCGGTTCGAGTACGATGTGACCGACCACTCCTCCGTGGCGTTGGTCCATATAATAAACAGATGAGGTGTTGAGCAGTGGCACTTTAATGCTAAAACGGCCCAAAGTATCGAATGGAGCGTTGAAGACTTCCTGTTTGTCGGATACGACATTCTCCAAGAAGACAGAAAAGTATCCTTGCTTTTGCTTTATGGTAGGCGGGAGGTCTTTTATCCATCCTACGATAGTGGCACTATCGCCGGCTTGGTAAGCGTTGTCTTTGAAGTCGGTGCGCAGGTCGCGTGTGGGATAGTCGGGCAAATGTGGCGTGACGATGGGGCTGCAAACCACGGCCTTACTATCATTGATGCTTATCTTGCGCACCCCCTTTTTCATCTTCTCCACACGGATATTGAGTGGCTCATCTCCATGGACTGCGAGCAACGTATAGCCGCCTTTCTTCTCTTCTCTGGAACGGATTTCCCACATACGGCTGTCGTAGACCACATAGTGCTCGGCAAAGCCTATCAACCAGTCGCCCGTGGCATCATTGCGCCAATAAGTATCCGTAATACCTTCGGGCAGGAGACCTTTTGGGCGCACATTGAATATCTGCCAACCGGCGGGTTCTATCAAATCGAAATGTTTGGTACCTTTCGGCAACGGGGCGAACACCAAGGTAAAATCCACCTCACCGCTTTTGGGCATGAAGAATTGTTGGTCGGGCTCTATAAGCGTAGTGCCCACAGGTGCCCACAAGGGCATGGTTTTTTGCATGGCAAAGCGTTCCTCTCCCACTTGCAAATAAGTGGACGAGGCCATCTTAATCCAATGGTCGGGCCTAAAGGTTACATGGAAGGTTACCTCCGTGCGATCGTCGCCCAACGCCACTTTTTTGACGCTGAAAACGTGGCTGTGCGAGTTGAAGCCCATGAGCGGTTTGTCCCAAACTTCATTGGGCATTTGTGCCCCAACCGTGAGAGCGAAGAGGCTTAGCAGAATGATGACGAGTGTATGCTTCATAGTTTACAAGTTAGTATTTTTATAAGAATAGGATTATACAATATTTTTCTCCTGGCTCTACCCATATAACGCAGGCATCGCAGAAACATAACATAGTTTATTTAGTTTTTTTCAGAGACCTTATTTCTGGCCGGAGCCTTTCGGCCAACATAGGTTCTTCTCAAGCATGAAGCCATGTTTAGCGCATCGGGGGTTCGAGCCTCAAAAACGGCCTTCATAACCTACTGATTTTCAATACCCATTTTGGACCATTTCTTCGGTAACTACTAGGAAAATTTCGGTAACTACTAGGAAAAACTAGGTAAC
>CALCHR010000144.1 GCA_937901185.1 uncultured Bacteroidales bacterium
TTGCCCTACTGGTGTTTGAGACCAGCGCGTCTACCGATTCCGCCATCTGGGCTGCATTTGCGGTGCAAAGGTAAGGGAAATTTCCTAACGAGCAAAAAATATTAAAGAAAAACTCGCATTTTTTGTTCTTTGGGGAAGAAAATTGGGATGGTAACGGAATAAATTCCTATATTAGCAATTGAATCTCCGATGGCGGAGAGGTATACTTTTCAAATAACCGCTTTGACTATGCGAACACATAATGACTACTGTCTGATTCTTGCCGGAGGTATCGGCAAGCGCCTTTGGCCCTACAGCCGTAAGGACAAACCCAAGCAGTTTCTGGATTTCTTTGGGACGGGCCGCAGTTTGCTGCAGCAAACGTATGAGCGCTTCACGAAGTTCATCCCCAAAGAGAACATCTATATCTCCACTTTTGAGGACTATGTGCCCTTGGTGCGCGAGCAGTTGCCCGAGGTGGCGATGAACAATATTTTTTCCGAGCCTGTTCAGTTATCGACCGCGCCGGCTGTGGCGTGGGCTTCCTATTTTATTGCCTTGCGCAATCCCCATGCCAACGTGGTGGTGACGCCTGCCGACCAGCACATCGTAGACGAGGGCTTGTTTGCAGAGCAGGTGGGCGAAGGCCTCGACTTTGTGTCGGAGCACTCCGACTTTCTCGTGCTGGGCGTGAAGCCCACCATGCCGCACACGGGCTATGGCTATATCCAAAAGAGCGACATCTGCTGCGGCGAGCGCTTTCTGCGCGTGAAGTCGTTTGCCGAGAAGCCCTCCGAGGATTTTGCCAAGATGTTTATGGAGAGCGGAGAGTTTATCTGGAACACGGGACTCTTTCTCTGGAATGTGCAGACGATGAAGCGCAAGTGGTCGGAGCTGATGCCCATGGTGGCGCAGCATGTGGAGAGAAACGGCGACAACCTCCACCACAAGCAGGTGGTGGAACTGCTCAAGGAATTCTACCCCACCAACCTGCACCTCTCACTCGACCTTGTCATCCTTGAGCGCAGCACCAATGTCTACGTGCGCGAGTGTCAATTCGGCTGGGCCGACGTGGGCGGATGGAGCGACCTCTACGAGGTGAAGAACAAAGATGCCGACGGCAATGCGCTGGTAGGTTCGCAGCGCGTCATCCTTTCAGCCAGCAAGGAGAACCTCATCAACCTGCCCGGCGACACGGTGGCGCTGATTGACGGTCTGGAAGGCTGTCTCGTTTCGCTCAACGACAAGGTGCTGGTCATCTGTCGCAATCCCGAACTGGTGCGCCGCCTCTCCAGCGAAGCCCGCATGCAGTTCGGCGAAGAGTTTGTGTAGGCCGCCATCTTTCCGATGCCCAAAAACGACTTTGTAACTATCTAAAAATCAAGGGCCATTTTCGGGCGTTTCTTAGGTAAAAGCTAGGTGAATTTCGGTAACTACTAGGAAAAATTCGGTAACTACTAAGAACGCGAAAGTAACTACTAAGAAAACGGGGGTGATGTAGGGCCGTCTGAGATATAGGAAGTGGGCCACCGGATAAGGCACGGAACAGCCGCCAAACAGCCCCTGCATTTTTTCAGCAACATGACCACCCGAGGGCTACTTTTAGCCTTCGGGTGGCGTTTGTACGAGTAAAAACTCGTATTTTTGCAGAGGACAGAGAAGTATGTCCCCCTAAAAAAGAAACAGAGCACAGCGAAGGGAAGCCGCCAGGCAGCGCTCTATGCCACTCGCCCCGCAGCAGCCGCCCTCGCTGCATCACCCCAACGACAAACACCTATGAACGTAGCTGAACACCTCTCCTGCGAGAATTTTGAAATCATGGCGCCCGCCGGCTCGCGCGAAAGCCTGGCAGCCGCCATCAAGGCCGGCGCCGACTCCGTCTACTTTGGCATCGAGGCGCTCAACATGCGCGCCCACTCGGCCAGCCGATTCACCATTGGCGACCTGCGCGAGATAGCCGCCATCTGTGCCGAGAAGGGCATCAAGAGTTACCTCACCGTGAACACCATCATCTACGGCGAAGACCTGCCGCTGATGCGCCGCATCTGCGACGCTGCCAAAGAGGCAGGCATCTCGGCCGTGATTGCTGCCGACGTGGCGGTGCTGGTGTACTGCCGCGAGATTGGGCAGGAGGTGCACCTCTCTACCCAGCTGAACATCTCCAACGTGGAGGCCTTGAAATTCTACGCCAACTATGCCGACGTGGTGGTGCTGGCGCGCGAGCTCAACATGGAGCAGGTGAGTGCCATCCATCGCGCCATCCGCGAAGAGAACATCTGCGGCCCGTCGGGTCAGCCCGTGCGCATCGAGATGTTCTGCCACGGCGCCCTCTGCATGGCCGTGAGTGGAAAGTGTTACCTCTCGCTCGACAATCTGGGTCGCTCGGCCAACCGAGGAGAGTGTATGCAAGTGTGCCGACGCAGCTACACCGTGCGCGACCGCGAGACGGGCGTGGAACTGGACGTAGACAATAAATACATCATGAGTCCGAAGGACCTGAAGACCATCGGCTTCATCGACCAAGTGATGGGCGCCGGTGTGCGTGTGCTGAAAATCGAAGGCCGCGCCCGCAGCGCCGAATACGTCTACACCGTGGTGAAGTGCTACAAAGAGGCGGTGCAAGCGGTGCTCGACGGCACGTTCTCAAAAGAGAAGGGGGCCGAATGGGACGAGCGCTTGAAGACCGTGTTCAACCGCGGCTTCTGGGACGGCTACTACCTCGGACAGAAGTTGGGCGAATGGAGCGACAAGTACGGCTCGTCGGCCACAGAGCACAAGGAATATGTGGGCAAGGGACTCAAGTACTTCTCGCGCCTGGGTGTGGGAGAGTTTCTCATCGAAGCCGGCTCCGTGGCAGAAGGCGACCGCCTGCTCGTAGTGGGCCCCACCACCGGTGCACTCTATATCACCGCCACCGAGATTCACGACGACAACGGCCCCGTAAAAGTAGCCGAGAAAGGAAGTTGCGTGGCCATCCCCGTACCGGAGAAAGTGCGCTCCTCAGACAAGCTATACAAACTCATAGAAAACAAATAGCCTCCACCAGATATGCCTACAGAAAAGAAACAAGCCCCTGCCCTGCTCTTCGACTTTGGTGGCGTGCTCGTAGACCTTGACAAAGAGCGCTGCATACGTGCCTTCGAATCCCTGGGCTTCGACATACGCCCCTTCCTGGGCACCTATCGTCAAGCCGGCGTGTTCGCCCTCTTGGAACGCGGCGAAATATCGGTGGGAGAATTCTGCGAAGAGCTGCGCCGCCTCTCCGGCAACCCCTCGCTCAGCGATGAGGTAATCGTGGAAGCCTGGCGGCAATATCTGCTCGATGTGCCCAAAGAACGCCTGGAGCTGCTGCTGAAAGCCCGCAAGCACTATAATATATATATATTGAGTAACACCAACTCCATCCACTGGGACATGGCACGCGAAGGCTACTTCCGCTACAACGGAATGGAGGTGGAAGATTTCTTCGATGGCGTGTTCCTCTCCTGCGAACTGGGCGTGGAGAAACCCGCTCCCGAGATTTTCCAGAAAGTGGTGGAGGGCATCGGACGCCCCGCCGAAGAAATCCTATTCTTCGACGACTCGGAAGTGAACTGCGAAGCCGCTCGCGCATGTGGGCTGCAAGCCCTCCTGGCTCCCGCCAACAGCGTGTGGCTGAAATACTTCGACGAAACAGGACTCCTCTGCGAAGCATAAATGAACCTCATCACCGACATAAGTCAATACCAAAAGCAAGGCGCTGTGGCCACCATTGGATTTTTCGATGGCGTACACCTCGGGCATCGCTACTTGTTGCAACAGGTGACCACCGAAGCGGCACGCCGAGGCTTGCGCTCGATGGCCATTACCTTTGCCCACCACCCACGCCACACCCTCTGCTCCGACTATAAGCCCCAGCTCATCACCACGTTCAACGAGAAACTGGCGCTCCTTGAAAACATCGGCCTCGACGCTTGCGCCGTGCTGCCCTTCAACAAAGAGATGGCCCAACTCTCGGCATACGACTTCATGGAGCTTTACCTGAAAGAAAAGCTGGGCGTGGAGTGTCTCATCATCGGCTACGACCATCGCTTTGGCAACAACCGCTCGGAGGGTTTTCTCGACTACGTAGAACACGGCCATGCCCTGGGCATCGACGTGGTGCGTGCCGGAGCCTGCAATGCTGCCGACATCACCGTCAGTTCGTCGGCCGTACGCCGCTTCCTTGAAGCCGGAAATATAGATAAGGTGAAAACATGCCTGGGACACCCCTACTCGCTCTCCGGCACTGTGGTAGAGGGGCACAAAGTGGGACGCAATCTCGGATTTCCTACAGCCAACATCCTTCCGGCGCCGGAAAAAATAATCCCCGGTCGCGGCGTCTATGCCGTGTGGGTCAAAATGGAAGAGCAAAGCTATCCCGCCATGCTCAACATCGGTTGGCGACCCACGCTCAACAACGGAGCCAACTCCACCATTGAAGTACACCTCCTCAACTTTGAAGGCGACCTCTATGGTAAGACCTTGACCATTTTCTTTGAGAGCCGCCTGCGCGATGAACAGAAATTTGAAAGCCTCGAAGCCTTACAACAGCAACTAAAAGCTGATAAAGAATTGGCACATAATATCTTACACTTATGAAAAAAAGCCTGCTTATCTTCTTCTTCTTTCTGACAGTCCAGATTGTAGCACCTACTGTAGCTTTCGTCTTATCCAACCTCGACGGCCTCTTAAACAATAACCTCACAGTAGCAGAGCAGATAAACATAGAACCTACTCTCTTAGGAAAAGCTTTGCTGGTGGGAAATCTGGTACTGATAGGGTTGCTCGTCTTGCTGAAACTGGTGCGCCCCGTCAAGGCTAAAATGGCTCAGAAAACCAACATAGGTCTCTTGGGATGGACCTTACTCGGAACCATACTTTTCTCCTTGGGCCTCTCTCTGCTCCTCGAATCCCTGCAACTATCCGACAACGGAATGATAGAAATATTCCAAGGGATGAAGAACGATGTGCTCTGCCTGCTGCTCTTGGTGTTTATCGGTCCTCTTACAGAAGAACTGGTATTCCGCGAGGGTATCTTACGCAGCCTTTGGGAAAAGCAATGGGCTGTTTGGTGCGCCGCCCTGACTGCTGCAGTGCTCTTCGCCATAGTCCACGGCAATCTGGCACAAGCCATCCCCGCAGCCATCCTCGGCTTCGTCTTGGGTCTGTTCTACATCCGCAGCGGCAACTTGAGCCTCTGCTTTCCGGCCCACGCCCTCAACAATGGCCTGGCAGCTCTCTTGCTTTATTTTCCGGAGTGGGAAACGGCCTTGACCTTTACCCCTCTCATCTCCGTCGGCGTCGGTCTCATATTCTGCGCCGCTGCATTTTATATCTTCCACTTCAAATTGGAACTGAGTAAATATTTGTCCATCCCTTATAAGCAGTAAATGAAAATAGGTAATATAGATTTGGGGTTCCGCCCCGTGTTGCTGGCTCCAATGGAGGACGTGACGGACATAGGCTTTCGCCTGTTGTGCCGCCGCCTTGGCGCCTCGATGGTTTACTCTGAGTTCGTAGCCGCAGATGCTTTGGTGCGCATGGTCAATAAGTCTTTGGAGAAACTAACCGTATGCGACGAAGAACGCCCTGTGGCTATTCAGATTTATGGTAAAGACCCTGTAGCCATGCACGACGCAGCACAGATTGTTGTAGAGCGCGCCCGTCCCGACGTGTTGGACATCAACTTCGGCTGTCCTGTTAAACGAGTAGCAGGTAAAGGCGCCGGTGCCGGATTGTTGCAAGACGTGCCCCGCATGCTTGACATCACACGCGCCGTAGTGGACGCCGTAGACGTACCTGTTACCGTCAAGACCCGCCTCGGCTGGGACTCAGAACACAAAATCATCGTGCCCCTCGCCGAGCAACTGCAGGACTGCGGCATACAAGCCTTGACGGTGCATGGTAGGACCCGCGCTCAAATGTATACCGGCGAGGCCGACTGGTCTCTCATCGGCGAGATAAAGCGCAATCCTCGCATGCACATCCCCATTATCGGCAACGGCGATATCACCTCCGGCGAGCAAGCCCTAAAGGCCTTTGAGCAATACGGTGTGGACGCCATCATGGTAGGCCGCGCCACGTTTGGCCGACCTTGGATTTTCCGAGAAATACAACAAGCCTTGCATCCCGAGGACTACACCGAGATGGAAGAAATGACCAGCGACTGGAAGCTGGATATTCTCAAAGAGCAAGTAATACAAAGTGTGGAACGCATTGATGAGCGCCGCGGTATTCTGCATGTGCGCCGTCACTTGGCAGCTACTCCTCTGTTCAAAGGACTGCCCAACTTCCGACAAACGCGTATCGCCATGCTGAGAGCAGAGACTGTAGACGAACTTTTTGAGATTATGGAAAGCATACGCCCCCTTGTGCGAGAGGTAAACGGGGCTTCACAATAAAAAATAGGACTTGTTTTTCTGCAACTAACTAAGATTCACTACCTTTGCAAAAGGAATAAAAAATTTTTCTCCGTATATGAAAATAGCTTTGATAGGTTACGGCAAGATGGGGCACATGATTGAAGAGATTGCCTTGAGCCGTGGACACGAAATAGTTTGCATCATCGATGTGAACAACTTAGAAGATTTTGACTCGCCGGCTTTCAAGAGCGCGGACGTAGCTATAGAATTCACCAACCCCACATCTGCTTACGGCAACTACTTACGTGCTTTCGCCTCCGGTGTGAAAGTGGTTTCCGGCTCCACCGGTTGGCGCGAAGAGCATGAGGCCGACGTGAAGCGCCTTTGCGAAGAAGGACACACACTCTTTTGGTCGTCCAATTTTTCTTTGGGCGTAGCGCTCTTCGGTGCTGTCAACAAGTATCTGGCCCGCTTGATGAATCGCTTCCCTGAGTATGACGTGACGATGGAAGAGACCCACCACATCCACAAACTCGATGCGCCCAGCGGCACAGCCATCACCTTGGCCGAGCAGATTGTGGCAGAGCTCGACCGCAAGACACAATGGACCAAGGGCGAGGTACACGAAGCCGACGGCAGCATCAGCGGAACAAAAGAGTGTGCCGCCGAGCAACTGCGCATTGACGCCGTACGCCGCGACGAGGTGCCGGGCATCCACAGCATTACCTACAACTCGCCGGCCGATAGCATCACCATCACCCACGATGCCCACAACCGCCGAGGCTTTGCACTCGGAGCCGTACTGGCTGCCGAGTTTACTGCCACCCACAGCGGCTTGCTCACCATGGACGACCTCTTCAATTTTTAAGAATACGGCTGCGGCCTATACCTTTCCAAGATATTCTATTATATGACTCAGACAAAAAAGACAGAGCGCCCCATGCTCTTTTCCTATATCAAATTTGCCATAACCACTATCTGCTTCCTCGCCTTCCTCTATTGGGTAGAAAGCTGGTGGGGCTTGGTGGTCGTTCCTTTTATCTACGACGCTTACATCTCTAAGAAAATAAAATGGACTTGGTGGCGACAGTCAGACAGTGCTGTCACACGCTTCGTTATGAGTTGGGTAGACGCCTTGGTGTTTGCCTTTGTGGCCATCTACTTCTTGAACCTCTACTTCTTCCAGAACTTTGTGATACCCTCTTCCTCTTTGGAGAAGACGATGCTCACAGGCGATTATCTTTTGGTAAGCAAGGTACACTACGGCCCGCGCATTCCGCAAACGCCGCTCACTATGCCGCTCACGCAGCACACTCTGCCCATCTTCAATTGCAAGAGCTACATAGAATGGCCGCAATGGGACTATCGCCGTGTCAAAGGTTTGGGCCACGTGCGCCTCAATGACATCGTGGTGTTCAACTATCCCGCGGGCGACACCGTGGCGCTGAATATCCAAAACCAAGACTACTACGGCACAGCCTATGCCTACGGATACGGCATTTGGGCGCAGCGTGGAGTGTACAATCCTGTGACGGAGGAGATGACCCCTGAAGAGCAGCGCGAAGCCTATCGCATCATCTACGAGACCGGCAGCAACTACATCAAGAGCCACCCCGAGTTTGGCGAAGTGGTTTCACGCCCCACCGACCGCCGCGAGAACTATGTGAAGCGCTGTGTCGGAATGCCTGGACAGACTTTGCAAATTATAGATGAGGTGGTTCATCTCGACGGTAAACCCAATCCGCAACCCGAGCAGGTGCAGTTCAATTACGACGTGACCTTCTTGAAAAACCTGGATGAGGAAACCAAGAAGGAACTGAACATCACCAACGAGGAACTGACCAGCCTTATGGAAGGCCGTGGTTTGGCCATGACAGGCTTTGTGAAGGAGCAACTGGAGAAGCGCGGCTTCATCGCACCTAAGCCCTCGCATCGTCCTTCTGTGGAGTCGGAGGCGCTCTATCCGATGAATATGAAAAAAGACTGGACCACGAGCAACTATGGTCCTCTCTGGATACCCAAAAAAGGTGAGAGCCTGAAACTCACCCTTGAAAACCTCCCCATCTACGAACGCCCCATCCGCATCTATGAGGGCAACGAGCTTGCCGTGCGCGACGGAAAAATCTACATCAACGGACAGGAGACCGACAGCTACACCTTCCGCCTCGACTACTACTGGATGATGGGCGACAACCGCGACAACTCTGCCGACTCACGCTTCTGGGGATTCGTACCCGAAGACCACATCGTAGGCAAGCCGCTCTTCGTTTGGCTATCCCTTCATCCCGACTATGGATGGCTGGACGGAAAAGTGCGATGGGAGCGTTTCTTCAAATGGGTGGGCGATATAAAATAAGCCGGCGCCGCCCTCTTTCCTGATAACCAATAAATGACTCCCTTGAAAAGTTTTCTGCGAAAATACATACTGCCCATCGTTTCGGCCTCACTGCTGCTTGCCGTCGTCAAGATTTTCTTCGTTGAGCAATATGCTGTACCGGCATCGTGCATGAGTATCGGTTCGCTCATGGCAGGCGACCGCGTGCTGGCCAATCTCACTGCGTATGATTTTCTGGGCTGGAAAAAATCGCCCCAGCACAACGCGCTCATCGCCTTCCACAATCCCTTGGGCCGCACCTATCCCGTGGAGCAGCGCAACATCTGCATCTCGCGCGTAGCGGCTTTGCCCGGCGACACCGTGTGGCTCGATATGGACACCAAGTACGCCTCCATCTATCAAGCCTCGTCGGCCGCATTGCCCTTTGTGTTGCCCAAAGCCGGAGAGAAATGTGCCGTAGCGCCCCATACTGCCTATCTGCTTTGGAACGCCCTGCGCTTGCAGGAAAATGTGGCCACCTGCCTTGTCAATGGCACCTCGCTACGCCGTGATGGCCTGCCGCTCGACTCGGTGGTGTTCCGGCACGACTGCTATTGGGTGGACGGCTACGGAATGGTGAGCCACGACCTCTTGGCAGGCCATGTCTTCTGCGTGAGTTTCTCGCTCGACGAAGCGGCACCCACCTTCCAGCGCTTGCGGCTCGACCGTCTCTTCCTCCCGCTCCACTGAGAAAAGAGACAGCCCCACGTGTTTTTACCCCCATTTGCCTAACCGCTCATCCACCCTACCTCTGTGAATCCCGTTATCCTCACATCGGCCTATCTGGCCCCGGTGCAATATTTCAGTAAGCTCTATGGTGCGCCCCGCATTGTCGAGGAGCGCTGCGACCATTATACAAAGCAGACCTACCGCAACCGCTGCATCATAGCCGGCCCCAACGGACCACAGGCGCTGACCATCCCCGTAGAGCGTAACGGAGCAGAGAAAACAGCCACGCGCGATGTGCGCATCAGCGACCACGGCAACTGGCGCCACCTCCACTGGAACGCCTTGGTGAGCTGCTACGAGAACAGCCCCTTCTTTGAATACTACGCCGACGACTTCCGCCCCTTCTACGAGCAGCGTTTCGAGTATCTGGTGGACTTCAACGAGGCCCTGCGCCACACCGTTTGCGACCTCCTGGACCTTCACCCCCTCATCACGCTCACAGAAGAATATACAGACGCTGCTGCGGCCGGCCTCGACGACTTCCGCGAGACCATCCGCCCTAAGGCCGATTATACGGCCGACACCGCCTTCTGTGCGCAACCTTACTATCAGGTGTTTGCAGCGCGCACGGGTTTCCTGCCCAACCTCAGCATCGCCGACCTGCTTTTCAATATGGGTCCTGAAGCCCGAATCGTGTTGCGAAAGAGCATCTGCGAGCCCTCTGCTTTGACTCTGTAAACAACGGCCCCACCGCTACGTTTCCTGCGATGGAATGGCGGTTTTCTATCCCTCTCCGTAAAAACCCACAAGCACATTTCGCTCTTCAAATATGGGGGCGAAAAAATCGGCGTAACCCCCTGCTTTTTCTTAGTAGCTTTCTAGGAATTCTTAGTAAACTTCTAGAAAAAACTAGTAAACTCCGAGTTTTACTTAGTAAACTCCGAAGAAACGGCCGAAAA
>CALCHR010000145.1 GCA_937901185.1 uncultured Bacteroidales bacterium
ATTTTCGGCCGTTTCTTAGTAAACTTCTAGGAAAAACTCGGAGTTTACTAGGAAATCCTCGGAGTTTACTAAGAACGCCTAGAAAGCTGCTAAGAAAACCTCTCAATTCTGTTTTCTGAATCTGCAAAAAGAAAGCGGAGCTTTCCCCCCGGGGGTGCTCCGCTTGCCTGGATGTAGCTCTCAGCGTGCTGCGGCTTTAGGCCAGCTGTGCTTGCACGAAGGCTTGCATTTCTTCTTTGTGGGCTTCTACGCTTTGCAGCAGCTTGAACTGCGCTTTTGAGCGCACAAGGTTGTGGTCGGCGTATTGGGTCTTGTAGTAGGTATCGCCATTGAGATAGTCGGCCAGGAAGCGCACAGTCTGCATGTAGGGGAAGAGGGCTGCGGCATAGGGCAGATGGGCTATCTCTACGGGGGTGAGGAAGCTGCGGGCCGACTTCAGATAGCCTTCGGCAAAGGCTTTGAAGATGCTCATGTTGAAGTTGACGTTGCTGAGGTCGCGGTCGTCTTCGGCGCCGGTGTTGGCGGCTGAGCGCAGGAAGTCGCCAAAGTCTGAGAAGACGAAGTTGGGCATCACGGTGTCGAGGTCGATGACGCAGAGCACGCTGCCGTCGCCATCGAAGAGGATGTTGTCTACCTTGGTGTCGCAGTGGCAGATGCGCTTGGGCAGTTTGCCTTCGCGGTGCAGCTGCTCGCCTTTACACATTTCTTCGGCGCGGCTTTCGAGCTCGTCGACGAGCCATTGCACTTCTGCCAGGCGACCGGCTTTGTCTCCTCTTACGGCTTCGCGGAGCTGCTCGAGGCGGAATTCCATATTGTGGAAGTCCTTAATGGTTTCGCCCAGCTGGGCGGGTATGTCGGCGAGCATGGCTTGGAAGCGGCCGAAGGTTTCGCCCACGATGTAGGAGCTTTCGGGGGTTACGGCGGTTTGAGAAACGGTGTCGGGGATGAAGTACATCACGCGCCAGTAGCGCTCGCCGTCGAAGTGGTAGTATTTTCCGTCGTGGGCGGGGATGAAGCGGAGCACTTTGCGGCTGTGGTCGGCCTCGCCGGCGGCTTCGTATTTCTTGCGGAGGTGGTCGGTCACGCTCACGATGTTGTTCATCAGCATATCGACATCGGGGAAGATGGCGTTGTTGATGTGCTGGAGCACATAGGCGGGGCCGTCGGTGGTCACTTTGTAGGTGGTGTTAATCAGTCCGTTGCCTAAGGGCTTTACTTCGCTTACTGTGCCTTCTATGGCAAACTGGGATACGATGTTCTGAAGATTCAGTTCCATGGGTATAGATGTTTGAGGTTAATATTATTGGTTTCTGTTTTTGCGACGCGCTGCGGCCTTGCTTGGGGCTATGGCTGGCGTGTCTTGACAAAAGTAGCAGTTTTTTTGCGTGCGGACAAATTTATAGGGATTTTTTATCGCACGGATTTTTGGTCTCCAGTTGCTGCAGGAGGTGGGCGCATGCGTCTTCTATCAGGGCTACGACCAAGCGAAACCCTTCGGGGCCGCCATAATAGGGGTCGGGGATGTCGCGCTCGGGGCGTGGGGTGGAAAGATAGTCGGCCATGCGGACTATCTGCTGCTCGGCCTCTGCGCTTGGGGCTAGGCGTCGCAGGCTGCGCTCTACGGAGGCGTCCATGGCTACAAGGAGGTCGAAGCGGGCAAAGTCGGCTGCGCGGACGGGGCGCGAGCGGTGGGTCAGCTCATAGCCGCAGCTGCGGGCGGCGGAGCGCATGCGGGCATCGGGGAGCTCGCCTTCGTGGTAGGAGGAGATGCCGGCGGAGTCTACCTCTATGCTGTGGCTCAACTGCCGGCGCTCCACGAGGGTGCGCATCACCTCTTCGGCGGTGCTGGAGCGGCAGATATTGCCGAGGCACACAAATAGGATTTTCAACATATTGATAAGGGGCTAAGGGTTCAAAATATTTTACAAAATAAAGGCGGGAGGGAAACGAGGCAGCGCGGACAGACAGGTGGAGGGTGCCAAAGGGGGTGGGACCGCTTACCTGTTTGCTCGCGCTGCGTGAATCACTTAGATAGTCTATCGTCGGTCAAACAAAGATGGGGGTTAGCGCTTGAGGAACTTATGGGCGCGGCTTCCTTCTTGGCTCTTGAAGACGAGGAGATAAGAACCTCGGGGCTGTCCGGCAAGGGATAGGGCCACTTGCATGGTGGCGGTGGGACAGGCGACCGAAGCGAGCTTAACGCCGCCCATATTGTAGAGCGCAACGGTGGTGCCGGCTGCTATCTCTCCATGGCACATCACTTGCTCGGAAGCTGCGTCGTAGGCCACTTCAACTCCGCTGAAGGCCTCGGGCTGCTTTTCGATGTCTGTGGCTGTGGGGTCGAGGGGCGAGAAGCGGAGTGTATAGGCGTAGGTACCTGAAGAGGGGCAGTGGTACTTACTGATGGTTCCGGTTTGCTGGCCGCAGCTTCCGTTACCCAAACCGCGCTGCATGTAGTCAAAATGGGCATAGGTAAACTCTGCGGGGGCGAGGTCCCAGGGATGGAGGGCTGTTTTATTGAAGGCCGCATCGCTGTGGTGCAAGAGGGAGAATGCCACCTGGCCTGCTGTTTCTACCTTAATGCCATAGCCTGTTTCGGGATTGGTCAAAGTAAGTTCGCGCAGATCCTCGCGGTTACCCATTGTCTGTGGATGGGGATAAGGCTCAAACATATCTGTCACGGTGGATGTATAGCGGCCCAGGTAAGAACCGGT
>CALCHR010000146.1 GCA_937901185.1 uncultured Bacteroidales bacterium
TGACAAAGCGACTCATGCAGCTAGTGCTGACGAAGCGACTCATGCAGCTAGTGCTGACAAAGCAGAGAACGCAAGCGAAGCCGAGAGCGTAAACAAAGTCACACCCGTCCACCCTTCAGCTAAGTGGGGCAGGGGCTACCTCGACTTTAAAGCGGACACGCGCGATCCTATATACGTCAACGTTCAGCTCGGCGACTTTATAGAGGAGCGATACCACGACGACGGCAAGGCATACGTGTATTACAAGTACACAGGCGAGACGAAGTTCTCGTTGTTAGGATACTGGTCAGGCTGGACTTTCACCTACAAGAACAAGAGCTACACAGTAACAACGGGCGAAGGCGGCTGGGTCATCTATTTTGAGCCAGGCGGAGAGCTTGCCGAAGAAGCAGTAGGTGGCAAGGGCGTCAGAATATATGCCGGAACGTTAGGCCAAGAAGAGGCGGCGCTCAAGGTTGGAGATGCAAAGCACGCAGATCGTGCCGACCTTGCGACGAAGCTCGACTTCTCCAAAAAGGTGACGACGAGCTTGAGTCCACAGGTCACGCTAACAGAGGCGGGCCTCTACTACTTCGAGAACTACGGCTTCGTATACTGGGACGGCTCAGGCTCAGCCCGCACACCTGTGACAGCGTTCCCTGGCGATGACCCAGAGTTGCGCGTTTACGTGGTAGAGATACAGGCGGACGGCATCATTAAGGGGTATTATAGCAGTGTCGACGAAAACCAGTGGCTCGAAATGGAAAACCCTTCTTCTGTAATAATGGACTATTACAAAATCTTCTAACAGCGAGGTGTGATCGTGAAACTAGTACAGATAGACATTAAAAACAAGATTGCAGAGTTGAGCGCTCCGGCGCTCATCATCTGCGGCAATAGTGACTACGTCGTCGAGTTTAACTTAGACGAAGAGTGGGCAGAGCATCCAGTCAGGACCGCCCGCTTCTCAACTTGGAACGGCTACACCGACGTCGTGTTTGAGGGTACGCAGTGCCCCGTGCCTGTGCTCTCGCAAGCCTCGTACGTCAAGGTCGGCGTCTTCGCTGGCGACTTGTGTACAACCACTCCGGCCTACGTCCCTTGCAAAAAGTCAATACTATGCGAAGGCGGGGCTCCTATCGAGCCGACTCCGGACGTATACGCTCAACTCGTAGCGATGATAGAGGCTGGGATGGTCAAAGGTGACAAAGGCGAGAAAGGTGACAAAGGTGACCAAGGCGACCAAGGCGAAAAAGGCGAGAAGGGCGACGCTGGCGCTGTCAAGTTTGAGATTGTTGTAGAACTACCAAGCGATAACATAAAAACGGACATAATTTATTTATTGCCAAACGATAGTGGCGCTGAAAACAACGTCTTCACGGGGTATGTGTATGTCGACGGCAAGTGGAAACCTCTTGGCGCAATATCTATTCAAGGAAACCTCAGCGAATACGCTAAATTCACAGATTATGCAGAACTTGCAAGAGCTGGTGTTGTTAAAAGGTCAGGTAATGGAGTTGGTGGAGTAGAGATAAGCACAAAACAAAATGAGCAAGGTACGATAATGGTATATCGTGCTATAAACGAAACAATTCACAATAGAGTTCCAAACGATTATAGAGATAGGGGAACAATGGACGAAAACCGTTGTCAACCTATTTGTCCAGCAAACCTTGACTATGCGTTCAAAGAAGTACTTGTAAACCCAAAATCAAAAGATAGCAATGGAAACGATTTAGTAGGTTGGGATGATGTAGATAGAAAACTTGCTCGTGATTTTTTAGGTATAACAAATTCTTCTTCAGGCGAACCAAGTAAACTAATGATATATGAAACATATACAGCTAATACTAATGAGTTTACACCTATAAACAATGCGGAAGTTATTGATGTTGAAAAAGGTCATTTAATATGGGGCTCGTCAACAACAAATGTTTTGTTTGAGATTGCATTCTACGACGGCTCTTCAATACAAACTCAAACTATTGAAATACCACCTTTGAAAAACGCAATTGGAATTTATAGCCAAATGTTTCTTTTGGGAACAAATAGACTTATTTTTGAATTGGAAGTTCTCGTTGAGGGTGATAGCGGATCCCCTTCTGTATTTATGGTAACAATAAAAGAACAAGACGACGTTGGCGACCTTTCTTTTGTAGTAAACAAAATATATGTAGAAACTAATTAAATAAAAATAACAACACCGCCCGTCCTCGTTTTTGGAGGATGGGCGGTAACTTTATAACTACTTATTTAATACCTCTTTGGCAAAGAATAAATCAAAATAGAGCCATAGAACAGAGTAACGG
>CALCHR010000147.1 GCA_937901185.1 uncultured Bacteroidales bacterium
ACATATGCTTAGAAGTTTTAAAGGCATCTGGTGTGCGGGAATTATGCACTTCACAGCGATATGCACTAGAAATATTTACAGGCTTACCAAAATGATCTCTAATTTTCTGTAAAAAGTTGACTAAATCAACATCAATAACAGTCTCTTTGCAGCAATTAGTACCATTACAATCAAACTCTGTTGACTTAAAGTTTTTCGCAAGCTGTACTGCTCTGCCCTTTGTGCAGCGGTAGTAGCCATCTACTGGCTTAGTCTCATCTCTGACAGGAGTTGAGACCTGAGCTTTGCCCAATCTCTTATTGACTTCCGCAGCAATATCCTTAAAGCGAGGCTCTAAGTACGGACCTGGACAGCAAGTATTGGCAAACCAATTATGCATGGTTAGATTACCGTTTTTATCGCCAGTAAAGTTAATCTCTTTGATATTGTTTCGTCTACAAATATCTTCACAAAGATTTAGCAACGCTGCATATGCCTTATCACTTACAGTCCAATTTGGTGCACCGCTATTATTTGCGACCTCAATAGTAATAGCTTGTCTATCATTCGCGCTACTAGATGATGTCCATGCGGCATCACATTCATTTACGTACAAGCCAATACGGCCGTCTGAGCCAATACCATAGTTTGAAGAAGCTTTGCGAGATGTTGGTGCAAAAATAGCTCCACAGGTTTCAATAGAGCAGTTACCCGCCATGTGATGAATTGTTATTTTTTTATTGACCTTATTAGTCATTTTAGTACAATTTGGCGACAGCCTAGTATAAACAACCAGAGATGAATTACTCATATTAACACTCCTCAGTTTTAGTATCATATAGCATAGCGCTATACAGATAATTTAGCAAAATAAAAATGGCGATGTGAATTACACATCGCCATAATACTTTTCAAAACGAAATTTTTGTTTTATTTGCGGATACTTAGTTACATCTACTTTTTCACAAAACATTGCCAACGGCCTTGCATACATACCGAAAGGCATATAGAGTGCTTGATAAATCACCAAAGGTTCGTCAGTTTCAGTGTGATTAGCTATAGTAATAATCTTGTACAAATACTTGTTCTGGGCAAGTTCTGCGTCCGTGCACGTCTCACGTTTAAAATGCTTTACAATATCACCTTGGCACATAAAAGTCATTCTACAGCCCTCATAGAGTCTGTGGTAGCAGCCAAAGATGCAACGCTACTATCAAGCTTACACTCTAATGATGTACAACAGCTATCACTTCCATAAATAAAAGTACGAGTCTGATTGACACTCAAAAAATGCGGACATTTCAAGTCCAAGTCAAAAGGCTTGCAACTTACTGCTAACGCTTGCTGAAAAGCCTTTTCATAGTCTGCTTTTAGCGCACAAACAGCACTATGCTGACAAACACTACAACGATTATAAGGTGTATCACTAAAGACACCACTATAACCTGAAAAGTTATTACAACTATTTGCTATCATATTAAAATCGTCTCCTAAAAGAGTCTTCGAGCCAGTGATTATCTATGTATACAAAACCAAAAACGAGAAAACCGGTCAAAAGTATCCAGCCAACCCAAAACAATACTAGCTCTCCACCTGAAGTATAATACTTATGTGTCTCTGCTATTGACATCCCTCTGTGAAAAGAAGCGTCATTAATGGTATTATTTGACAAGTTAGCATACAGAGTGCCGGTACTTTCGATAGGAGCACCATAGTATTTATAACGAATTTTACTAGATTCCTTAATTGTCTCTATATGTACGCTACCTGGAAACTTGATAGTACCGTACGCAAACTCTACATCCAAAAATGAAATTTTAGTAGAAGTCTTGCTCCAGCTATCGATTTTATCCCAAGTCCAGTACTCCTCTTCCTCGGTATAGGTCTGGGTATCACCATTAGGAAGTGTTCTGGTTTTTGTTACAGTACGCGTGTGCTTTGTATATCGCTCTTTTACTTTTTCTACGTAAGAATACTCTCCACCAATTTCCTCGTACGTGACAGGGTCCAGGCACCTCAGAGTACCATATACAAAAGCGTTTCCAATGTTGGTACTCATTCCGTATTCAAACATATCTGGATTATTGTCGATCTGCAGTGCCAGATTATACTCTTGGTGTTTTAGCATTACAGAGTCTTCTATGGACCCATGAATTAGAAGACCAAATACAACCATAACAGCGATAATAGCAATGCTTATCAATATTTCTCGTTTTGAAATAGAGAAATCTCCAAAATCCAGCATACATTTACCTCTTAATCAAACAAATTCGTGGGCGCGTCAGAGCTAACATCATAAGTCAGCTTGTTAAAAGTCTGAACCTCGTAACCAAGCATATCCAAAATACCGCGATTCGGGAACTTCTTGACATAGCTGTTGTATTTAGATACCCAAGTATTATAGTTTGTACGAGTATTAGCAATCAAATTTTCGGTGGTTGCCAGTTCTGTCATAAGCTGCTTATAATTTTCATTGCTCTTCAGTTCAGGATACTGTTCAGCGACAACGTTTACACTAGTCATGACCTCAGCAGCTACTTCATCATTACCTGCGCCGCGAGCTTCGATAACCGCCATCAAAGTATTGTACTCATGCTCATCATATGCCTTAACACAGTCAACTAGGTTAGGGATAAGGTCAGCTCGGCGCTTTTCCTGAATCTTAATTTCAGACTGTGCGGTAGTAATCTGCTCTTCCAGGCCGATTGCTTTATTCTGTACACCCTGAAAAGCAAAAATAAACACCAGTACCAGTGCAGCAATAACTGCCAAGATAATTAAACACAACTTCCAAGAAAATTTCATTATATTCTCTCCTTAATTAATTGTAATAATAGGCTTACTACACGGACAATCACAGTGTGTAATCAGCTTATCGATGTAGTCCCTGCCCTCAGACTTAAAAATAGGAATTTCTAAATCGATATACCAATGAGGGCGTTCTGAGGAACCTGTTGTCACAGTACCGTCTTCGTTCTCTGTAGCAAAAGTGCAGGTCGTATTAGACTTTACACAGCAGCTACCACGCTTCTTATGTGTCTCAAAGTTATTCCAGTTGATGTCTTTTTCTGTCAACAACATGTCTTGAATCTTATTGCAAGACTTGCCGTGCAATTCACGGTGACTGAAGCTAGCTTGACCAACCATCTGAATAGAATTTCTGGTGGCATCAAGTTGCCGCCAATAAACCAGATTTGCTACTTCTTCTTTTGGAATATTGAAGACTCTGGCGTCAAACATCGCTCCCTTTGTGAGGGCATTAACATAGGTATTATACAACTTCAGGAGTTGCTCGTCCTTACCTTCATTCAAATATGCAATAGGGGCAATGTCGTGTTCCTTTGCCCACAAATGTACTCTCGCAGAGAAAGCTTTATTAAAACGCATCGTCGCCATTGAGGCAGCGATAGAGCACATCTTCTGGACTTCGTAGTCAAACCAGGCGGAACTATTTAAATTCTTATAGTCTACCAAGATAAGTGTAATCTCGTCTGACTGGTGGTATCCAAGGACGCATCCTTGGATATTTTCGCAAAGATATTGCATAGTATCTTGCATTGCAGCGATCAACACATCATCAAAAGGCTTTTGAAAGCCTCTAGTAAAAGTATGGAAGGCTTTACCATCAAGTCGAATTGCCACTGGCATCCTACGCACCAGCCTGGTTTTCGGTCCTTGCTCGTAAAACTCTTTCATGCGTTTACCGAGATCATCATGTACAGGCATGATTGAAACCTCCTCAAAGTTATTATAAAATATAATACAATATAATTAGTTAGATTTAAAGTAATCCAGAGTAATACTGTGACCAAAGGTCGTCAAAATAACTATCATCTTCATAATGGCAATCTTTACACGCGGTTAGCCAATTTGATGCCTCGTCGCAGTATTGTGTGTGCCGGCGCATAGTCTTAACAGGCCAGCGAAAGAATCGACCGCAGCATGGGCAATAACCAAGTAGCCACTTAAAGAATCCGACACGCTGTCTATACCTGCGCGCAGCAGCTCTATACTCTTTATTACACTTTTTGCATTCTCGCTTAATGCTACTTAATCCCATACCTTAAAACCTCTGTCTGTAATCCACTTACGAATCTCGTCTGGGAGTGTATAGGAATCTTTGCTAAGCGAAACACCAACATTTAATCCTACGCAAGATGCAGACCATTTTTCAGCATCAGGCTTAAATATACTTCTTAAGTGTCGCTCGAGGACTTCTTCATCAGAAATATCCAGCTCAACTACTGGCCCACAATCAGTTCTAGCTGGAGTTGTATCGTCCCAGTACAAGCCCCACTTATTCAAGTAGTCGCTCTTAGTCTTATATTCCTCATTATAAGAAGGCTGCCAATACTGTGCGATAGGCTTTTCAAGCTTTCTATAACCAATAACGTCCCTAGCATATTTGTAAAAGCAATTCTCGCTGTATACTGGCTCATACCACCTATAGTATGTACCAAAGAAAACATGGCCCTCTGTCAAAGTTTTATATAAGTGCCCCGGTTCACGCTTCTTAGTCTTGCCCTTCTTCATAGCAGCTCGTTGTTCTTCATCTTGTAAAAACTGTTGATAACTAGGCATAGCCTCGTTAAGCATGCCAACGCCACCTTTACAACGAGCAAAACTCATAGTAGATTGACAAACACCCTTTACAAAATCATTGTATCTAAGAATCTCAAGCAAATAGTCTGAATTAATACCAACAATAAAAGACTTGCCATCTTTTGAGATTTTGCAGTTCCAAAAGCTCAGCTTGCCGCCTTGGCTTGACCCGTCAGCACTCTCGAGTAACTCAAGAACAAAGCCTTCGTTTTTAAACCTATGCTGAACACCTTCATGTTCAATCTGCTGCTCATAGCGTCTAGTAGTGGTATCATACTTACCGATATATTCAGTCCACTTAGCCCAGCCTAAAGCATTTTGCAGCATTGCTTCATTATCCGGATCAACAACATAACCCTGATATTCGCCAGTTAAGATGTGTCCGCCATTTTTATAGTCCCAAGTAGAGCATTCCTTTGATACAATAATTATATCTCCCGGTACTTTCCATCCTTTATAAGTCGTTGACATTCGACGTCTGCCTCCTTTTGCATATCAGCTGCTTTTTTTAAAGCTTCTTCTTCATTTAAAAAATTTACGATACCAAAGTATCTTTGAAAATTTAAAATCATTGCTTGTGTTTCCATTTTTACAGGCACAACTTTATACTTTGTAATCCACAGGTCTTTTGAATCAAAGCACCAATCACAAGCATCTTTACACTCTTCTGCTGTTTTACCAAGTAGGCAGCGATAAACATGATGACCATTATCTATGACCTGGTAAATCGTATCGCCTACATCGCACATTAATGGCGCCACTCGATGCTGTATCAAGTAATTAGCTAATGCTTCAGGATCCTTTAATGTACTATTTGGAATGTCTTTAACAATATCCGTCAATACAGCCACGCTATCAAACATACTGGGTAAATCACGATATTTAAGCTTTATAGCAAACACACCCTTTTAAAATCTTATATAAAATTATACAATATTTAATTTCTATATAAAATAAAAAGATGTACAAAAATGTACATCTTTTACTTATATTTAATAGCCTGACCGCAGGCAGGGCACCAGGTTGGTGCGTCTTCATAGATATATACAGCATCCGTATCTGTCACCAGCTCTTTACACGCAGGACAAATCAGAATATTTTTATGTTCTGTAGATTCTATAGCTAGCATTGGGATTTGCTTAGTAAGTGCCGCGATAGCTAGCTCATTTCGTCTAATCTCTTGCTCTTGTTTTTTAATTCTTGCTGGTACATTTGCAGGTGGATTTGATAGTAAACCATGATTTCGCTTCTCAAGCAGAGCCAGTGCTTCTTCGTTAGTCATAAGCAGCTGAGCTTCCCGTTCGACTGTGTGCTTTTCTGCTTGTAGCTTACCAACTTTACTTTCACGAGTTCTCATGTACAGCCTCCATCTTATTACCACAAATCGGACAGTGTGCAAAGTTAATTTCACACTCATCGCCGTCAGCGGTAAAAATTATAAGTTTACCTTGGCTATAGTCAGCGGAAATATCAAAGTCAGGAAAAGTATAACGAATTCCAGCGCAAACACCGTGAGAGTCTGGTTCACTACAAAACTTACAACCCTTATTCATATGCTACCTCACTTTGAAAATAAATATCTTTCTGATATACAGGCCTAATACGATGATGTTTAATATCATCTAAAAGTATATCTGACTTTGGCACCTTATATGCAAAATTAAAACCAATATAGATAATCGCTTCTGGCTGATCTTGAACGGTTTTTGTTAAATCAAAAGCTTTTGGCACAAAGGCATATACGGTTCGTTCTGTAAAAGCCTGACCAGCGATACCACCAAAACCACATGAAGTGTCTGACCATAGTTGGTCAAACACATATAAATCATAATATTCTTGGCTGATATACTTATGGTCTTTTCCACGACTTCTCATGAAGAAGTCTTCGTCAATAATCAGCAAATCTTTTGCCATAGAAGTGAGCTTAGACATTTTCAGCACCTCTTCTAACACAAGCTGCTTTTGTCGAAAGGATCTCAGTCTCAGTAATGACGAATTTTGGTAATAGCTCGCCAGAAGCAGTTAGCATGAGTTGGTCGCCACCCTGTAGGTCTATATAATATGCAGCAAGGTCAGGATTAGCACATACAGCTACAGTATGTCTTACTGAGCTTTCGCTAAGCTCATCAAGTGCCTCAACCAAAAAAACTAAATATCTCATTTTATCTCTCCCATTAAAGCGCTTCAAAAGCTCTATCTAGGCTTACTACCTTTAAAGCAACCAAATGTCTAATACCTTGTAGAATCTCATCCGGTAATGCCATTGAGTTAAGTACAGTAGTTTTGCCGTAACAATCAACATCGATAGCTGCCAATAGATGGCGACCCTTGCTAGCGTTAGTCAACAGGTCATCTAGTGCCATCAGCTTATCAATCTGCGTTTTAATATCCGCAGCTTGATCAAATTTATCACGTGTCATGCTTCATTAACCCTTTCTAAATAACGAGTCCATTCATCAGAGCAATCAATATAAGTCTTTACTTTGTCATCGCCATGCCAAGTTGTTCTATAAAAACCAGTAGTCACGTTTATTGGATCACATTCTGTTATATACTCAGCCTTTAATTCTTTTTCTAAATGCTCCTGACAATATGGACAAATCCAGCCGCGTGTTATAGCAACTGCAGGCTTACCACAAGTACAGCATACCTGCTCGCTAAGAAATTCATACTTGTCCAAGATCAACTGTACTTCTTTTGGTGCATCAAAAGTATACATACGCAATTGACCGTACTTCTCTTTAATTTGAGAAAAACGAAAGATATCTAAAGCATTTGCTGCTTTTAGTGGCTCAAGTATATCTTCACACGCCTGTAGAAATAGCTGCATCCAGCCAGCTGGGATTTCCCATTCTCCGCGAATATAGTCAAAATCATAGTCTGCAGGCACTTCACCGGTTGTTAGTTTTATTGGTAACAAGTAAGGAAACTGTTCAACTAGGGCTTTACGTTCTTCTTTTGTAAACAACTCTTTATCGAACATATTTTAACCCCGTCCAATAATTTGACCAATCTAATCGCTGGCCACAATGGCTGCAGTAGCGCAGGCCCTCTGTCCTAAGTTGTTCTGAACAAGATGGGCAGTAATGATAGTATTTCCAAAAAGTACGTTCATGATTAACTAACATTGGTTTACGAGTACGCAATGCTTGTATTGCGATGCCTGCTAAACGAGTTTCCTCATAAGAGGTTGTATTTTTACAACTTATCGCTTGTAAATA
>CALCHR010000148.1 GCA_937901185.1 uncultured Bacteroidales bacterium
ACCGAAATTCACCTAGCTTTTACCTAAGAAACGCCCAAAAATGACCCTTGATTTTCAGATGGTTACAGAGACTAAAAAATAGCCTTTGGCTCAGTCCTCCGTAGCCCCGGTTTTGTAGACGATGCGAAACTCGCCATCCTTATAGCTGGTGCTGGTGATGCGGAAGTGGCCAATCTCGCGGGTGCTCTTCACGTGCGAGCCTATGCAGACGCAGTGGTCGTAGTTGCCAATGCTGACAAGGCGGAGCGGACCGCTGATGCCTTCGGGCAACTTGTCGAGCGACACGCCGGCGGGTATCTCCTCGCGCTCCAGCATGCGGTAGGTCACGGGCAAGTCGAGGGCGATGAGTTCGTTGAGCTTGGCCTCAATCTCTGCCACTTGCTCGGGCGAGGGACAAGCTTCCAAGGGCCAGTTGATCTTACTTTTCTTCCGCTCGATGTGAGTCTTGCGGCTGCGCGGACAGCCAAACATGCGCAGCATGGTCTGGTTGAGCAAGTGCTCGGCGGTGTGAGCCGGCGGAAACTCCTGCTTATTGTGCTCGTTGAGGGTGGGGGATTCAGAGGTCATTGGTTATTTTGGTTGATGAGGTTTACAACTACTTTTACCATCACATCTTTTTCTTCGGTGCGGCTCTCGGCTATCATCAAGGTCAGCGCTACGAGCGTATTGTCGGCTATTCGCTTGCTGCCATCGTTGCGGTAGAGTATGCCATTGCGCTCCATGAACCATAGGAACAGCATAGCGGCTATTCGCTTGTTGCCATCGCTGAAGGAGTGGTTCTTGGTTACCAGGTAAAGCAACATGGCAGCCTTTTCCTCAATGCTGGGATAGAGTTCTGCGCCGCCAAATGTCTGATATATTTGACCGATGGAACTTTTGAAGGAGTTATCTTTCTCGTTGGCAAACAAGGGGCTCTCTCCGAACCTCTCTTTGAGACTGAGAATGGCTTCCATGGCATTCTCGTAGGTGGCGTGGAAACGTTCTTCGCTTGTGGTGCTCTCTATGGTAAGTTTTTGATAATCGTAACGGTCGAGTGTGTCAAGGGCATAAACATAGTCGGCTACGACAGAGAATAGTCCTTTAGACTGTTCGTCGGTCAGTTTATCTTGGGAGTGAACCGTTTGTGCAAGCAGACGAACCACATTTTTCAGTTCCTCATAGTGTTCAATCTGGAGCTTGCTGTTAATAGCATAGCCCTTGACTATGTATTCTTTGAGAACTCTGTTTGCCCAAATGCGAAACTGTGTGCCACGCTTGCTTTTTACACGGTAGCCGACAGAAATTATTACATCCAAACTATAAACCTTTGTTGGCTTGTACTTAGAGAGAGTATTATGCAAAATTTGCATATTACTATTTTTTTCTAGTTCCCCTTCCTTGAAAACATTGGCTATATGTCTGGCAATAACAGATTGGTCTTTCTCAAAGAGCAAACTCATTTGTGCTTGTGAGAGCCAGACTGTTTCATCTTCCAATTTAACTTCAAGTGAGATGGTATTGTCATCGCTATTGTATATCGCTATGGGGGATATGTCAAACTTACCATCGTGTTCCTTTGGTAGATTCTGCTTATTGCGCTTACTAAGGGTAGATGTTGGGGAGGTCATAAATTGGGGAACCTGATATGTGGTATGTTTTTTATGTAGTATAAAATGATAGCTTTACATTCTTACTTCCATAAAAGGGTGGTGGCGAAGAGAGCCAAGAGTACCAGGGGGCAGAGATAGCGGAGCAGAAAGCGCACGGCGCCGGCTTCGCGGGCAGGAAGTGTGCCTTCGTTGGAGAGTTGGCTGTGAATAAAGTCTTTCTTTAAGCACCAGCCGATGTAGATGCAAACGCCGAGCGCACTCAAGGGTAGCAGCCAGTTGGTGGTCAGATTGTCTAAGAAATCGAAGACGGGGAGGCCGGCAATCTGCAGGGAAGGAACGGCACCCAAAGAGAGCGAGCAGATGGCGCTGGTAACGAAGAGCGGCAACAGCACCAGGCAGCACGATGCCACACGCCCTAGGCGGAAGTGGTCGCAGAGATAAGCGATGGTCACTTCGGCAATAGAGACAGTGGACGTGATGGTGGCCACGAAGAGCAGGAAGAAGAATAGGATAGCCCATAGTTGTGGGCAACTCATTTGCGTAAAGACTCCGGGCAGGGTGACAAAGACGAGGGTAACGCCGGAGAGTTCTTCGGGCTTATCGATGAGGCCGAAGCTGGCTGCGGCAGGGAATATGATAAGACCCATCAGCACGGCGATGAGCAGTGTGCTCATGGAGACGGTGACAGAGGTCTGCGTCAGTTTGGTGTCTTTCGGGAAGTAGGCGGCATAGGTCAAAAGCACGCCCATACCGAGGCTGAGAGAAAAGAGGGCTTGACCGAGGGCATATACCACCATCTGCGGCGTCACCTTGGAAAAATCGGGCTTCAAGAAAAACTCTACGCCCTGCATGGCGCCGGGCAACGAGAGCGATACTACGCAGAACACCACCAGCAGCAGGAAAAGCACCGGCATTAGTACCTTCGACATCTTCTCTATGCCTTTCTGCACGCCCTTGACCAGGATGAAGAGATTAAGCAACACCATTCCGTAGGTCCACACCACGGGCTCTACAGGCGATGTCATGATGCCATTCATGCGCTCGGAGAATATGCGGCAGTTGTCGGTTGACGAGGCGGTAAAGTCTACCCCCTCGAAGAGATTTCCGGAGAGCGAGAGCCACAGATATTCGAGTCCCCAGCCGGCCACTACCATATAGAAAGGCAGGATAAGATAGGACGCCAAGAGACCGCAGAGCCCCACAAGCCACCAGCGTGTTTTGGGTGTGAGGTGCTTGAAGATGCCCAACACATTGGGGCCTCCGGCACGGCCCAGAGAAAACTCGCCCAGCATGACGGGGATGCCGAAAAGCAGGAGGCAGAAAAAGTAGACTAGGAGAAAGGCCGAGCCGCCTTGCGATTGAACCACGGCAGGAAAGCGCCAGATGGTGCCCAAGCCTACGGCAGAGCCGATGGTGGCTGCCAAGAGTCCTATCTTAGAGCCGAAGCCTTGTGAGTTGTTTCCCATAGATATATTTTTGTTAAAGAGGTTAGTCTATATATTATATAATGTGTAGCCGGTGGCTATGGCGCTTCATTCTCGGAAGAAGAAGCCGTTGCGCAGAAAGAGCTCGCCGTTTTCGGTAAGGCGCTCAATGGCCTCCTTGCGTACTTCAGAAGTGTAGCCGTCGTAGGAGAATTCTTCCGGCCTATGTCCTGCTCCGTCGGAAAGTATTTGGCGGAAGCGCTCCATAAGTTGAGCACAGCTATCGCCTGTGTTGATGTCTTTTCTGGCAAGGCACACGTCGCATTGACCGCAGTCGGTGGCCGAGGAGTCTCCAAAATAATGTAAGAGCATCTTACTGCGACAAGTGGTAGTGTCGCCGGCATAGTGGAGAATAGCTTCCACTCGCTCCTCGTATTCCTTTTTTCGGTCATCATATACTTCGGGCGCGAGCAGAATGCGATGGCTCTCCATCCGACCACGGGTGTAAGTGATGTAGGGAGTATTTTTGCGCGGTATGTAGTGGATGATGCGTTGGTGGTTGAGTAGTTTCAGAATCTCGTAGACTTCGTGGCTCGAGATGTTGCAGTTTTCGGCCAGGAGCTCTTCTTCGATGGTGACGTAGCTGCTGAAGACGCCGCCGTAGTTGCGTAGGATGGCGCGTATCAGCTCGTCGCTTTTTTTGTTAATATGTTGTAGCCTATATAGTTCGTCGCGGCCCACGATGAAAAGCAGTCGCGACTTGTTGTCCTCCTTCTCGCGGTACTCGATATAGCCGGCACGCGTGAGCAGACTAAGGGCGCTCAATACGGGGACCGGGAAATATTTGAAGTTGATACAGAATTTCTCCAGATTAAACTCGCGTGTCACGTCGAGGCCATCTCCCATCGCCATTTGCAGATAGTAGGCAAGACTGTCGTAGACCTTTCGGATGTAGTCTTTATCGGGGAAAGTTTCAGGGATGCGGCGCAACATTTTTCCGTGGTCGCGCTTGTTGTAGAGCAGCACGGCGTAAGCCCTCTGCCCATCGCGTCCGGCGCGTCCGGCTTCTTGGAAATAGGCTTCAATAGAGTCGGGCAAGTCCATGTGTATCACGAGTCGTACGTCGGCCTTGTCGATGCCCATACCAAAGGCGTTGGTAGCCACCATCACTCGCGTAGCTCCCTCTTGCCATTCGCGTTGGCGTACATCCTTTTCTACGTTCGTCAGTCCGGCGTGGTAGAAGAGTGCCGGGATACCTGCTTCGTTGAGCGTAGTACTTACTTCTTTGGTGCCACGTCGGCTGCGAGTGTAGACAATGGCTGAGCCTTCCACGCTGTTGAGGATGTGAATCAGCTCGCTGGTTTTATCTTCCGTGGTGCGTACAATGTAGTGTAGGTTGGCTCTGGCGAAACTCATGCGAAACACCTGGGCATCTTCTCCAAAGCAGAGTTGCTTGCAGATGTCGCCCACCACGCGCTCGGTAGCTGTAGCGGTAAGCGCCAGCACCGGAGTGTTGGGTAGCACTTTACGGATTTCAGAGATGGCAAGGTAGGAGGGGCGGAAGTCGTAGCCCCATTGTGAGATGCAGTGGGCCTCGTCGATGGTGATAAAGCTGATGTGCATCCGCTTCAGCTTTTCCAAAAAAAGTTCAGAGGATAGGCGTTCGGGGGATACGTATAGAAAAGTGTAGGCGCCGAACACGGCGTTCTCGAGCACCTTGAGAATTTCGTCGTGAGCTTGTCCGGAATAAATGGCGGCAGCACGGATTCCGCGCTGCCGTAGGTTATTCACTTGGTCTTTCATCAAGGCTATCAGAGGCGTCACTACAAGACACATTCCCTCCATGGCTAAAGCCGGCACTTGGAATGTGATACTTTTGCCGCCGCCTGTGGGCATCAGCCCCAAAGTGTCGTGTCCTTCGGAGATGCTGAGGATAATTTCTTCTTGTATGCCGCGGAACGCTGCGTGTCCCCAGTATTGTTGTAAGATGCCCAGCGCCGTTTCTCTATTCACAAGGCTTGATATCTTCTATTTGCAGTTGCACCTCGCCGCGCTTGTGGCTGTTCTCCTCTACGCGGTAGCAGATATCGAAGGCGCGTTTGGTTTTGATGTAGCGAGCTTGTGAACTCTGTCCGAAGGCTATGCCGTTCATGACGTTGTTACTTTTGTTGTCCACCAGTTCCAGTTTGATGTGCTCTTGTCCTCGGCCCACCACTTTACTTGTGCCGTAGTCGTAGACGCGCTTGGTAGCAAACATCGGACATTCGTTGCCCGGTCCGAAGGGAGCAAAGCGTTTCAGTTCTTGGTAGAATCTGAAAGAGATGTCTTTGAAGTCGAGTATGGCATCAATGTCGAGGCTGGCTTCGGTTTGCTCGTCGAGGATGTGCTCTGTGACGTAAGCCTCGAAGCGGCGGCGGAATTCTTCTACGTGTTCCACGCGCATTGACAAGCCGGCGGCGTAAGTGTGTCCGCCAAAGTTTTCAAGCAGGTCGCTACAGCTTTGCACGGCCTTATATACATCGAAGCCGGAAACGGAGCGTGCCGAGCCTGTGGCAATACCTTCTGAGCGCGTCAGCACCACTGCAGGGCGGTAGTATTGTTCTGTGAGGCGCGAGGCCACAATGCCGATTACTCCCTTGTGCCATTCTTCGTTGTAGATAACAATGGCGCGGCGGTCGTCAAGTCCCGGCAGTTCCTTTACAAGGTCTGTGGCCTGTTCGGTCATTTGCTTGTCCAAGTCCTTTCGTGCCTCGTTGTACAGGTTGATACGGTTGGCTTTTTCAAGGGCGGCTGTATAGTCTTTCTCCACCAGTAGTTCCACCGCCTCACGTCCGTTTTGCATACGGCCCGAAGCGTTGATGCGTGGCCCAATCTTGTAGATAATCTCGTTCATCGTCAGTTCGCGGTCGCTCAGTCCGCAAACCTCCATGATGGCTTGCAGGCCGATGCTGGGGTGCGAGTTGAGACAGAGCAGACCATGGCAGGCCAAGATGCGGTTTTCTCCCATGATGGGCACAATGTCTGAGGCGATGCTCACGGCGCAGAGGTCGAGTAGGGGAGTCAGTTTGTTGAACTCAATGCCGTTGTTGATAGCAAAGGCTTGCATAAATTTGAAGCCCACGCCGCAGCCCGACAAGTCGGTGTTAGGGTAGCGGTTGTCGAGGCGTTTGGGGTTGAGGATGGCCACTGCGCAGGGCATTTCTTCATCGGGCACGTGGTGGTCGCAGATGATAAAGTCGATGCCCAGTTCTTTGGCATAGGCTATTTCCTCAATGGCTTTGATGCCGCAGTCGAGTACGATGATCAGCTTCACCCCTGTCTCGGCGGCGTAGTCCACTCCTTTCTTTGAGATGCCATATCCCTCTTCGTAGCGGTCGGGGATGTAGAAGTCAATGTTGGAGTAGAACTGCTGCAAGAACTTGTAGACGAGCGCCACGGCTGTACATCCGTCCACGTCATAGTCGCCGTAGACCAAGATGCGCTCTTTGCGCACCAGAGCGGCGTTGAGTCGCTCCACGGCCTTTTGCATGTCCCTCATAAGGAAAGGGTCGTGCAGGTCGGAGAGCTGCGGGCGGAAGAAGCGGCGCATCTCTGTGGGCGTAGTGATGCCGCGGTCGACGAGTAGTTTCCCGAGGGCGGGGTGTATACCGGCTTCGGCCGACAGATAAGTCGCTATGCCGGCTTGCTCAGCTCCCGGGGGCTCGTAGTTCCATTTGTAGTTCATTGTATATTGTATTTTGTTTGATCGGAAGAGGGTGCCGTTTTTATGGTCGGCGGCCAAAAGGCGTTTGAGCCTATTTTAATAAGCAAAGATAGCAATAAAATATGTGATATGGCCTATTGTGGAGAAAAACTATAGAAAACTTTTTCCTTTCGCCCTTGCTCCCGCCTCTCGCACGGCTTCATGTCAGGATTATTTCCTACCTTTGCGCTCGCTGAAGGCGCGCTGCGAAGCGCATGCCTCTTTTTCTAAGAACAAGACACCTATATGAAAGAATTTATACAAAGCGAAGCCAAGACAGAGACCGCCGTGCTCGTGGCGCTCATCACCAAGCAGCAAGACGAACACAAGACGGCCGAGTACCTTGATGAACTGGCCTTCCTGGCTGAGACGGCCGGCGCCGTTGCCGTGAAGCGCTTCACACAGCGCCTTGACGGCCCCAGCTCCGTCACTTATGTGGGAAAGGGTAAGCTCGAAGAGATACGCCGCTACATCGTGGAGGAAGAAGAAGCCGAGCGCGAGGTGGGTATGGTTATTTTCGACGATGAACTCTCTGCCAAGCAGCTACGCAACATAGAGAAAGAACTGAAGGTAAAGATTCTGGACCGCACCAGCCTCATCCTCGACATCTTTGCCATGCGTGCGCAGACTGCCAATGCCAAGACGCAGGTGGAGCTGGCACAATATCGCTACATGCTCCCGCGCTTGCAGCGTCTCTGGACCCACTTGGAGCGCCAGGGCGGTGGCTCCGGCGGTGGTGGCGGCAAGGGTTCGGTGGGTCTGCGTGGTCCGGGCGAGACACAGCTTGAGATGGACCGCCGCATCATCTTGAACCGCATGTCGCTTCTCAAGCAGCGCCTGGTGGAGATCGATAAGCAGAAAACCACGCAGCGCAAGAACCGTGGCAGACTCATCCGCGTGGCGCTCGTAGGCTATACCAACGTGGGCAAGTCTACGCTCATCAACCTCCTGGCCAAGAGCGAGGTGTTTGCAGAGAACAAACTCTTCGCCACGCTCGACACCACCGTGCGCAAGGTCATCATCGAGAACCTGCCATTCCTGC
>CALCHR010000149.1 GCA_937901185.1 uncultured Bacteroidales bacterium
TTCCTAGTAGTTACCGAAATTCACCTAGCTTTTACCTAAGAAATGCTAGAAAATGGCCCTTGATTTTCAGCGGATTTGCAGCGGTGGCGTTTTCAGGGGAGCGCGGCGGGAGGCGGGGCTGCCGCCCTTTCGCGGGGCTCAAGAGAAAGAGGGCGGGCGCGGGGCTCAAGAGAAAAAGGGCTGAAAGGGGCCAGGGAGCTTGGCGCTTTCGATAGGTTGTAGTACCTTTGCAGCTAAATTTTAGAAAATGCTAGATATGGATATGTCTTCTGGCCTGCGGAGGGCGGCGCTGTTTGACCTGGACGGCGTGCTCGTCGACACTGAACCGGCCTATACGGCTTTTTGGCGCAGGGTGGGCGAGTTGTATTTTCCCCACGAGCGGGGCTTTGCCGAGCGCTTGAAGGGGCATACGCTGACGGACATCTTTGCCCGCTATTTTCCTCACGACGCGGCGGGGCGACAGGGGGTGGAGAGGATGCTCCGAGAGCTGGAGCAGACGATGGACTATCCCTTGATGGACGGCTGTATGGAGGTGGTGGCCCGCTTGCGGAGCGAGGGGTGGAAGACGGCGGTGGTGACGAGCTCGGACCGCGCCAAGATGGCGCATCTCTACAGGGTGCACCCCTTGCTGCCTTCGCTCTTTGACGCGGTGATTACGGCGGAGGATGTGAAAAACTCTAAACCGGCACCAGAGGGCTATCTGCTTGCGGCCGAGCGCCTGGGGTGCCTGGCGGAGGACTGCGTGGTGTTTGAAGACTCGCTGAGCGGCCTGCAGGCGGCAAGGGCTTCGGGGGCGTGGGTGGTGGGCCTGACCACGTCGCTCTCGGGGGAGCTGATTGCTCCGCTGGTCGACTGGGTGATCGACGGCTGGGCCGACTTGTCGCCGTCTTCCCTTTGCCGGGAGCTGAGGCTTGGACGCTCAAAAGGCGCCTCCGGGGTGGCGGGGATATAATAATATAATATGTATAAGGAGCTATAAAGAAGATACGGTATATTCAAATAAAAAAAGAAAGGATAGATTTTATGGCAGGTTATTTAGTGGATGACGCTCGCAAGGTGACGACGCGCCGATTGCAGGAAATGAAGGAGCAGGGCAAGAAGATTGCTATGCTGACGGCTTACGACTATACGACGGCTAAGATTGTGGACGGCGCAGGGGTTGACGTGATTCTGGTGGGCGACTCGGCTTCCAACGTGATGGCGGGCCATCACACCACGCTGCCCATCACGCTGGACCAGATGATTTACCATGCGGCGGCCGTGGTGAGAGGCGTGAAGCGTGCGCTCGTGGTGTGCGACATGCCCTTTGGTACGTATCAGGCGAACCCCACGGACGGTGTGAGAAACGCTATCCGCATCATGAAGGAGACGGGCTGCGACGCCCTGAAACTGGAGGGCGGCGTGGAGATTCTTGACACGGTGCGCACCATCCTAGAGGCCGGCATCCCCGTAATGGCGCATCTCGGATTGACACCGCAGAGCATCAATAAGTTTGGCACCTACGCCGTGAGGGCCAAGGAGGAGGCCGAGGCGGAGAAGCTCTTGAGCGACGCTGCTGCGCTCGACGCCGTGGGGTGCTTTGGCTGCGTGGTGGAGAAGATTCCCGCGGCGTTGGCAAAGCGGGTGACCGAGAGTGTGCAGATGCCCGTTATCGGCATCGGAGGTGGCGGAGCTACGGACGGCCAGGTGCTCGTGGTGGCTGATATGCTCGGCATGAACAACGACTTCAGTCCGAAGTTTCTCAGACGCTATGCCGACCTTCATTCTATCATGACAGATGCCATTGGTCGCTATGTGAGCGATGTGAAGACGGGCGACTTTCCCAACGAGACGGAACAGTATTAACTAAAAAAAGAGGGCGGCGGTATCTGAAGTGTGCTTTGATTTTTATATATTTGCAGCCTAAACTTCCGAACGCTGGAATAAACTATATTCAGAATGGCGCTGACGCTCCGCTGACGCGGGCAAAGGGCCGATAGATACAAGATAAAAAAGACTATGAAATTTACAGAACGCAACGGCCTTAATCTCTTTGAGGTCAATAAAGAAGTGCTGCGAGACTGGGACGAGGCCGACTTGTTCCATAAAAGTATGGATTGCGAGGGAAGACCCTCGTTTGTCTTTTTTGAAGGACCGCCCTCGGCTAATGGACATCCGGGCATTCACCACGTGATGGCGCGTACCATCAAAGACGTGTTCTGCCGCTACAAGACGATGCAGGGGTATCAGGTGAAGCGCAAAGCCGGATGGGACACCCACGGACTGCCCGTAGAGCTGGGTGTGGAAAAAGAGCTGGGCATCACCAAAGAAGATATCGGCAAGAGCATCTCGATAGAAGAGTATAACGCTCACTGCCGCAGGAACGTGATGATGTTTACCCAGGAGTGGACCGACTTGAGCCACTTGATGGGCTATTGGGTGGATATGGAGAATCCGTATATCACCTATGAAAATTCTTATATCGAGACGCTCTGGTGGCTGCTTCAGCAGTTGTACAAAAAAGGCTTGCTCTATAAGGGATATACCATACAGCCCTATTCGCCAGGCGCCGGAACAGGACTCTCCAGCCACGAGCTGAACCAGCCGGGATGCTATCGCGATGTGAAAGACACGACGGTGACGGCGCAGTTCCGCATTCTCGATCCGAAAGAAGAGATGAAAGAGTGGGGCACGCCCTACTTTTTGGCATGGACCACTACGCCGTGGACCTTGCCCTCCAATACGGCGCTCTGCGTAGGCCCGAACATAGAGTATGTAGCCGTTCAGACATACAACCCCTATACAGCTGAAAAGGTGACCATCGTCATGGCTAAGTCGCTGCTTTCGGCCTACCTTAAGCCCGAAGGTGCCGAGCTGCCGCTTGAGGAGTATGTTCAGGGGGATAAAGTGGTGCCCTATAAAGTGGTGGGCGAATACAAAGGAACCGACTTGCTGGGTATGCACTATGCGCAGTTGATGCCTTGGGTGAAGCCTTTGGAAAAGGTGGACGACCTCGCAGCCGACTTTGTAAAAGCCTATGCTACAGCACATCCGGAGAAAACTTTTGCTGTGGGTAAGGATACCTTCGTGGAACTCTCAGAAGAAGCTTTCCGCGTAATCCCCGGCGACTATGTGACTACGGATGATGGTACAGGCATTGTGCACATCGCGCCGACCTTTGGTGCCGACGATGCCAAGGTGGCAAAGGCAGCCGGCATCCCCTCTCTCTTTATGGTAAACAAGAAGGGAGAAACACGCCCCATGGTGGACCTCACCGGTAAATATTATATAAAGGAGGAGTTGGCCCCCGAGTTTTTGGCAGCATGCGTAGATGAGAGCTACAATCTTCATGCCGGAGATTATGTAAAGAATGCCTATGCGCCGGAGTTTAACCAAAACGGAAAGTACGACGAACAGGCTGCTGCTAAGGCTGAGGACCTGAACATCATCCTCTGCTTGGAAATGAAACAAGCCGGCTTGGCCTTTAAGATAGAGAAACACGTACACAACTATCCCCACTGCTGGCGTACAGATAAGCCGGTGCTTTATTATCCTTTGGATAGCTGGTTCATCCGCTCAACTGCAGTAAAAGAGCGTATGATGGAGTTGAATAAGAGCATTCTCTGGAAACCCGAATCAACCGGCACCGGACGCTTCGGTAAGTGGCTCGAAAATCTGAACGACTGGAACCTTTCTCGTTCACGCTACTGGGGAACTCCCTTGCCCATCTGGCGCAATAGCGATACTCGAGAGGAACTCTGTATCGGCTCAATCGAAGAACTCTATCAGGAAATCGAGAAATCAGTAGCTGCTGGTTTGATGGATAATAATCCTCTGAAAGATAAAGGTTTTGTTCCTGGCGATTATAGTAAAGATAATTATAATAAGATAGACTTGCACCGTCCTTATGTAGACGACATCGTGCTTGTGTCAGCCAGTGGCGCACCTTTGTATCGCGAGACCGATTTGATTGATGTATGGTTTGATAGCGGTGCTATGCCTTATGCTCAAATCCATTATCCCTTTGAGAACAAAGAGGCTTTAGATAGCAAGACTGTATTCCCTGCCGATTTCATTGCGGAGGGAGTAGACCAAACACGTGGCTGGTTCTTTACGCTCCATGCCATAGCTACGATGGTCTTCGACAACGTGTCGTTCAAGGCCGTAATCTCCAACGGCTTGGTGCTTGATAAGAATGGCAATAAGATGTCGAAGCGTTTGGGAAATGCCGTTGACCCCTTTGGCGCAATTAACACCTACGGCGCCGACCCCTTGCGCTGGTATATGATTACCAACTCCTCGCCTTGGGATAATCTTAAGTTTGACGAAGACGGTGTGAAGGAAGTAGCCCGTACGTTCTTCGGAAAACTCTTCCAGACCTATTCTTTCTTCGCCATGTATGCCAACGTGGACGGCTATTATCCTTCGGCTTCTCAAGAAGTTGAGGCCGTGCAGACAGAACTTGACCGCTGGATTCTCTCAGAGTTGAATTCTTTGGTAAAGAACGTAGAGGCAGCCTATGATGATTATGAGCCCACTCGTGCCGGCCGTATGATATCCTCTTTCGTTATCGACAACCTCTCCAATTGGTATGTCCGCCTCAGCCGTAAGCGTTTCTGGGCCGGAAAGATGGATGGCGACAAACTGAGTGCTTACCAGACATTATATACTTGCTTATTGACCATCTCCAAATTGATGGCACCCATCGCCCCATTCTATGCCGATCGCTTGTTTAAGGACTTGACAAACGGAGCGGCTGAGGAAAGCGTACACTTGGCTGCCTTCCCTAAGAGCGATGAGGCTTTGATTGACTCTGATTTGGAAAACAGAATGGAGATGGCTCAGAAAATCACCTCTATGGTTCTCTCGCTGCGAAAGAAGGAGCGTATCATCGTACGCCAACCTTTACAGTGCATCTCTATCCCCTTGACCGATCCGCGTCAGAAGGAAAATCTTGAAGCCGTGAAGCAGCTTATCCTGGACGAAGTGAACGTTAAAGAGTTGCGCTTTGTGGAAGGCTCTATGCTGGAGAAAAAGGTGAAGTGCAACTTCCGTGTGATGGGTAAGAAGTTTGGTAAGTTGATGAAGGCTGTTTCAGCTGCAGTGGCCGAACTTACGCAAGAAGAAATTGCGATGTTGGAGACAGAAGGCACTATCCGTCTCACCGTAGAGGGTAATCCTGCAGTAGTAGAGCGCGAAGATGTAGAGATTGTAAGCGAGGATATTCCGGGCTGGACAGTGGCCAACGAAGGCTCATTGACCGTAGCCCTCGATTTGGAAATCACCGACGAACTGCGCCGCGAAGGTTTGGCACGTGAGATTGTAAAACGCGTGCAGACCTACCGCAAGGAAAGCGGCTTTGAGATTACTGACCGCATCAATATCTTGATGCAGAGCCATCCGCTCTTGGAAGATGCTGTCAGCAGTTTCAGCGACTACATCTGTTCGCAAGTCTTGGCAGATAGTTTTAAGTTCTCAGCAGAGGTTGCAGGCTCCGAAGAGTTTGACTTCGAAGACTTCAAAGTGAATATAGTAATTACAAAATCAACCTTATAACATTTATTCTTATATTAGCTATGTCAGAAAAAACACGTTATAGCGACGAAGAATTGCAGGAGTTCAAAGCCTTGATTCTTGATAAAATCGCTTTGGCTAAAAGAGACTACGACCAGATGATGGACGTCTTGATGAATCGCAATGGCAATGATGTCAATGATACATCTCCCACGTATAAAATTCTGGAGGAAGGTTCAATGACGCAGACTAAGGAAGAACTTACCACGATGGCTGCCCGTCAGCAAAAGTTCATCCAAGGTTTGCAAGCAGCTCTTGTGCGTATAGAAAACAAGACTTACGGAGTATGTCGCGTCACCGGCAAGTTGATTCCGAAGGAGCGTCTTCGTGCTGTGCCGCATGCTACATTGAGCATTGAAGCCAAGCAAATGAAGGACCGCAAGGACTAATTGCACGTTGAAATATTCTGATAGCCCGGAGGTGAGTCTGAAACCACTTCCATAGGTCCTTTGTGTGGACCGCTGAGGGAGTGATGGACGCTCGTCAAGACTTAATAGAAACTCGGAGGCTTGCAGTTTTATCTACGAGCCTCCGATTCTTTTTCGAAGAATTCCTTAATGCTAAGATGTTATCTATAAGTGGATGATAGTGGCTAATGTCTTGCATGGATAATTAGATACAGACTTTTTATATACCCAAAGAAGGATACACCCGTGGAGAAATCAATAAAGACAAGGACTTGGATAGCCGTTGCTGTTATCTTGTTTGTATTGCTTACAGACCAAATAATAAAGTATGCTGTGAAGACTCAGATGCTGCTGTATGAAAAGATAGAAGTAGCTTCTTGGTTTCAGATATTTTTTACAGAAAACGATGGTATGGCTTTTGGTATGGACTTTGTGACCACTACCTTCTTAGCCGCTTTTCGTGTTGTCGTGGTAGCCATCTTTGCAGTGCTTTTAGGTGCGCTGATACGCAAGGGCTATCCTAAAGGTTTGATTGTCTGTTTCTCTATGATCATCGCAGGTGCAGCCGGCAATATCATAGACAATGCTCTCTATGGACTGCTCTATACAGAGAGTCTCCCCGTGAATCTGCCTTTTGCCGAGTCGGCCACGTTGGTGGCAATGGGAGAGGGCTATGGCGAATTTTTAGCCGGCCGCGTAGTCGACATGTTTTATTTCCCGCTCTTTGTTTGGCCGGAAGGCATGCCGTTGCTTGGCGGACAGGTGTTCTTCAATGCCGTATTCAATTTTGCAGATGCCTCCATCAGTTGCGGTGCGGTGGCACTCTTGATTTTCTATCGCAAATACCTCTCAGGAAATCCCCAACCTAAGCAAGAAGCACCTTCTGCAACTACTGAAGTATGAGAAAAATTATAATCCTCTTATCCCCCTTGTTGTTAGTAGGCTTGCTCATATCCTGCAAACCTAATCGTCCGGACGGCATACTCTCTGAAAGAAAAATGGAGAATGTGCTCTACGATTATCATATAGCCAAAGCTTTGGCTCAGCGTTCCGGAGACAGCATTGAGCACCGCTTGAGTCTTTACACGCAAGCTGTTTTTCAAAAGCACAGAGTTTCAGAGGCTGTTTTTGATAGTTCGCTGCGCTATTATACGCGCCACGCCGATGTATTCTATAATATCTATGAGCGCCTGAACAATCGTTTTGTCGAGGCGGGAGCTTTGGCTGCGTCTTCGCTCAGTTCTCAGAAATCCTCAATGGACAATTCTTATTCGTTGTGGCAGGGTCGTCCTTTCAATTTGCTTTCCTCCAACGGAACAAACAGACTTCAATTTGAAGTGTCTTGCGACACCATTTTGCAGGAGGGCGACAATTTGCAGTTGCGATTCTCCAACCAGTGGTTGTACAAGGAAGGACAAAAAATGGCAACAGTTGTCTTGGCTGTTTGCTATGAAGGAGATTCCGTAGTCTCTACCAGCCGTACGATATATGGCAGCGGAGACCAAACCCTCTCTCTTCGTATCTCTGAGCAGAAACCCACGGCCGTTTATGGATTTATCTATCAGAATGTACCTTGGAGTCGCGAGGCCAAGTTGTTAACGATATCCTATCCGGAGTTGGTGCGCAATCGCTTTGAGAAGAAATCGTATTCTCAGCCGGCGCCTGCCGAGAAACCGAAAGCAGACACTGTGCGCAAGCAGCGTCCTCAGATAATCACCGGGGGTATCAAAAAGAAATAGATACCTTCCTCCTCAATTTTTCTCTTCAATATATGTCCGCCGCCTCAGATAAGAACAGCCGCCGCTTTTCCCGCCGCATTGCAGTCAGCAGATTGCATACCCCGGAGGGCGATATGCTTCAAAACCAAGTAGTAGAGTTTGATGCCGAGGGCTATCCCATTTGCCATTACCCCCTCACGGAGGAACTTCACTCTACCGAGTGGTATCCGGAAGATTTCTATTTGGAAAAAGAGTAGGGGCAGAGTAACATTAACAACACATTATAATATTATATAGCCCCTAAGACTCTTTTGGAAGAACTTTGACAAAATAAATTTGAGAAATAGACGAAACGGCGGGGCGGATTTTAAGAGATTTTGAGATTCTTTTGTCATTTTGAGAACAGAAAAGCAGAAAAAACTCAGAGATTGTTTTTCTTAGATAAGACCTAGGAATTTTTTTTCCACATCTAGTTTTAACTAGCTCAAAGAAAAAAATTGCAAATACGTACTTTTTTTCAAAAAATACCCATCTTTTTCTCCGCCGTAAAATATAAGATTTTCGGAGTAGGTGATAATCGGTTGATAATCTGCTGGTAAGTTAGATTGAGGCGAGGCGCTCTAAAATTTGCGTAAATCGGTCAAACTTTTGGGGCGAAGAAAAATAATCGATTCTCAGCCATTAGGGAGACCTTGAGTTTCCCACTTTTGCTATCTGCCCTCTGTCTTTCTTCAAAGTAAATTTCCCATTCCTTGCTTGGCTCTCCAATCATCTTGCAGCGCATCGTAACGTCACTTAGGTATCATATTTTTATACCTATTCTTTGTCAGTATATAATTAAATACTAAATTTGCCGTACTTAATTTATGAATTATGGAGTTGGATAATAAAAAGAAACAGCTCACAAAGGGCGAGCTGCACTATATGAACATCATCTGGGACAAGGATGGGGCTTCTGTGAATGACATTATGGAGGTCTTACCCCCCCCTAAGCCGGCCTATACCACAGTGCTTACCATCATGCAGGTGCTCACACGTAAACAGATTGTAGAACCTCAGCGCTGCGGAAAGCTGCATGTGTTCAAACCCTTGCTCTCGCGCGACGAGTATATCAGTTCTTTCTTGGAGGAGACCCGCGACACGTTGTTCAAAGGCTCTATGCGTAGCTTCTTGTCCTACTTTGTGAAGAGCGAGAAACTCAGCCCCGAGGAACTGAACAGCTTGTTGGAAGAGTTAAAGAAAGACTGATACCTTATTGATTAAGACAAAGTGATGCCGGACTTTATTTCGCCCTATCTTTTTGGCTACGGATGGACGCTGGTGCTGAGCGGGTTGCTGCTGTTGTTCTATCGGATTTTTCTTTCCGGTAGGCAAGCCTATCGCTTTCAGCGCACTTATTTGTTGGCCATACCGGTGGTTTCTCTCCTGGGCTTGTTGCTGCAAGGCGGTTGCCACTTGTATGAGCAGTATGTGCCGGCCAAACAGATTTACCTCAGCCCGGAAGAAGCTTTGCTTTATCAGGAAACTCATCCCGATGCACAGATTTTTCCTGCATCGGTGGCCGATTTTCCATCGACAGAGCCGGTGCTCTCTTCGTGGTGGACCGCATGGCCCTGGGAGCAGTGGCTGCCGCTTGGCATCCTGCTTGTCTCGATGCTGCTGGTGATGATAGCGCTCTTCCAGATGCTGCAAATATTTCTCCGGACAAGGCGCATGAAGAGCGAAGTGCTCAAAGAGGGTTACCGCTTGGTGCGTTCGGAAGATGTGAAGACTCCATTCTCTTTTGGCACCACCATCTTTATGCCACAAGGCCGCGAGGCTGCCAATGAGGAAGTGTTGCTTCGCCACGAGAAAGCCCATGTCTGCTGCCGTCATTATGCCGATGTGTGGACGATAGAGCTACTGGTCCGCCTGATGTGGTTCAATCCGCTTCTTTGGCTTGTGCGCAGCACGTTGCGCCATCTGCATGAGTTTGAGGCCGACCGTTTCGTGTTGGATAGCGGGGTAGACAAGTTGGCATATCAAACCCTCTTGCTTGAAGAACTGATGGAGAATAGCAGCGTGGTGACCAATGGTTTCAATCATTCCTTTGTGCGCCGCCGATTTCAGGAAATGCGGCAGACAGCACCCGTGTCTCTCAGCCGATGGGGCAGGGTGGCAGCTCTGTCTTGGATAGCCCTGCTATGTGGTGTGTTTGTAGCCTATGGCCTTTCGCTGCAGCGCCCAATTACGATTCATATTAAAACCGCCTTGACAAGTGAGGCCGAGCAGAGAGTTCCTATGCCACAGCAAGGTCTTCATGCCGAGGGGCTTTCTCAAGATGCAGAATCTCAAGGTAAGGCGCAGGAAACCGAAGAAGGTTCCCGGGATGCACTCGATGAGTTGCAGCAGCAGCCGGCAAGCATCAAAGAAAATGCAGCCGTTCGCCCCACTCATGCCGAAGATGGTTGGCCCATACTTTATGAGCTGCCGTTGGCCGAGAACCAAGGGGAAGAGGATATGCGCCTTGTACGCAGAGAGGGAGAAACGCTGCTCACCTTTGTGCATACCGAGACGCAAGACGGCCATCTGTATCGCTTTGGCGGACCGGATAGCTACATCGTGGACCCGGCCACCGGAGTGCATTATCAAGCCCGGCGCACCATTCCGGCAGCTGCATGGCACTATTTTCATCTCTCGGGTATGAAAGGAAAAACTTGGCAAGTGACGGTAGTGTTTCCGCCCCTGCCCGAAGATATGAAACAGGTGTCGCTCTATCAAGTGACCCACCATCTGCAAAGCGGCCATGTTTATAATATCAGTTCTATAGAGCACAAAGAATAAGTATGTTATGAAGAAATCCACATCAGCCATACTCTGCTCGTTGCTACTTCTCTTGCTGTTAGTGGCCTGTCGACCGCAGTACTATGTGGTGGACCGCAACGAACAAGGGAGCATCGTCTGGAGCACAGTCTCTCCGATGTCGGAAGCGCAGCGGGATGTGTTGCGTCGCTTGCAGCAAACCGCGTTGGTCTACGACACCGTGCCGGTCTTTCATGCGCCGCGTTTGTTAAGTCCGGCCAAAAACTATGACGAGCAAGATTATAATACCTTCGCCGTCTATGACAATCCACACACTGTGGCGATGTGTCCGGCTGAGAATCCTTTGGAAAAGATGGCCATCTGGTGCACACCGGAAGCCACCTACTTAGCTATTGTGGACGAGCAGAAGTGGACGAGGATGTACTACCACACATCTTCAAAGAACTACTTACGCGACTGTCTTACCGGCGAATGTTTCCCCATTCGCGAGTTGCTTTATTATCCTATGGACCAGACCTATTGGATTGAGGGCGTGGCCGGCGAATGGGCCTGTCGTGTGCTAGTGTTTCCGCCCTTGCCAAAGAAGTGTACCCACATAGACATCATGAGCGGAGCGCCGGAACTGAAGAAGATAGAGGGCACCACGGGATGGAGAAAACGCAATGACTATCAGAACGTGAGTGTGGCAGCCTTGCAGCTGCAGCAATCCATTGCTACCTACCGGAAAACGGTGATTGTCAAATGACACCCGGATAAGAGAAAATATTAAATACCAAATTATAATTATATGAAAAAGATTACGACCCTGATGCTTTGCCTTGCCGCCTTGACTGCGCCGGCTATGGCCAAAAAAGCAAAGACAGCCGAGAAAGAGCCGGCTAAAACCGTGAAGGTGCTTGGCGACTTGCTGAACACACACAGCTATACCGTAGAAACCAATGGTGTGGCTTGGGCTGTCGACTCTGTGAACCAAAAGATGGTCAGCACCCAATCCCTTGATGTGAAGACCAGCAAGAAAAACGCCTGGCAACAGTTTGCCATCCTCACAGCCAACAAAGGAAAAACCTTCTATCTCTACAATGTAGGCGCAAAGGCCTTTGTGGACAAGGATGGTAAGTTGAGCAAGAAACCTGTGGCCCCCGTAAAAATTGCCGAGGGTAAGAAGAAAGGCCAACTCACCTTCTCTTTTGCCGATACTTTGGTGCTGCAAGGAGGAGCTAACAGCGAACTCCTCATCGCCGCCAAACCCAAAAAGGAAAGCCATGCCTGGGCCGAAGTGAAGCTCGCAGAGAAGTTCAACGCTTCGCAGCCCATGTCGCTCCTTGAGGATGTGGAATATGCTAAAGAGACACAGCTTGGTCTCTTCAATGTGAAGAAAGGACCTAAGGACGAGTGGTTCTGGGACATTCCCGATTCGCTCATCGGTCGCCGTTTCTTGCTCACCGTACGCTTCACCGGAACCCCCGCTGGCACTAACACTTATGGCGGTGAGCTTGCCAATCAGCAGACTGTTTACTGGGAAGTCAATCCCAAAGGCGATTTGCAGCTCCGCGCCGAAGCGCTTGTCAATGTAGCCGACAGCACGCAGAAAATCAATCGCGCCGTAGAAATCAGCAGTGTCAACCCCATCATCGCTTCTTTCAAAGTGGTGCACCACAAGAAAGGCTTGCGCCGCATCAACGTAGCGCCTCTCTTTAGTAAGGACGACCCCGCCATCGGTCTTTCCGCTTCAGCCAAGCGCAACTTTGGTCTGACTATCTACAATGGCGACCTTTCTTATATTGAGAGCATGAAGACATTCCCCACCAACACCGAAGTGCGCGCCGTGAAGACCTGGACTTCGACAGGTAATTATTCGTATGCCGGAAGGAAGAGCGGAAAAGTGACCGTCGGTTTCAACTTCTCCTTTGTGTTGCTGCCCAAAGTGCCTATGCAGCGCCGCTATTTTGACCCCCGCGTGGGATACTTTGCCGACGCCTTTGTGCGCTTCAGCGATGACCAGCAGCGCGTAGAGGGCGAGCGCTTCATTGTGCGCTATCGCCTCGAGCCCAAAGACAGCGCCGACGCCGAGCGCATGAAGCGTGGCGAACTCGTAGAGCCTAAGAAACCCATTATATATTATATAGACCCCGCCACGCCTAAGCAATGGCGCAAATATCTCATTCAGGGAGTGAACGACTGGCAAAAGGCCTTTGAACAAGCCGGCTTCAAGAATGCCATTATGGGTAAAGAATGGCCCGAAGACGACCCCACAATGTCTATGGAAGATGCTCGCTACTGCGTGATCCGCTACTTGGCTTCCGACATCCCCAACGCCTATGGTCCCAACGTGCACGACCCCCGCTCTGGCGAAATCATAGAGAGCCACATCTGCTGGTACCACAACGTGATGTCGCTCGTCCACGACTGGTATATGGTGCAAGCCGGCTCCATTGACGAAGCTGCGAGAAAGATGAACTACGACGAGGAACTCATGGGCCAACTCATCCGCTTTGTCTCCTCTCATGAAGTGGGCCACACGCTCGGTCTGCGTCACAACTTTGGCTCCAGCAGCACAGTGCCTGTAGACAGTTTGCGCAGCAAAGCCTGGGTGGAAAAATATGGCCACACACCCAGCATCATGGACTATGCCCGTTTCAACTATGTAGCACAGCCTGAAGACAGCATCGGCCGTGCCGGCATCTTCCCCCGCATCAACGACTACGACATGTGGGCTATCGAATGGGGCTACCGCCCAATGTTTGCAGCCGACCCCATGGCCGACCATGAAGCCCTTGAAGCGCTTATAAAAGAAAAGCACGACGGCAATCCGCGCCTTTGGTTCGGTGATGGAGAGACCAACCGCACTCCCGATCCTCGCTGCCAGACCGAAGACCTGGGCGACGACGCCATCAAGGCCAGCGAATATGGTATCCTCAACCTCAAGCGCTCGCTCAAAGCACTTCCCCAATGGAGCTACGACAAGAAAGACATCTACGCCGACAACCTTGGCGAAATGTATGAAACCATCTACAGCCAGCTCAACCGCTACATGGGTCACGTCATAAGCAACCTCGGCGGCGTGATGGCCAACTTTAAGACCGTGGACCAAGCCGGCGCCGTATATAGCAACGTGAGCCGTGAGCGCCAGAAAGAAGTAATGGACTTCGTGCAGCGCCACATTGCCACAGAGCCCACCTGGCTCATCTCTGAAGACTACGTGAAGCGCTTCCTGGCTTATCCGCAGGACCGTACCGCCCTCTTCGGACGCATGATGACTCTCCGCCTGCTCTCCAGAATCCGGATTCTCAATGCCGAATATCCCGCCATCGATTTCCTTAGCGACCTGCGCACGATGTATTTCACCGAAGCCACCAAGCGCACCAAGGTGACGCCCTATCGCCGAGCCATACAGCGCGCGTTTGTTGAAGAACTTATCTCCCGTGTGAATGTATCCTCCATCAACGCCCCTGTCTATCACACCTTGCGTCAACTTAGAAGTCAGCTGCAAGGCGCCGGAGTGGATGCCGAAAGCCGTGCCCACTTCTCCTGCCTTGTGTTCAAGATAGACCAGGCCCTGTCGGTGCATAAGTAAGTAAACCTATCACCATCAACGTTCCAAGCAAGGGGAGCGGAAGCATATCTGCTCCCCTTACTTAAATAGAAATATACTAAGCTTGTAGTATGACTTGAAGGCTTTGATTACCGAAATGCGAATGCTCTTTGATGGGCTTCCAAAAAGCGTTTGGTCAGCTTGGAAATATATCTCCGTTTCTTAGTAGTTACTTTAGAAAACTTAGTAGTTACCTAGTTTTTCCTAGTAGTTACCGAAAATCACCTAGCTTTTACCTAAGAAATGCCCGAAAATGGGGTCTGATTTTTAAGCAATTACAAAGGCCCCGGAATACCTTTGTCGGAATAAGAAAGCGCCGGTTCTGGAACTGTCAGAACCGGCGCTGATGTGCTATTCAAGGTAGGTGTATCCGTAGAGACCGGAGCGGTAGTTGGAGATAAACTCCTTGCCTTCCTCGATGGTAATCTTTTCTTCTTTCACAGCCTTGCTCACCCAGGTTTCAAGGCGGCGCACCAGGCGTTTGGGGTCGTATTGCACATAGTCCAACACGTCGGCCACCGTTTCGCCGTCGATGGTTTTTTCTATCACATAGTCGTCGCCCTCCACAGCGATGTGCACAGCGTTGGTATCGCCAAAGAGGTTGTGCATGTTGCCCAGAATTTCCTGGTAAGCCCCCACGAGGAACACGGCAATATAGTAGTGCTCGCCATGCTGGATGGGGTGGAGCGGCAAGTAGCTGGTCTGCTGGTTGTAGTTGACGTAGGCTGTAATCTTACCATCCGAGTCGCAGGTGATGTCTTGCAGTGTGGCCGAGCGAGTCGGCTTTTCGTTGAGACGAGCGATGGGCATGATGGGGAAGAGCTGGTCGATGCCCCAGGAGTCGGGTAGCGACTGGAAGAGCGAGAAGTTGCAGAAGTACTTATCGGCCATCATCTTGTCGAGCTTGCGCAGTTCGTCGGGCACGTGTTTCTGGTGATGCACCATCTCAGAGATGTCGTGTGTGATGCTCCAGTAGAGGCTCTCTATCTGAGCACGGGTTTTGAGGTCGATGATGCCGTGGCGGAAGAGGTCGAGGGCTTCGTCGCGGATGTCCTCGGCGTCGTGCCAGTCTTCCAGCATGGAGCGCTGTGAAATCTTGTCCCAAATCTCGGTGAGGTCGTGCACGAGCTGGTGGTCGTTCTCAGAAGGCTGGAAGTCCTCGGGCATGTGGGGCATGCTGACGCTTTCTATGACGTCGAGTATCAAGACAGCGTGGTGGGCTGTCAGCGAGCGTCCGCCCTCAGTGATGAGGTTGGGATGGGGGATGCCGTTCTTGTTAGAAGCATCTACGAAGGTGTAGACGCAGTCGTTCACGTATTCCTGGATAGAATAGTTCACCGAACTCTCAGAGTTGCTGGAGCGTGTGCCGTCGTAGTCCACGCCGAGACCACCGCCGCAGTCTACGAACTCAATATTGAAACCCATGCGGTGGAGCTGCACGTAAAACTGAGCAGCCTCGCGCAGCGCGGTGCTGATGCGGCGTATCTTGGTAATCTGCGAACCGATGTGGAAGTGGATGAGCTTCAAGCAGTCGTGCATGCCCATCTCGTCGAGCTGATGCAGGGCTTGGAGCAACTCGCTGGAGTTGAGTCCGAACTTAGAAGCGTCGCCGCCGCTCTCTTGCCATTTTCCTGTACCCGAAGAGGCGAGCTTGATGCGAATGCCCAGATTGGGGCGCACGCCGAGTTTTTCAGCCGTGCGGCCTATAATGCTCAGCTCGGCCATCTTCTCGATGACGAGGAACACGCGCTTGCCCATCTTCTGAGCCAGCAGGGCCATTTCTATAAAGTTTTGGTCCTTGTGGCCGTTGCAGATAATGAGGCTGTCAGAGTCTGTGTTGGTTGCCAGCACAGCGTGGAGCTCGGGTTTAGAGCCGGCCTCAAGGCCCAGGTTGTGTTTTTTTCCGTGGCTGATAATCTCTTCCACCACAGGACGCATCTGGTTTACCTTGATAGGGTATATGATAAAGTGTTCAGCCTGGAAGTTGTATTCCTTCTCAGCGCGGCTGAAACACTCGGCTGTCTTTTCAATGCGGTTGTCCAATATGTCAGGGAAACGAAGCAGCACGGGGGCTGTGATGTCACGCTCGGCTAAGTCGTCCACAACCTCTTTCAGGTCAATCTTTACTCCGTCCTTGCGAGGCGACACATAGGCGTGTCCTTTCTCGTTGATGCCGAAATAGTTAACACCCCATCCTTTGATGTTGTAGAGCTCTTCGGAATCTTCAATTCTCCATTTTCTCATGGGCAGTTCGTCTTAGAATTTATAAAGTGTTTCGGTGATACATTAAGGTCTTGGTGTAGCTTCGGAGGCGTTATCGGTTTCCTGCAACCCACCGGCTTGGATAATGTTGTTTACCACAAAGTCTATCTTGTCAAAATTGTCGAGCACATCAACATCTATGATGTGGTGGGCCTTCTCGTAGAACGGCGCACGCATGGCCAGTTGCTCTTGGATAAAGGCTGCCAGTTCCTCCGGGCTTTTCCCTTTGAGCAGTGGGCGTTCTCCTTTGCTGATGGCCAAATGTTGGATGATGGTCTCGGGCGATGCTTTCAAGTAGTAAGTATCTGCCACGGAGTTCATGTAGTCCATGTTGTCGTAGAAGCAAGGTGTTCCTCCGCCACATGAGAGCACGGTGTTCTCAAACTCTGCTGCTTCGTTGAGCATGCGGCGCTCGATGTCGCGGAACCTTTCTTCGCCGTCTTCAGCAAAGATGACAGGCACCTTCTTGTGGAAGCGTTCTTCGATGTACCAATCCAGGTCGTAGAAAGTGCGGCCAATTTTTTTGGCTAAAGCCTTTCCTACGGTTGTTTTACCGGCGCACATATAGCCGATAAGGATGATACATTTGCGAGAAGCTTGTTGCATGCGGTGTGAGAGGGTTGCTTATTTCGAGGACTTCTTGGCGCGGGCCATGCGGCGTGTTGTTTTGGGTGCGGCAATGGCGTCGTCCACTATCTTCTTACATTCTTCGAAGGAAAGCTCTGCGGCTTTTGCTGCCATGGCTTTGGGAATTTTGTAGTTGCTTCCCTTGTAAGCGATGTAAGGACCGTAGCGTCCGTTGCGCACTTCGAGTTCCGGATCTTCGTCGAAGGCTTTCAGGTGGCTCTTCTCCTCGGCATTGCGCTTGGTCACAATCAAGTCGATGGCACGTGGCAGTTCCAGCAGCATGGGGTCTTCTTCCTTGGGGATGGATATGAATTTTCCGTCGTGCTGTATGTAGGGGCCGAATCGGCCGATGTTTACGACGACGGGCTTTTGTTCGTAGTTGCCGAGCGTACGGGGGAGTTTGAAGAGTTCCAGTGCTTCCTCCAGCGTAATGGTCTCGATGCTTTGGCCGGGACTGAGGGTGGCAAACTTAGGCTTCTCTTCTCCGCCGGCCATACCTTTTTGAATCATGGGGCCGTAGCGGCCAATTTTTACAGATACGCGTTCGCCGCTGATGGGGTCTACTCCCAATTCGCGCTCGCCTACTTTGTATTCAGACTTCTCGCCGATGGTCTTTTCAATCTGTGGTTCAAAGTCATTGTAGAAGCTGCGGATGAGTTCGGTCCAGTTTTTCTTGCCTTCAGCCACTTCGTCAAACTCTTTCTCTACGTTGGCTGTAAAGTTGTAGTCCATGATGTCGGGGAAGTAGCTCAAGAGAAAATCGTTGACCACGATACCTGTGTCGGTGGGCAGCAGCTTTCCTTTCTCGGCGCCTACAATTTCTGTCTGAGTTGCTTCGCTCAGCGAGTTACCTGTGAGGGTGATGATAGAGTAGCTACGCTCGAAGCCTTCCTTGTCTCCTTTCTTGACATACTCGCGCTGCTGGATGGTGGAGATAGTGGGGGCGTAGGTAGAGGGGCGTCCGATGCCCAGTTCCTCAAGCTTGTGTACGAGCGAGGCTTCTGTATAGCGCAAAGGCTGTTGTGTGAAGCGTTGCTGGGCGGTGATTTCTGTGCGAGTGAGCGTTTCGCCTTCTTGCATAGTGGGGAGCAGGTTGCCTTCGCTCTCGTTTTCCTCTTCGGTATCTACGCTCTCGCGGTACACTTTCAAGAATCCCTCGAACTTCAGGACTTCGCCGATGGCTACAAACTGTTCCTCCTTGCCGCTTACGTCTATGTTGACGGTGGTGCGTTCCACCTGTGCGTCGGCCATTTGGCAGGCGATGGTGCGCTTCCAGATGAGGTTGTACAGACGGCGTTCTTGCAGTGTGCCGCTGATTTCCTCGTTGCGCATATCCGTGGGGCGAATGGCTTCGTGAGCCTCTTGTGCGCCCTTGGTGCTGGTGTGGTATTTTCTGTATTGGTGGTATTGCTCGCCCATGTTTTCCTTGATGACAGCAGCGCAGCTGTTCAAGCAGAGGGCTGAGAGGTTCATAGAGTCGGTACGCATGTAGGTGATGAGACCGGCTTCGTAGAGCGCTTGAGCCACGCGCATGGTCAAGGCAACGGGGAAGCCCAGTTTGCGAGCAGCTTCTTGTTGCAGCGTAGAGGTGGTGAAAGGCGGAGCCGGAGTGCGGCGCGTGGGGCGTGTAGTGATGCTGGCGGTGGTAAATTGTGCTTCGCGGCAGCTGTTCAGGAAATCGCAGGCCTCTTCTTTGGTCTTGAAGCGGCTGTCTAGTTCGGCCTTCAGCGAGGTGCCGTTGGGCAAGGAGAACTGAGCAGTCACCTTGTAGGCGGCTTCGCTTTCAAACTGGGCAATCTCGCGCTCGCGTTCCACAATCAGTCTGACGGCGACACTTTGCACACGGCCGGCGGAGAGGCTGGGGCGAACCTTGCGCCAAAGGATGGGCGAAATTTTGAAGCCTACCAAGCGGTCGAGCACGCGGCGAGCCTGCTGGGCGTCTACCAGGTGGAGGTCTATGCTGCGTGGGTTTTCGATGGCAGCAAGAATGGCGGGCTTGGTAATCTCATGGAACACAATGCGCCGCGAGTTTTCCGGATTCAGACCAAGCACCTCGGCCAAGTGCCAAGAAATGGCTTCTCCCTCGCGGTCTTCATCGGATGCCAACCACACGGCTTCGGCTTTCGCAGCATGCTCTTTCAGTTCCTTTACCACGTGTGCCTTGTTGGCAGGTATTTCGTATTGCGGTTCAAAGGAGTCAAGGTCTACACCAAAGTTCTTCTTCTTCAAATCGCGTATATGACCAAAACTGGACAGGACCTTGTAGTCCTTTCCTAAAAACTTCTCGATGGTCTTGGCTTTAGCCGGAGACTCGACAATAACCAGGTTCTTTTGCATAGTGCACCTCTATTTTTAATTCTGCGTGCAAAAGTATAAAAAAATAGTGGGCTGACACATTATATATAAGGAAAAAAATAAAGCCTACATCACCTCGTTTTTCTTAGTAGTTACTTACGCGTTCTTAGTAGTTACCGAATTTTTCCTAGTAGT
>CALCHR010000150.1 GCA_937901185.1 uncultured Bacteroidales bacterium
GTGCAAGTAGATTTTCCCAATTGTTCTGCAACCATTTATTGGTTCGTTTCTTTTCTACCAAAACAACTTTTAACCTATTTAAATCTTCATTTTGCATACGCTAATCTGTTTTTCTCATACAAATGTACTGCTTTTATTTTAAAAGCAATCATTGTCCTCAAGATTTTATTAAGATTCTCCATTTATTGAGTATATTTCAATCCTTGAAAGAAGTTTTTTCAGTAGTACTGCTAAAAAAGAAAGCCCGATATATGATTTATCGGACTTCCTTTTTTACTATCAATTTCATCTCACCATTCAATGCATCTTTCAATATCGCTTTTACGAACTCTTGTGCATCTATGGCTATGATTTTCTTTTCATTTTTGTATTCATATTCATACTTGATTTCGTTGATTTTAATTTTTCCCCATCGAGTATTCACAAATGCATCTTCGTATTTGAAAATAATATCTGAATCAGAATCTTCGGGAAGTTCCTCCTCTATTTTTTCAAGTGTAGTTATTGTAGTGCCATTCGAATTAATAATATTTCTATCAATAAGTTCTAGAGGAATATGCTTTGCATTAATCCATCTAGAAGTTTGATCAATTCGCATAAAATCCAGTCGTTGTTTATATTGGTGAACACTGAATTTATCAGTTTCTGCATAATTGTCATTTACAAGAAATAGACAATGTCTAGCAGAGGAATTTATATGAAGTTCAACTTTCCCAATAACTGCTTCACCGGGGTTAGGACTTCTCAATTCCTTTAAATCTATTCCATAATATGAAGCATACTCTTTAGCTCCTTTTTGATACCCAACTTTAGTTACCATAATCCCTTTTACGTCAACTAAATCATATAAAGCTCCAAAGAAATCTCTTACTCGACCAATAGGTATTGCTTGATTATAGTTTTTACATTCTATAGCTACTTTATGCTTGCTTCCGGCAATTTCATACTCCCAATAAACATCTATCTGATGTTCTTGTCCCGACCTACCTTTCAACTTAACATTATGCTGCACCTTGGTCGTTTTTAGAACATCAGCATTAACCAACTCTTGATATATCTCTTGAGTAAACTTTTCGTATTCAATATTGGGATTCATATATGTAGGGTATTATTATTTACAATAGCTTTATGATTTTTAATTATTGTATCATTGAGCGATTTCTAATTTCCAATGTAATATCCATATAGCTCCGCTTGCCTTCGATGTAGTCAGCATAGAGCATTTCTGCATCCCGACCTTTCAAGATGCGGCATTTACCACACGCCTCGCAATCGTGTAGGCATTTCCAGGCTTCTAAGACATAGGCCTGTCTTTCTTCTTTAGTTGAGTTATCTATCTTGGGAGGTTGCATAATGTTTTCAAATTATATTATTGCTATCCGGTAAACGTGTGTAAGGGTCTATAAACTCTGATTTTCTTGCTTTACAAGCCCCCCTTGAAAGGAAATTAACAGCTGTCCGGGGGAATGTTGTTTTTGAAACGCTTCATGATTTTTACCAGACAGCAATAAAATTATATGATAGCCACCTTAATCACCCCGTCCAATTTATTCTCGAAGAGGCGATAGGCCTCCTCCAACTCACTCAACGGAAAACGATGCGTGATGAGAGGTGTGGTGTCAATCCTACCCTCTTCTATCAAGCGAAGAATTTCCTCGCCATCACATCCATCCACGCCACCCGTCTTGAAGGTCAAGTTCTTGCCATACATATCGGGCAAAGGAAGAATCTGTGGTTGATTATAAAGGGCCACCACCGTGACGATAGCATTCGGTCGGGCACACTCCCACGCGAGGCGGAAAGTGTCATTGGCACCGGCCACTTCAAGCACTCGATCTGCTCCACCGTGGTCGCTATGCTTCAAGACAAAATCTTTACAATCCTCGGGCGTGGTGAGCAGCACATCGAGGTAATGCGCTTGCACGAAGCGGCGACGTTCTTTGGATTTCTCACAAACAATGATACGTTCGGGTGTGTGAAGCATCACGCAAAGCAGCGTACAAATGCCTGTAGGTCCCGCACCTATAATCAGTACGGTATCGTCTTCAGTAATCTCAGAGATACGAGCAGCCCAGAAACCGGTGGCCAACACATCGCCTACCAGCAAAGCTTGTTCATCACGCATACCATCGGGAATGCGGTTTAATCCTTGACGAGCATGGGGTACACGCACATATTCTGTCTGTCCACCATCAATGCGGCATCCCAATGCCCAACCGCCATTCGGATCGGTACAATTGTTTACATAGCCATTCTTGCAGAAATAGCACTCACCGCAGAAGGTCTCTACGTTGACGGTCACTCTATCTCCTGGCTTTACATGGGTGACCTCGGCTCCCACCTCTTCCACCACACCCACCATTTCGTGCCCCACGGTAATGCCCGGCACCGCACGAGGCACACTCCCGTGCTTGATATGCAAATCACTGGTGCAAATGCTGCTCATCGTGACACGAACAATGGCATCGGTGGGTTCAATGAGGGCAGGCTTCGGTTTCTCCACCCAAGCAAACGTTCCTTTTTCGATGTATGTGTAGGCTAACATAAGGTCTATGTTCTATATAACATTATTCAATCAATCTAATGATGAAATAAATTCATAATTTATGGAAAATCTTTGGTAATAGTTGTTGTACAACAAAACCCGATAAACAAGTTTGTTGTAAATTACATCAATCAAGCAGATCTGTTATCTTATACCAATTATCCTTAGATGATTGACACAATGTACTTTTATATTCTGGATGTTGTTTCTTGGCATTTTGTTTTGATGCTTTTGATGGTTCCCCTTTCAACCAATCCACTTCAATTCCTACAATTGGTTTATTTTTCAGTTCACGGCTCCATTCTTTTACGTACCATTTGTTACTAGAAGAAATCAGTTCAATAACTTCTTCTCTTGTTAGGATATAGAACTCCACATTCGACATTTTATCATCGGGCATATAAACAAACACCCAAGGACCAATAACAGAAGTTTCCAAATTAGGAATCGCGCCATCTAATTCAGAAATAAATCCTGTCAATATATTATGGGTTGTTCCTGTTTTTACTTGAATCATCACACTTTTGCCATTATTGGCATTCATACAGATTAAATCTGCATTTTTGTAATTACGATAGACTGTATTGATATTGATTACATCCCACCCCATATTAATTAATGCCATAGAGACAAGTGTTTCTCCAATTTCGCCTTTCTGCTTATTAGTAATTTCCATATTTTCTCCTTTTATGTTATCTATATTATCTCCAGTCATATTCTACTCCCAAAATCTCTAGTCCTTGATATTTCCAAAGTTCTTGTTCATAATTAGGTGTAAATTTTGACATCAACACTTTCTGCTGTCGGTCTTCCTCTGTATCTCTCCATCCATTAAAGTGCATAGTACGCTGATTGACTCCAATAAAATCTCCTGGGTTCAGCAGATAAAACACTGTACCTACTCGGGTCATTTTATACTGTTGGCGATTACAATCAGCTAAACTCCAACTATGATTATCTAATATGAAACAATAAGAGCCAAGACCATCTTCAGAACTCAATGCTCCAACTGCCAGAAACTCTGACCTTTGTTGGGATTTTTCAACTTGTATTACATCCCCTGTATAGATACTTTCTCCATTGCTATCTTTGAATTCTGTTTGCACACCAGCAAAAATAACTCTACGAGCATAACCTCGTCCCTCACATTCATCGTTAAATACTGCTTCTACAACATCTTGATTATGATAATCTAAATATTTATCGTCTTGCTCCCATACATAAAAGTCATCCCCAAAGAAAAAGAAGTCACCAAAACAAGCATAAGCAAACTTTTTGTGTTCTGCAACATATCTTACTTTGATACTCGGCAAAAATTTATTTATTCCAGATCCAATCTCGTATAGATATTGTTCACAAAGACGTTTTAAGACTGTATCACTGACAACAAGCGGCGCAGCCTCTTTCCCTCTCGGTGTCTTCAAACCAAGTGTGTAATCAATAGCCATGTACGGCAACCACTGACGAGGATACGCAATATTAGGTATCTCCAGTGCATCTTCAAATAATTGAGCCATATCAGAATCTTTGAATCCAGCAATACCACATCCTACACGTGTAAGCAAAAAACGTTTCATTGGATGTGCTTTTGCATAGGCAATGAGTTTCTTTGCGTATGGGCGAATGTCTTCAAGTCCACCATGCATTGTCGGAATAGCATAGCACCTTCCTGTCGGACCATCACCTACCCCCCATTCTGCACCAAACTTTTCATATGCAACTCTTGCAGCACCTCCCATGTGAAATCCTTCTATATTGCTACCGAAAACAAATATCTCGCAATTAGATAGTTGCTCAACTTTTTCTGGGCAAAATCCTTTACGACTTATTTTCTTACTATTTGCATTTATAATTCGTTTATAACCTGTTGGAGTTGCGCTAAAAAGCTGGCTGCGTGACCGCCATCCATCTGCACGTGGTGAAACTGAAAGGATATGGGCAATGTGGTACGGAACCATTTACGGCGGTATCTACCCCACATGACCATGGGATTACAGAACTTATCGGTGTATTGGTTGACGATGCAGTCAAGTTCCGTTCCTATCATTGCCGAGGTGCCCACAATCATGCGATCTTCAAGAAATGAACTCTCGCACTGCGTGGCTACCTGCGCTGTCTGTCGATTGTATTCCTTAGCAAATTGTTCGACATCATCAGTGTAGGCAATGTCGCAAGAGTTGATTCCTCCTTTGCAGTTGTTGACAATCACGTTGATGCCCATGCTGTCATATTTGAAAAGTTTATCTTTATCGGGAAGAATATAGAACTCTGGAATGCAGCTGGCAGCCTTTCCTATACACCAACATAGCAGGGCATTAAATTTGACGCCACGCCTCTTGCTTGCCTTGAGCAACTTGGTCACATTGAAGGTTTTGGTCAACGTAACCATGGGCATTGGAGACGTCATCCAAAGCGAAAAGGCTTCGGCGCGTGAGGTTTCTTGTGGAGCTACTTCAGTTTTCATTTTATCGTTTAGCTGTTATTATTTTTCCAACTTCCAACCATGGTCGCCGTGATAAATCATCGACGGGTCATACCGCCATCGATGCAGGTATTCTCGCCCATGATAAAACCAGCCTTGTCGCTACAGAGGAACAGCGCCACGCCAAACATCACGAGCGCTAGGATGATATTGACTATCATCACTCCCTCTGCTCCAAAGTTTATCGCTACAGAATTAAGAGATTCCAATTGTTCTTTCATCGTACCGAAAAAGTGCTCCGCCTACCCTACTCTTGCTTTTTATTCTCCCCTCATGAAGCTGTCATTCCCCGGTAGGATTGCTCGGATTTATTGTCCTTTTTTCTTATAAACGAGTACAAATATACAACATCAGGGCTAAAATACTTCATTCTTCCCACAGAAATATCCCTTTCGCCGCGCCACCGACGTTTCTTTTTTCCAAAAACTAATACTAACTTTGTGGTCATAACAAAATCTTTTATCAGCATTTCATCATCCCGCCACCACTATGTTCAACCTCACACTGATTGCTGCCGCAGCGCCCGAAAACAACAAGACCTGGTAAAGCAACTTCAATACGAGCTGGCCGGCGAAATGCTCGACCGCGTGGGCCGCTTCCTAAAACACTACGGCGAGGTGGGCAGGGCGCTCTCTAAAGCCCAACATGCCTATGAGGAAGGAGAGAAAAAACTCACCCTCGGCTCGCAGAGCATTGTCCGCACATGCGGCAAGCTGGAGCGCCTGGGCGCCAAGCAAAGCAACAAAAACCCCATTCCGCAACTGGAAGACGACTACGAAAGCTACGATGGGCAGGAGGCCTGAGCCGAACACTTTCTCGGCCTCCAGGGGGCCGCAAGGACACAGCCCGCAAAACGCGCTCATAGCTATCTGGAAATCAATATCCATTTTAAGCAATCCACAAGCCGATGGACTTTTTAGGTCTGTCGGTCGTTTGTTTTTAAAAGGCAACAAGGGGCTGCCGCTTTGTATTTGCAGATAACAAAAAACTCCCGGCTGTTGGCCGAGAGTTTTTGCCTCGAGGGAACGAGGTGTGTGTTTATTTTTCAGTGCCCCAGGCGGGAGTGTCCCAGGAGGAACTCCACGGGCTGCCTTGGCGGCGCTTGTTGCTCATGGCGTCTACATAGCCGTCGTCGTCGCCGTCGCCCACTTCGCCGTCTCCGGTCTCTACTTTTGAGAGGGCCACTACTTTCTCTGTCTCCATTTCGAAGATTTCGATCGAAGGATGGATATATTTCTTTTTCATCATAGTCTCTTGTTAAAAAAACGGGGTTACTTAATCCATACTTTCTTGCCATTCACGATGTAGACTCCGCTCTTGGGGGCCCCGGTGATGCGGCGTCCGCCGAGGTCATACACGGCGGCTTCTGCCCGGGGTGCAGCAAGGGGAGCATCTACAGCGGTGGCGGCTCCAAAGTGCATGGTGAAGCTGCGTACGGCGGTGGCGCTGAGGAAACTGAGGTAGGCCTTTCCTTGCTTGAGCTTGGTGCCGGGCTTGGCTTTGTAGATGCCGATACCGTCAGTGCCGTTGGCCAGGATGTAGTCGTAATCGCCTATCACAACATCGCCCATGGCTGAGTTGGCAAATTGGTTGCTGGAGAGTGCCACCACTTGTTCGCCGGCTACGGGGAGCATGTTTATCAATGTGGGGGCTGTGCCTTGGTCGTCGAGCGTGCCTACCAGGATGACGCCTTCCTGTGCTGGCACCACGCCTCCTGCTATGGGTTTGAGATAGGCTGTGCCCGACTGCTCTGCCTCTTCAGCGCGATAGGCCATGACGCCTTCGGGGAGCACAGTGGCATAGGGGGCGCTGAAGGTACCGATGGTTTGGCCGGGGGTCATGCCTCCCAGGAGGGTGTCGTCGGCATCGACGGCGGTGAGCTTGGTGTCGGCCAGAGGATAGTTGCCGGCTTCTTCTACGATGAAGGCGGTGGAGTAGTTGTTGTCATAACGAGGGGTCCATCCTCCGTCTTGCTGGAAGCCGCCTGTTGAGGTAACCACAAAGTAGGAATACTTCTTGCCGTTCGATAGATTAGTACGATTACCGCCAAATGCTACCTTTCCGAAGAAGTCTGACATTACGCCGCCTGTAGTATTACTGCCTGTCACCATCTTTTGGAATGTAAGCGGAGAGTATTCGGCATCGTAGGCATCGACATAGCCCTTGTTCCCGTTGGTACCGGCACCGGAGCCTTTGAAGACAAGGTATTTTCCTGCGGTGTTAACAAATACGTGGCGTCCGTCGGACAGGGTGCGGCAATACCACTTGGCTGTCTGCGGCAGGCTGCTGGCTGCGCCTTCGCCGCGTGCCTCCATGGTCAATCCGCCTTCGGTGTAGTTGAGGTATTTTTTACCGCCGGCAGGATGGACGTTGGTAAAGATATAGACCTTGCCGGAGCCGGGCTGGATGATGTCTGTTGAAGAGAGGAAGGCATCGCTCGCCGCGTTGATGGCCTGGGCCGATTCGCAGGCATCGAGGACTCCCTGGAGGGTGGTGTGCTGCGCTTGGGCAGGATAACCTACGGAGAGGGGAGTTTCGTCCAGGAGGGTCTGCGCCTTGAGGATGGCTTCTTCCATAAGAGCGATGGCTTCGAGAGCGGCTGCGGTGGCGGCGGCATCGGTCTTTACGTATTGAATACGGAATTGGTTGCCGGCATCTTCACTGGCAAATAAGGCGGTGCACATAATCAAGCCGTTGTCCTTATTGATATTGATGCGCTGGTCTTTGCCCAGCCATACAAACCAGGGATAGGCGGCACTCGATGTGCCTGAGAACCAGGTAATGGGAGCCGGATGCTCGGAGAAATCGGCACCGGTTCTTACGAAGCGCTGCTTGGAGAGGTTGTAGAGGTAGTATTTGCCCTCGGGGGTGTTCTCGGTGCGGAGAAGGGCAAACTGCTCGCCTGCATTGTCGATGGCATTGGCGGGGATGTCGGCGTCGGAGCCCTGCTTGGGGGTAGATACTTTGTTCTCGGTGCCTGTCAGGTATGCAATGGGGCCGCGTGAGGTGCTGATACCATAAATAGCAGCGTTACCCAACTTGGCAAGGTCTGTCACATAGGTCAATCCTGCGAGAACTACCTTCTTTTCCATCTCCTTATACAACTCCTCATCAAACTCTTTGGCTGACTTATCAAACTTAAAGGGCACACCGGGATCATCCTTAGCATAGTAAGTAATAACAGAACCTTGGTAAGAGGTGGAGATGGACATGGTCTTGCTGCCGCCCTGTATGTGGAAATATTTGTCGCCCAAATCGGTCAGCGAGATAGCCACGGGGATGTCTGAGAAAATCCACGTATCGCCCTGACTGCCATAGCGGGTGTTTCCTTCAACGCCCAATCCGGCGGGGTTGGCAAATTGCTGTGCGCCGACATTGTAAAGGTAGTATTCTTCCTTGACGGGGTTGTAATAGAAGCCCCAGAGGTGGTTCACGTTGGCAGCGTCTACGCTGGTACTATGCCAGAGGTAAGCGGCATTGCCATTTGCTGTATCCACCGGCTTATCCGCAGCATCGTCGTACACCACAGAGCCACGGCCATTCTTATTTGTAATTGTGAAATAACAGTCTATGGGGAAGAGGGGCGCATTTTCTTCCGCAGTAATCGCCTGCATAGCCACTTCGACCATCGCCTTGGCGGCTACGAAGTCTGTGGCAGCAAGGGCAGCGGTGATGGAGTCGTTCAATGCGCCGACGGTGGCAGCACCGGCATAGCCCGGCACACCAAGATTGGCCTGATAAGCGGCATCTTGAAGTACGGCATAACGTTCGCGGGCTGTGGCTATGGTTTCTACCAAATCCTGTGCCTCCTGGCTGTACGATACGTTCCAACGCGAAGCCGGATCGCCGATGCCATAGCTCATCACGTCGAAGGGCTCGGTGTTTTTTAGGTGAATGGTCTGACCTCCTGTAGTAAATGCCACAATGCCTTCTTCGTCGCCATACATGTCGTAGGTAAAGTTGGCAGCCGAATCGACGCTGGCGGTGGCCTTCGCATTGTCCGGCGTCATCAGATACTTTCCGCTTTGGGGATGGTACAGTTTGAAGGTGCCGTTGCCGTTGTGGAACAACTGGACATAATCGCGGATAGATTCCGTGGCTACGATACCGCCCACCTTGCCATCGTCTTTCACGGCCAGGATTTTACCGGTTCTGTTCGATGAGGCAGTGTCGATATTGGCAAACTTGAATACTTTTTTGTGCAAGCCGATAAATATGGAGAGGCGGTTTTGCATCATGAAGGCAAAGTCGGCATCTTCAATCACATAATAGTAGGCAGTACCGATTTCGGGTTCTGCAACCCAAGGACGCCAGCGCTTTTTAATATTGTTCATCAGCACTTCGGTCTGTTCGTCCCAGCCTTCCATGTTTACGGTTTCGAAAGTCATGATAGAATTAGCTTCGCCCAAAGCATCACCACTATTCCAAATGCCTAAGTAGCCTCCGCGATAATTGAAGTACGCATTATCTGTGTCATGCATTTTCACAGAGAACATATATTTGCCGGGCACTTGCTTAATGTCGTAACTCACAGCTGAGTCGGCAGGCACCATATATGTACGTGCGCTACCGCCATCGCCGCTTTCATAGCCGGTGGTGGTCAACGCATATTTGGGACCCCAAGCGCGGTTGTAGAACTTGTAGCCATTTTCTTCGTCACCAATTACGGCCCACAAGCCGGCATTGTCGCTGGGAGGGGTGTTGTTGGTAATCTTCAAATGGTTGTTATCATCCATATAGGCAGGTTGCGCACTGATGTAGCGTTGCAGCTCGTCGTGCAAGCGGAGGCGGAACCAGGTGGTGTTGGCAGCGAACTCGCCATTCACAAGGGGGTTGGAAAATACAATTCGATAGTTGGCACCTGTCACGGCAATATTACCGCTGGTGTTGTTTAGATTATGGTTCTTCCCTGTCTCATTGTCGGTTCTGTTGCAAACCCAATAGCGGAGGGTGTATTCGCCGGGGAATACGTTCGCTATTGTATATGTATTATTGCTCGGAGTTGAGCCGGCTGTTCCCAAATGGTAATCGGATTCGACTACCTCGCCAATGTGGTTCAGAATGTCCACACCGAAAATCACGAGCTGGTCAGAGCCCTTGACATAGTTGAATGTAGCTGTTACGTTGTCCAATTTGGGCACTGTGATACCGGTCTCTGCGCAATAAAGGAGGTGGCTGCTGCCGGCTGTCGTATAACCTGCGTGATTAGGGTCGTTGAGAACATTTTTCAAATGCACAGGGGCATCTTCGAGGTTTACCTGACCTCCATCCCAGAACGACGTACCATTGGTGTATCTTCTCACAAAGCCAATGGCGTCTTCTCCGCCCAATTCTTCACCCGAAATAGTGGTAACGAGGAAGTTGGCCACTCCGCCATAAGTACTGGTCGAAGTATGCCCCTTACCGCTGCTCTCTACGAGATAGCTTACGTAGGTTGAGTAAGGGCCGGTATAGTAGGTAGAAAATCTCACTTGTCCGTCGGGGGCACCACTATTCAGCTTAAAGTAGGTGGGAGTATTGCTCAACAACAAATCGAGAGAATTGGATTCTGTGTAAAGATATTGTTGGGTAGCTCTGTTCTGAATGGTGTACGACAGTTGTCTGTTGTCTTCAAGGTGAGGAATTATATACCACTGGTTCTTTTCGTTCTTATACCATCCGTCGCCTTCTGTCGGTTCGCCGTCAGGCTTGGTGATGACCTTCACCATGTTGTTTTCGTCCACAGTAAATCGCTTGTTCTCATCGCCCGAAGGATTGAGGTGCACCGGTATATTCACATGGTTTCCGGAAACGCTGAAGGGGAACTTGATGAAGCCTGTGATTTCATTTGTGGTTTCGTGGTAATACATATTTGAGAGCTTCACGCCGTAGTTCTCCGGAATTACACCAGAGACAGGGTCGGCATTTGCCTGCTTGATGAATTCGTAGAAGTTGCTCCATCCTTCTTGATGGGCTGTAAAGGTATTACCACTGGGGCCGGTCAGTGTAACATCGGCCTCCACATACTTGGTGGTGCCGTATGTTTCTTCCACTTCATACACTACGAAATAGCAATGGTCTGACACAGCTTGCGAGCGGTTAATGGTATGAACGCCTTCCTCGGGGCTTTCTGCATAGATGTAATAGCCGGTCTGAGTGTGCTTAATGGTCCATCGGCCTTCGCTGTCGGGAGTGAACTGATATTGTCCGGCATAGTTATCCATTGCCGTGGTGTTTATTCCGTTACCTGTCAACTCTCCGAGATAGCATTTGCCGCCCGTGGCAGTCATGTGCGCTGTTTGGAGTTTGAACTTGCCTTCAGCGTCAGTGGCTTCCAACTGGAAAATGCCCAGACCTATCACTTCGTGGTGCAGATACATCTTATGATAAGTTTGGCCCGTTTCTGGAAGACCATACATCATGAGATAAGCACCATCATGTTCCTCATGCGGAGTTCCGGTATGACTGTGCTGAATAACAATGCGCTTACCGGCTGCGAGTTCATCAAGGGTGGTAAGCTGTTTCTTTTTTGTCACTTCAGCCGCATAGGGATAATACCCTTTTTCCGCACCTCGCTGAGCGACAGCATCGGCATCACTTGCCTGCACCTGCGCCTGTGCCCCTAAGGACACAAACAGCGCCACTAAGAAAAATAGCAATTTTCTCATCACAAATGTCTTAATATTTAATTGTTTATCTACTTCCAAGAGAAATTCCGGCCAAAAAATAATTTGATTTTCAGCCAATTAGCCTGCAAAGTTACAAAAAAAAAAAAAATGGAAAAATATTTTAACACAATCTTTGCCTCGAATTTTTACAGACCGAAATAAGTGCGAAAATCTTGATAATCCCGAATCGCCAAAGAGATGTTAACTTTTCTTACAAAATAGGATTCAGAGAAGCGACATTCACCAAAAACGGGAGGGCCAAAGCTATGGATGATCATCCAAGCCTCCTATGAATGCCCATCCATAGAGCGAAAAAATGCCACTATCAGAAATACAGAACACTTTTGCGCCGGGAATCCGACAGATGGAATACTTTTCCGAGAGGCTGAGATTCGCGTATTTGCCCACGAAGAAAAGGTCGGAAGAAAATACGCAAAATATTGGTGCTCTTTTTGAAGGAACTTCTGCCCTTATAATGCTGGTTTCAAGCTTGAAGTTTGAGCTTCAAAACACAAATAAGGAGGCAGCGGAGAATTGGCCTTTTCCTGCGGCACAAGCAATCCGCATGAGCAAAAGGCACAAAAACCACCCTCGTAAGCCACTGATTCTCTGCACTCATTTTCCGCCATTTCTTCGGAGGCTTCTAGGAAATCTTAGTAAACTTCTAGAAAATCTTAGTAAACTCCGAGTTTTTCCTAGTAAACTCCGAAGAAACGGCCGAAAATGGCTATTGATTTTCAAGCGGTTAGAAAGGAAAAAAAACAAGGAAGAAAGCCCGACACAATCGCCCGTAAGAAATTGATTAAGATATAAAAAAACGAGCCGACAGCTTGCTGTTTAGAATAATTTAGTACATTTGCACTGTCAGGCTGCGGCTCGGCAAGGACATATTATGAAATAACGTAGAAGCGTTATGCTGGTCTTGCAACTGAAAACCTGAGAAATTTTCAACAGCAACACAATAGACAGGCATAGTGGTTCTCACGCGTTATCCGTGGGGCTACTTTCCCCATCTTTGTGTTACGGGTTTTCCTAGGACCTTCAGTTGAGGATAGATTAAGTAGGTCCACGCTTTCTGTATCTATACCCATCCCTACCTCGGCGCCGCTTAAAAAGATTCGACCAAAGCCGGACACATATATAATTATTGTATAATAACTTCATCTAAATCAACACACTTATAAAAAAAAAGATTATCCCTTCTCTCTTGCCTACTAGTCTTTACAATGGCGGTGATGGCGCAATGAGTGGTAGAGGTAGATGGCATCTACTACACATTAGACAGTTCTAACTATACTGCAGAAGTCACTTCTAGCGATTCTGAGTATAGAGGCGATATTGTTATCCCTGCCAGCATTTCAGTCTATGGAGCTACATATTCCGTAACTACAATTGGAAATTCTGCGTTCAATTTTTGCAACGGCTTGACAAGCATCGAAATTCCAAACGCCGTGGCCGACATCATCGTGTTCGGACAGATTGCGGGCACGTCTGCGGCTCAGTCTTTACATCTCAAATAGCCTTTCTCACACCTGCTCTTCCAGTTCTTCTATCTGCTGCAGAAGTTCGTCGGTGGTGCGAAGCGTTTTGCGGAATTGATAGATGCCTATGCTTCCACCCACTAAGAAACCGATGGCGCCACCGATGAGCACAGCTTGGAGACGCTCGCCTTGGTACACTTGAAACTTTTCATATACAAACCACGGCACATATACCAGCAAGAAGGGGATGCCAATGCCATACGTCCATCTGAGCGTTAAGCGTTTGAATTTCAAGGTGGCTTTGCGCACTTCTATCAAACTCCCGTCCATGATATCTTTGAGGGGAAACTGGCGATACATATAATAATTATAGCCTATCGCCAGAGCAAAAAATGCAACAGAGAAGAGGCAGAAGTGCATGGATATGGGAGAGATTCTGGGCAGCACCCAGAGGAAGAAGGGTATCATCAGGATGCACACAAGGCTTTCCAGCACTATTTGTCTGCGTAGCTTGTAGGCTTTCTCCTTCATCGAGCGGCGTATCAGGCGCTCGTTGACAATGGTTTCCTGCTCCAATTTTTTAGTGAGCAGTTCCAATTGTGCTTTCATTTCTCGCAGTTCGTTTGAGTCAATATTGTTTGTCATCATGGGGCTGAATTATTGGTTCGACATTTTCTTGAGTTCTTCTTTGATGCGGTAGAGGCGCACCGACACGTTCTTCACCGTGATGCCTACGATGGCGGCAATCTCCTCATAGGGCATCCCCTCGAGCCAGAGCAACACGATGGCGCGGTCAAAGGGTTTCAGTTGATGGATGCGCTGATAGAGCATCTGAATTTGGCGCGTGTCTTCATCGCGGTCGTTGAAGAGGTCAATCTCCATATCCAAGGGGATGCTCGCCGTGCGTTTCTTCTTTCGCTCCTGCGAGATGCAAGTGTTAAAACTCACACGCCATATCCACGTAGCCGGCCGGCTCTCGCCCTTGAAGCCTCGAAAGCCACGCCACAGGTTGATAAGCACTTCCTGAAAAAGGTCGTTCACTTCATCGGAGTCCTTTGAGAACATGAAACACACCGTGTAGATGGTGCTCTTGTGCTTGCGCACCATTTGTTCAAAATCCTGTTCCAATGTATTCATTGTTTCATACGTATTAAAAGAGTATTTTTTACCCCTTAGACGCAAGTAGGGAGTACAAAACTACAAAAAATCAGCATTTATTTTAGAGGGAAACTTCTACAGCAAGGAATGTACGTACTAAATAAGTTCTGAGAAAAGTTTCATCAGATGACACAAAAATTTCAAGCGCTTGACATAAAAATTTCAAGCGCTTGACACTTTTGTGTCAAACACAAGATTTTTTTTGACACTGACAAAAAACACGGTCCCAACAAAGAAACCGACCGACGGTGCTTACCCCAAATTTTGAGGTGAAGACCATCGGTCGGTTAGCATGTCGGCTGGGCTGATGCTTAATCTACAAGCCCTCTGTTCTTAAGCAAGGCTTCCGGATTGGGGTCTGCTCCGCGGAATCGGCGATACAGCACCATCGGCTCTTCGCTGCCGCCCATTTCCAGGATGTTCTTGCGGAAGCTCATACCGGTTTCCTGGTCGAACACGCCCTTCTCCTTGAACGCTTCGTAGCCGTCGGCATCCAACACTTCGGCCCAGAGATAGCTGTAGTAGCCCACGGCATAGCCGCCACTGAAGACGTGGTTGAAGAAAGGACCGCGGTAGCGGAAGGTGATTTGCGGGATGAGGCCTATCTTCTCGGCCACCGACTTTTCAAAGGCGGCTGCGTCGAAGTTGTTATAGTCGTCCACCAAGTGGAACTCCATGTCGAGCAATGCGGCGGCCACCAGCTCTACGGTCTCAAAGCCTGAGTTGAACGAAGCAGCGGCTTGCATTTTCTCAATAAGAGCGTCGGGGATGGTGTCGCCCGTCTCGTAGTGGTGGGCATAGAGTTTCATCACTTCAGGTTCGATGGCCCAGTGCTCCATAATCTGCGAAGGCAATTCCACAAAGTCGCGCGCCACGCTTGTACCATTGACCGAAGGATATTTGGTCTTGGTGAGCATGCCGTGAAGGGCATGTCCAAACTCATGGAAGAGGGTGCGCGTCTCGTCGATGTTGAGCAGCGAGGGCGTATTGCCTGCCGGGCGTGTGAAGTTGCACACGTTTACAATCATCGGGCGCTGGTTTTCGCCGGCCACGTTTGAGGCTTCCACGATGTTGTTCATCCATGCGCCGGCGCGCTTGGTGGCGCGGGGGAAGTAGTCGGTATAGAACAATGCCATGTGCGGGCCGTCGGTGTCGGTCACTTCAAACACTTTCACTTCGGGATGATAGATGTCCACGCCCTCCACATCTTTGAAGTTGACGCCAAAGAGTTTGTTGGCCACCATGAACGAGCCCTTTCTCACATTGTCCAGCGAGAAGTAGGGCTTCAGCTCATTCTCATTGAGGGCATATTTCTTTTGGCGGAGCTTCTCTGTGTAGTACCACCAATCCCAAGCCTCGAGTTTGAAGTTGCCGCCTTCTTCGTCCATCAGCTTTTGCAACTCGGCAGCCTCTTCTTTCGCCTTGGGCAAAGCTGCGTTCCAGATGGTCATCAGCAAATCGTAGGCAGCCTTGGGTGTGCCTGCCATTTTGTCCTCCAGCTGGTACTCTGCAAAGTTGTTGAAGCCAAAGAGCTTGGCCTTTTCCTGGCGGAGCTTCAGAATTTTTGCTATCAAGGCCTTGTTGTCGTTGGCGTTATTGTTGTCGCCGCGATTGATGTAGCCCAGGTACATCTGCTTTCTCAGCTCGCGGTTTTCTGCATACTGCATAAATGGCGTCCAGCTAGGCTTTTGCAACGTAAACACCCATCCGTCCTTGCCTCTGGCCTGCGCTTCTTCCTTGGCGGCTTGCACGCTTCCTTGGGGCAGACCTGCCAGGTCTTTTTCATCGGTGATGTGCAGCTCGAAGGCGTTGGTCTCGGCCAAGGAGTTGTCGCCAAACTGGATGCTGGCCATGGAGAGCTCTTTCTCTATCTCCATAAATTTCTTCTTATCCTCTGCACCGAGCAGAGCACCGCCTCTGACAAACTTTCGATAGTACTTATCCAACACCATTTCCTGTTCGCGCGTCAGGTTCATCTTCTCCTTGTTGTCATACACGTGCTTGATGCGCTCCCACAGTTTCTCGTTCATCGTCATATACGCACCGTGTTCTGTCATCAAGGGCATGATTTTCTTCTCGGTCTCCTTCATCACCTCGTCGGCGTCGGTCTCGTTCAGGTTGAAGAAGATGCCCGACACCTTAGTCAGCAACTTGCCACTTTGCTCCAACGCGCCGATGGTGTTGTCAAACGTAGGCGCATCGGTGTTGTTGGCTATCGCGTCGATCTCCGCCCGCTGCTGCTCGAAGGCTGTCATGAAGGCCTCTTCATACTGGCCCGATTCATACTTTGAAAACTCCGGAGCGCCAAATGGCAGCGCCGAGTCTTTCATCAACTGATTGCCGCTCGACGAATCGCACGCCGCCAATGCAGCAGTCATTGCTAAACCTAAAATTGCTTTTTTCATACTCATATAATATATTATTATTGTGTCTATAAATTTCCATCTGCAAAATAAATAAAAGCTGCCCAATCTGCCAAATACTCTATATACGATATTTTCTATCCGCCGGGCTGATGGCATAGCGTTCCGAAATGCGCTATAAACTACCCTGCATTTCTTAGTAGCCTTCTAGGAAATCTTAGTAAACTTCTAGGAAAAACTAGTAAACTCCGAGTTTTTCCTAGTAAACTCCGAAGAAACGGCCGAAAATGACTATTGATTTTCAAGCGGTTAGAAAGGCCTTTTTTTCCGGCATGCCCCATAGGGAATATCTCAAAAAAATAGCCTCGACCTTTTATGAGGCGAGGCTATCAGAAATGTGCTTATAAAACGGAGTGGATTTATTCCCACTCGATAGTAGCATTGGGTTTCGGAGAGAGGTCGTAGCAAACGCGGTTCACGTTGGGCACTTCCTTGAGGATGCGGTTTGTAATCTTGTCAAGGATAGCCCAGTCGATGTGCTCAATAGAAGCTGTCATGGCGTCGATGGTGTTCACGGCGCGGATGATGACGGGCCAGTCGTAAGAGCGGGCGTTGTCGCGTACGCCTACTGACTTGAAGTCGGGTACGAGGGTAAAATACTGCCAAACCTGCTTGTCGAGGCCTGCCTTTGCAAATTCTTCGCGGAGGATGGCGTCGCTTTCACGCACGGCTTCAAGACGGTCGCGTGTGATAGCGCCGAGGCAACGAACGCCGAGACCGGGACCGGGGAACGGTTGACGGTAAACCATCGCATAGGGCAAACCGAGTTCGAGACCGCAAGCACGCACCTCGTCCTTGAAGAGTTGCTTGATGGGCTCTACGAGTTCAAACTGAAGGTCTTCGGGCAGACCGCCTACGTTGTGGTGGCTCTTCACACACTTGGCTGTCTTCGTGCCGCTCTCTACAATGTCGGGGTAGATAGTACCCTGTCCGAGGAAGTCGATGCCTTCGAGCTTGCGAGCCTCTTCTTCAAACACGCGGATAAACTCGCCGCCGATGATCTTACGCTTCTGTTCGGGGTCGCCCACATTTTCGAGCTTGGTAAGGAAGCGTTCTGTAGCATCTACATATACAAGATTTGCACAGAGCTGGTTGCGGAACACTTCGACCACATCTTCTGATTCGCCCTTGCGCATAAGGCCGTGGTTCACGTGTACGCAAACCAAGTTGTCGCCAATGGCTTTCAAGAGCAAAGCGGCCACTACTGAGCTGTCCACACCGCCTGAGAGGGCGAGCAACACTTTCTTGTCGCCAACCTGACGGCGGATAAGTTCCACTTGGTCGGCTACAAAATTCTTCATATTCCAGTTAGGCTCAGCCTTACAAGTATCAAATACAAAAGACTTCACGGCTTCTTTAATGGCTGCCTCGTCGTTTGCAAACTCGGGGAGCTTCACTGCGCAGAGGGCCTTATCGTGGCCGGCAGCCATCACGGGCAATCCTGCTTCGTAGATTTCCGGCAACACGTCGATAGCCTCTCCGTCGATAACACAGTTAGGACCGCCGTTAATGATTACACCCTTCACTCCGGGGAGGGCTTTCAGCTCTGCCGCAGTAATATCGTGCGGGTAAATTTCGCTATATACGCCAAGGGCGCGAATGGCACGGGCCACCACAGTATTTTCGTGGCTACCCAAATCAAGAATCACAATCATGTCTTGCTTCATAATCCCAACTGTTTAGTATAAAAAAATGGTTACTTTTATTTTAGGCGCAAAGTTACAGCATGCAAAAAAAACTACCAAAAAATTATTTTATTTTTTTAAGGCCCATCGCTCCTTGTTTTTTCTACAATGCCTTGCAAGCTCCTCCCCGCCCTTTTCTAACATCTACCTCTTCTCTCTTGTTAGCCTTATTGCAGGATGAACCTTGCGGGGATACACATTATATTATATATAGGAGCACATTCCCTTTGTCCCTCAAAACAAATTTGCCTCACCTGCAAACTATAAGCAGATGAGGCAAACTGTCAATCGCTGAAGATTATCTTACTTCTTCTCCTTCAAGAGATCGCGAATCTCTGTCAGCAACACTTCTTCCTTAGAAGGAGCAGGAGGTGCAGGAGGAGCTGCAGGAGCCTTTTCTTCTTTCTTCTTAGAAAGCTTCATCACCAGGCGAAGCAACATGAACACGCAGAAAGCAATAATGAGAAAGTCGAAAGTGGTCTGCAGGAAGTTACCATAGTTGATAGTTACAGGAACAGCCTCTACGCCTTCTTCTACACTCAGAGGATTTACGGGGAGCTTCACAGAGAGGTCTTTGAAGTCAACACCGCCAATCAACCATCCTATAGGAGGCATGATAAGGTCATTCACAATAGAGGTTACAATCTTACCAAAAGCACCACCAATAATTACACCGACTGCCATATCTATGGCATTTCCTTTAACAGCAAAGGCCTTAAATTCTTGTAAAAAAGTAGATTTACCCATTATTTTTTTTTTTTGATATAAAACTTGGTGCAAAATTAAAAAGGATTTTGTATTTTTGCCACGTAAAACTCTAAAAAATAGGCCGACTGCAGAACTTTTTCTGAGAAAAGCCTCTCGACAGAGCACATATTAACTTTTTATTAAAATATTAAAAAATTATGATTAAAGTAGGTATTAACGGTTTCGGTCGTATCGGCCGTTTCGTTTTCCGCG
>CALCHR010000151.1 GCA_937901185.1 uncultured Bacteroidales bacterium
GAGAAAGCTGCCGGACGGTCCCAAATAACAGGAGCAGGAGGAGTGTAACCAGTAGCAGATGCGGGGTCACGATAAGACACCATCATCTGAACAAAGAGCTTCTTGGCAGACTTAGAAATAGAGCCCTTAGGATTTGCAGCGTGTGCAGCACACAGTGCGCAATCACCGCCGTAAGATCCGAGAGGATTTAGACAGCTGACTTTCATCCAACGACCGTTAGCGCCGATGGTGTGGACAGATGCAAAATCCATATCTTCATTGCAGCTGATGTTCACACGGGCAATAGCGATATCGCCATCATCCTTCAGCTTGAAAAAGCCGACCTTTGTACCGTCGCCAGAAGCCTGGGCCTGGGCAACTACCTGCTGATACTGAGCGTAAGAAAACTGTGACATAATTGATATCTCCTTTGGTATCGTTTTTTTTATTTTTAGTTTATTTTTATCGGCGTAATCCGACATATTACAATACAATATAAAATTATGAATTTTTAGCTTGAAGCATAACTTGCTGAAATTCTTCGTAAGTTAACTCGTTTGGGTCTTTTTTACCAGCAGGCCAGTTAACTGTTTTCAAGATAATACGAGGGTCAATGCCTGCACGAATAGTATTAGCCATACGTCTGCCGGCTGCATCGTTATCCATTGCTAAATAAAGAACTTTAATAGAAGACTTGTTAATAGCTGCAATCTGACTTGGAGACGGGTTACCAAAAGTGCCGATTGCAGGATAGCCGTATGTATAACACGTTAACACGTCGAAAGGACCTTCACAAATCATCGCTGTTTGGATATTATTTTTAATAATATAGTCAAGACAATACACAGGCTTATCTTGTTCTTTATCCAAATAGAAATTTTTGTAAGCAATAGACCGACGTGGTGCCATGATAATATTACCAGCAATATCAAAACATGGGAAGACTATCTGGCTAGTAGTTGGGTCATATTTTACTTGGAATAACTCACAGACTTCACGTGAAAGCTTTCGTTCTGCTAAATATGGGTGCCAGCTTTGCAGATTGTTTAAAAAGGTTCCTGGCAGTCTGACTGGAGCTTTGTTTTGTTTTATAACGATTTCACTTTCAGTTCTAACAACTGCTTCTGAAAAAATTCCAAAATGGTTAATTAGCCATTGTTTTGCAAATTCTTCAGAACACTCAAAACATTCTGCTACGAAGTATACAAACGAACACTGAAAATCACATGCCCAGCACTTACAATAGCCATAAGGAATCTTATCACTATCACCGACATAAATATTCATTGCAGCTGAGTGTTCGTGACCGCCTTTGTGGTGTCTGTTTGGACATGTAACAACAATGTTATCATCACCAATGGACCATGACTTAATTTCTCGAAGCTTACCATTAGTAAGTGCCATTTTAAGTTTCATAACAACTTCATACAAAGGGGTCTCAATAATGTAGTTGTCGACTCTTAAAACTCTCATGATTTAGCTCCTTGTTTAAAAAGGTGTTTCATCTGGCAATGGGTAGTCTGGTGTGACGTTATAGCTGTTTTCAAGCTCGTCAAAATCTTCTTCAGACGTAACACCATCTTCACTGTTGGACAGGTACCGATAATCACCAGTATTGAAATCCCACAGATACTCTAACTTGCGACCATCACCACCGTCTCTTGCTTTTACAAGGTTTAGTGTTACCTTGTATGAGCCCTTATGGTTAATATCTTCTGCATCTTGCTTATCTAGCATTAAAATAATGGTAGCGTCTTGACCAATACGGTCAGACAGTGCAATTTGAGTAGTATCTTGAGTTTTATCCTCATTCTTAGTTCTGTTCATCTGTGAAACAGAAATAATTGGGATTTGTTTTAGTACCTGTAAATTCTTGACAGCCTTAGAAATATTAGCTACCTTTTCATGTGCCACCTTTGCACGACTATTATCCTCAAGCAAAGAATACTGGTCAATAAAAAGAATGTCTAAGTTTTCTTTTTCGATAAAAGCCTGCAAAGCATCAACTGTAGCAGGGCCTGCAATATCGTTAGGCGTCAGAACTTTGATTGCACCATAAGAAGAGCATGCCAAACTATCCAAGTAATTCTTATAGAAATCTTTGTAGTATAGGTCACCACGTGAAATTTTGCGGTTATCGATCTTACCCAGCAGGGTATCAATACGGTATGCAACCTTATCTACAGACATCTCACCTGAATAAATACCGACAGTTAAACCTTGTCGCGAAGCTGCGGCTGCAATAGTCAGCAAAAGCCACGATTTACCAACACCAGTTCTAGCTGCAATAACCATATTTTCATTTCTACGGTCGATGCCTGTAATAATCTTATCTAATTCAGGAAAGCCGGTTGAAATAAAATACTTAGACTGATTGGCAATCATATCGAGATAACGCTCATACCGAGAGGTATCTTTCATAATATCGGTACACTTTAGTGCAGAGCCAATATGCAGCTTTTCTACTGACTCAAGAAAATACTTTGTGGCACCTGCTGTGTCATCTGCTTCGAGCAACTTTTTAATACCATTGAAGCGAGATGCCAAATAGCTCTGGTTATAGTCATTATAAAGCTGCTCGATTAGGTAATTATCAGGTTCACTCACATCCTGAATTACAAACTCAGGGAAAGAAGCAAGAAAGGTCAAACGGTCAGGCACAGTATGATACAAGTCATAGTGTGTCTTAATAAAGTTAAACTCGTTCTGGTAATTAAAGAAATATTCTACGGTTAGATTGTTTAAAGTTATGAAAGAATAATCTTTATTTTGCAGAATCTTATTTAAGATCTGAAACTGTGATGTCATGCATTATCCTCCAACTTTAAAAATCTTTTATCAGCGCCAAACAGCTCAATATCTGTTGACATATTAGCAATTCTACTGGTAAGACGCTCACCAAGAGCTGTATATAACTGCTGCCTGTTGAGATTAGATGTATAGATGTTTGACTTACCCAAAGCAAGCCGATTATCAATAATATTTAGCAAGTGTGTTAGCTCAAACTCTGAACCCATTTTTGCAGCAATATCATCCCAAATAACCAGGTCGGCTTCAAGCACATTGTCTTTGATGTACTCTACATAGCTACTTCTTGTTGTGATATTATCTTTGAGTGCCAACAGAAACCGAGGCACGCTTATGAACAGCACACGACACTTACCGTCTGTACGAGCCCAAATTTTATCAAAGTAGGCCTCGACAAGACGAATACTCCAAGAGCTTTTACCATTACCGCAATTAGCAGAATGTAAATATAAGTTTTTACCTTCTGAGATAAACTTAACAATATCCTGCTCAATCGCAGCAAGTTTTTGAAACTGCTCTAGGTCAGTTCCATCTGGGTCAATTTTCAAGACAATGTGTTGTTTTTGGCTCTCTGTCATTAGTGCAGCAGAATAGAGCGTGTCCATTTTATACTTTCGTAAACAAAAGTCTTTGTCGCAATCTTTGTGATTGCAACGATCAAATAAAAAGCACTTAGACATAGGTCCTCCACCAAAAGTTTACTTATACGCCAGTTGAGCCAAAGGCACCTTCACCGCGGTTAGAAAAAGCAAAATCGGCATAGAAGTCTTCAAAAGACACATCTTCATATACTTCTACAACGGAAGTATCAATAATACGCGGAATAAACTGAACAGCCTTAGAACCAAGCGGCAGCTTTACTGCTCTATTTGTGGTATTAATCAAAGAAATGTGAATAATACCCTGGTAATTAGCGTCAACAGTTGCAGCACCATACACAAGACCATGCTTAGTAGCAATGCCAGACTTATTCTGTGCCTCAAGAGCTACATTCGGCTCAATACGACTACGCACGCCTGAAGGAATATTCACACGTCCATGCTCAGGTACAATGATATACCAACCGTCAGCGGCACACTCAAGATATGCATTGTGTGGCTGGTTCTTTTCGGAGAAAGCTCTACCAAAAGCATCGGAATACTCAGGGATAAAGAAATCGATGCCAGCGTTACCATAGTCTCTTTCAGGCTTTTTTACGGTAAAGCCAGGCTCAATCAAAAATTTAATCATGTAATCACACTCCAAATAATAGTTTACAAAATATAATACAGCAAAACTTTTAAAAGTGTCGAATAAAACAAAAAATCGCTTGGCAGTTTTTCTACCAAGCGATAAAACAATTTAACTATAAAAATAAAGAAAGAAAAGGTATAGTTTAGGTATTGTTTTTGTATCGTTTGGTATCATTAAACAAAGCTTTTATCAAGCTCTATTTAATTTAGCACATTTTATTTTCTGTTTTTATCCCAACTTCGCAAAGACTTCTGCGGTGGTGACTGTCCACCGCTGCGAGAATACTGCATGTACTCATTTAAAGCTTCTTTGCAGTATCTAGGATTTCGTGCGACCATGCACCCACCACCAGACGTGGCAAATCGACAAAAATTACATTTAGTTAGTTGTTGCATAATCAAAAATCCTCATATGTATTTTTGTTTAGCTCTTAAAAATTTTACTGATAGTGGTCCAATAAGCTTGGCTTTTACACCTTTGTTGTTCTCAATATGTACGCCGACAACATAGCCAAAGGTTGCTCGTTTCTTTACCAGACACAGACATAGAGGTGCTGTATGCAATGCCTTTACTTGAGGTAACTCGTTAAAAGCATCTAAAAAATCTTTTTCTACAAAATTACTGGGATCTATAGTATAGTCCAAAGTTGCTTCACCAGGAAATTTAGATGCTGTGGTTTCCCAGCACATTTTCGCTTCAAAAGTATAACCATCTTGGTTTTTAAAATCGGGTTCTCGTAACTCTTTTTTCGAGAGTATTCTACCAAGGCCGCTATGTGTATCATTATAATACTGCAAGCCATATACTGGCCCAAATTCTTGAAGCAGTGCCTCTTCTACGTAGTGTCCATCATTAGCAAAAACTGTAAAATGCTTAACTGACCTATCTAAATCTTGTTGATTGTTTAATGGCTGCTTGTTTCTATAAAGAGCCTGAACAACCAGTTTTCTATCATCAGATAGCCCGTAAGCTGGACAATATTGATAAAAATGACTAGCAGTATAGGCTATTTTTAAGTTTTTACTTTTATTGTTTTCATCTGATTCAAGATATTCTATAATATCAGCAAATGGAATATCAGTATCCCAGCTCCATACGCCTGGAAGTTCTTTACATAATTCTTGCATTAAAAACCTCCTGCGAGAGTCTTTGCATACGTACAAAAGTTTACTTTGATATCATCGTTATCTAAAGTATTTCCAGATATCCAAGTTAGCTTAAATCTTTTGTCTTTATCTAAGTTTGGAAAAAAGACCGTACCATTACCAACAGCATCTGCTTTGGTAACTAGGACCTCATCATAGTGAGGTAGAAATAATTCATAAATCTGCGCCCCACCAATGACAAAAACATCCTGTGTCTTAGCTAGCTCTTTTGTTAACTTCAGTAAGTCTTCAAAGCTATTTACACAATAGCAATCATCTCGATTATTTTCAGGCGAACAAAGACATATAGTAGACCGTCCAGGCAGTGGTTTACCTCCTGGAAAGCTTTCTAGCGTTTTGCGCCCACATACAACAATTTTGTTTTTAGTTGTCTGTCTAAAGAACGCCATGTCTTTTGGTAAGTTAAAAAGTAGATCGTTATTACGACCAATTGACCATTCACGGTCTACGCATACAATAGCTTTAAGCACACTATTCCCCCAGTCTGTACAAAATGCCGTCTGCAAATCGTTCATATCTAATTCCTTTTCTAGTTATGATACGGTTGATGCCAGCATTCTTTATAAGTCGTAAACATATCTCACAAGGCAAGGTGTCAATGTGCTCGCTATTTGTTCGAACATCCCATCCGGCAAGATATAAATCTGCACCGACCATCTCTTTACGACTAGCAGAAATAATGGCATTCTGTTCTGCATGCACAGCTGGACAAGAACAATACTCATCCATATCACCGGTACCTTGTGCTTTAGTACATGAAACACAATGGGCCTCACCTCTTGGAGGCCCATTGAATCCAGTTGCAACAATTTCATCGCCATTAACGATTACGGCACCATAGTGCTTTTTTAGACAGGTAGATTTATTTGCTACCGCGAGTGCGATATTCAAGTAATATTCTGTTTTTGTCATAAAGCACCTCTACAAAATTCAATCGTTATAGTAAAACCGTAAAAAATACTTGTTTTCCTTAAACCACACAAAGAATGTCTCTTCACCAAGCTCTACAAGGCGATTAATTAAAAATTCAACTAAATTTGCTGACTTTTCATGCATAATGCGCTTACCAACACATTTAGTTATCCAGTAGTTTGAAAGCATCTCTGGCTTCCAGTCTTTCGGATTATAAGCCTTGCTGGCACCTAGCATATCACAGAAACTTTCAATAACATAGTTATACGGCATTTTCATAGGAATGATAGTACCGTCTTCATCCTCATCCCACCAGTATTGAAAATGGTGCTTATTAGTATGATAATGATGAATCCAGCTAGGTGAGTATCCAAGAGCTTCTCGTGCATTTTGATGTGGACTTCTCTTACCTGAGTAATACTTACAAATAAGCATTTCTGTAAATGAATATTTACTAAGGTCATGCAATAGTCCTTGTTTATACAGGCCCATTTTAAAACAGGCCTGTCGTACATATTTTCTATGTGTATGTACAGTTTTCAGATGCTTAAACAAATTAGTCATCATGATTTATTAAACAGCAATAGCTCCAACAAGCTTTGCTTCACTTTCGTAGTTTAGCAGCTTAACGTCGGAATACTGCCATTCCCAAATATTAGTCCAGTTCTCGATTTCAATGGTAGGCAGCTTGTGAGTTGGACGGGACAGCTGCTCACGAACAACATCGAAATGATTTTCATAGATATGACAGGAACCAAGCATACCATATACATAGCCAGGTGTGTAACCGGTCTCTTTACAAATCAGAGTGAGCAGCAGAGCGTAAGAAGCCAGATCATAAGGAACACCCAAGAAGCTATCGCAGCTGCGCTGGAACCACAGAATATCCATAGTACCCTGCTCAGGGTAGCACAACAGCTCAAACAGCACGTGACAAGGAGGCAACGCCATCTGGTCCATCTGCAGAGGGTTCCAAGCAGATACGACCAGTCTACGACAAGTAGGGTCCTTCTTAATAGTCTCGATTACATTCTTCAGCTGATTACCCTTGTCAGCATCACCATTGAAGCATACCCACTGACTACCATAAATAGGACCCAGGTCAGGTTCTGCCAGCATCTTTGCTTTTGTCTCTTCGTCCTGGCCATACGGTACCTTCTGTGGATTGCACCACTCATCCCAAATATGATTGCCACGCTCCTGCAGCCAACGCTTATCCTGAATGCCCTTAATAAACATCTCGAGCTCAGAAGCAATGTTCTTAATACCCATCTTCTTCGTGGTCAGCAGAGGGAAACCATCCTTCATATCGTGCTTCAGCATATAACCGGAGCAAGCAAGGGTATTGACACCGGTACGGTTAGCCGTCATAACACCGTTGTCCAAAACGTACTGTAGATAATCTTTATAAGCCTGCATAAAAGTCTCCTTATTCTTTTTCAGTCGTCATTCTGCCCGTATCTCGTAACAGACCCTGCAGCAAAATTAAATAGTTACAAATATCTGTGATTTTCTCGTTCCAAAGCTCCTCAGAATAGGTCGCTTTACTGTTTACCATGTCTGTGACGGAGATAATATGCTTAAGCATAAATCCATACAAAACCTGCTCAGGTGTTTCTTCTGTGATACCTGCGCCGTGTTTAAACACAGACATACGGTCCGTACCAAGTGAATACTCATTTTCCTTTTTAACAAGTACGCGTTGGATACGTGCAAGTTGATCTTCAACAACTTTGTTAAACTCAATTGGTGTCATTGATCACAGTCCTTTCTTATTACTAATCAATATATAATACAGTAAAAGACGGTCAGATTTACTGACCGTCTTTTTTATACTGTGGCTAGTTCTCGTTTTGTAGGTGTTCTATCCAGACACCGTTTAATTTGCGATGGACTGAATGCGACCATATCACCGGTAGATAAATTCATAATACCATCAAAGCCTGCATTCTTGAAATAGGCTTGTGCTTCCTGCTCTCCGCAAGTAAGCTCAAGCACCGTATCTAGCTCGCCATCTTGATTGATAATTTCATCTTCCAGTGTTTTTCTTAGCTCTCTGGTAATCGGATAGCCATTAGCATTTAACACTTGCACAAAAGCATTAATATTGCGTTTTGCGTCTGCTACTCTATTAACCATTTGCCATACAAAAGGCTTCTGTAAGTTCAAGTAGTATTCTTTTATGTATGTACCATAAATATCTAAACCAAAATCACTGTCATTAAAATAAAAACCTCTGCCATAGATAGTTCCGCCACCAGTACCGATTTTAGAGGGACTAAACTCATCAAAATCGGTATTAGACGCATGGTATACGACTAAAAGTCTGCCTGATTCATCGACACACTTACTTCCGGCAAAGAACTCAAGTTGTTCTTTCGACAAGGCTCGACCTTCAGAGTCCATAGAAGTTGCACTAAACTCTACAAAAAGATCATTAGGCATTATGTCACTTCCTAACATATGTTTATACTTAATTTAGCAAAAACGAGCAGAAAAAATAAGCCGAGCACTGCTACATGCTCGGCTGATTTTAATTAATCAAAGTCTACAAATAAACTATTTTCGTTTAAAGTCTTGCCTCTAGAAGTAGTACGACGATAGGACTCGTGTAAGGCTGACTTTTCGATAGTCTTACGAGACTCTTCTATAAAGTCCAGGCCACTGTCATCAATAAGTTTTTGAGCATCATCATCAGACAATCTCATATATTTATCAAGGTCTTCCACAGAAATTTCCCCAGAATAGCGAGTTAGACCATCCCAATCAAACTCACCGTCTTCGTCGTCATATTCACCGTTATACGCGATATTAGTTCCATCAAAGAAATCGGTAATAGCACGTTCTTCTGCAGTTTCTAATCCTGCCAAGCTTGCAAGATTTACACGTTGAATGCCGTGTGCTACAATCTTATCATACATCTTGCAAATTACATAGTAAAACTTAGCGTCGCTGGCGTCTTCAATCAGTACTGTTTTATAGGCTTCATCAAAATAGCCAGGATAATCCTCTTCATCTTCATAGTCTACATAGTAGTCTAAGCTATCTACGTACTCTAAGGTAGCAGCATCTAAAATATAGATTCTATGTAGCGTTGACATTGACAATGCCTGATTTGCACTAAAACGAGCATCACCTAAAGAACGGAATACTGTTGCATCTGCAAGTGAAGCGACGTCAAAAGAATAGTTTTCTAGGTCAACTTGATAGAAAGCGTCCTCTTCAACTGCAGGCTTCTCTTTAGTTGCAATTATGTAACCATTAACAGAAGATTCCTGCAAAGCAGTCTCTTCTTCAGCACATTGCTCAAAAATCATTTTAGAGCGCTTTTCACCATTAACACTTCCATCAAAGACATCAGGAAATTCAGCTGCAATATCTTCAAAGGAACACTCAGCCTCTGCAGCCAGGCACACAAACAAATCATCGTTTTGATTTGGAATCAAAGGCTCACCGTTTGCAAAATAATCGTAGGCAGCAGTTTCTGAGCTTGCCCACACGGCACCTAGCAGCTCACCGTTCGCAAGATTGGTTGCTACATATAACTGCTCTCCTACACTAACACTGTCTGCCTCAGCCAGCACAGGAGCTTCCTGAGACTCAGCTAGACCGCCGGAAAGGATGTCATCCAAATTTGCGGTAGCATGAGCATTACCGTCCATAAATAGATCAAACCCAGCAGCTTCTCTTAAATTAATGCTTTCCATAAACTTAACACCAAACTCTTTCGTTGATTTTCCTTCCTGGCTTAGCCAGAAAACGTGGTCAAATGCTGCTGTTCTCCACATTGTTTGGTTTTCAATCATAGTGCCGGTTGTCTTATCGTAACCCTCAACCTTAGAAGGCATCAGTTTCTTTTTCTCTGAATCAGTTAAATACTCAGAATCTAAGACTTGTTCTCTGGAGATAGGTGTTACGTCACCAGTAGCAATATCTACCACATAATAATATACACAAGTTCCAGAGCATTTTTTAATATCCCACAGGATATATTTTGCATTTGGGTCACTCTTTTTTACGCCAACGCGGTTTTCATAGCCGTCTAGATGGTCATACCAAGCATGGCCGGGCTCCTTACCGGTGCGATCTCTGAAATCTTTGGTTGTACCGATATTCTCATAGCTGACACCACTAACAATAGCGGTCATTGTTACAACCTTGTAAATGCGAATAGTCTTTTTATAAGCACGAGACACTGTAATAGGGCTATACATACCCATGTTAAAATATGTACCACCACGAAGTGTATCCATAAATGAAAAAATCTCAGAATCAGTTAATGGAATTAAACGAGATAGTAAGTCACTTTCAGATACAATAGTTTCTAATAAAGGCATTTTAAGCAACTCCTTAATTTACAAATCTAACTAATTTAGCAAATCTTTGTTTATACGAATTTAGTAGTATTAGAAGGAATAGCTTTGAGTACTCGCGGTTTAATTGCCTTGTACTTTTTAAGAAGCATCTCAAAAATGTCAGACTTGTCTGCTTCTAGCTCTATAATGAGGTTTTGCAGGTCAAGAATTTCTGTATGGTGCTCTTTGGTTAAATACGAAATTGGCTTTCGCAATACAGCTTGTGCAGTTTCGCTGTCACACTTAAACTTCTTTTGAAGAAATGCGCATGCATCTTCGTAAGACAAATCAAAAATAGCTTTCCAACCGTCAGTAGCCTTAAGCTTTTCAATGATTTGTAATACTTCCAATCTATCCTTATTGTCTTTAATCTGATGCGCAAGTCTATTGGTATGCGTCTCAATTAAGTAATTTAGGTTAGACTTTACGACGGCATCAAAGCTACACGGTACATAGATATGATCTTGGTCAAAAAAGGCCAAATTGTATGTTTCAGAAGTCTGTAGCTTTTTATAAAGCTTATCAAAGACTTCTCTCATGTCGCACTGCTTTTTAAACACTTTTTCTATAACAATGCGTGTTTCGTAAGTAGACTCGTCACGTAAATCAACTTTATCTAACAAAATTTCTTTCTCAACAATTTTACGAACGTGTTCTACTGTCTTAGAGATAGGCATAGCGGTAATAACAATAGTGCCATTTTTATCTATTGTCATTTCAGGAGCAAGTCGAACCGTGCCCTTACCAGACTTAAGTGTTTCTTCCCAGTCTGCTTTGCTAGACAAAATGGGTACACCTACATTAGGAATAGGCAATTTTTTTGGCACATAGTTAAGGTCTTTGTGCTTTAGGATATCAATGTAATAATCAAACATTCCTTCAATATCTATACAAGGAATATTAAGCTTAGGGAGTC
>CALCHR010000152.1 GCA_937901185.1 uncultured Bacteroidales bacterium
CATCCAATCGCACCCCGTAGGGGACGGGTCCCCCGACCCGACCGCCGCAAGGCGGAAAAGCCTTCCCCTTTGGGGAAGGTGGCCGAGCGTAGCGAGGTCGGAAGAGGCCGAATTCCTTTGGTATTTCCGTACAAATCGCCTTCGGCGATGCACTTTTGCTTCGCAAAAGTGCGAACCTCTTCCGTCACCTTCGGTGACACCTTCCCCAAAGGGGAAGGCATGACGACTCCTCAAATAATAATTTGTCGAGCTGGCTTATTTCGGTGTACTCCTTGCGGATATAACGCTTGTCGCCGTCGGGAACGTGAGGCAGTCCCCAGATGTCCATAACGTCGTTAGTGCTTAAAATACCGCGGTCAAACATCTGGCTACTTACCTGGAGCTTGTCCGCGTTGGTCATATACTGCAGGCGATTGGCCACCCAGGTGATAGCGCTCTTCCTGGTGATTTCATTCGCGCTGTAGGTCATTGTTGTCATAGCCTGGGACAGCTGAATGGCAAAGGGCTCTACCTTGCCCTCATAGTACGCCGCCCAGTCGTCACCCGTGGCCTGGTTGTGCAAAATTTTCTCATTAGAGCCAAAGTATGTATATACTCTGTCCTCGATGAGCTTAACCTGCTCAGCGTCCACGAACTTAGCCGCGGACTGTATCTGCTGCACGTTGGTGTATGTATTCGGGAATATAGCCAGGCCGCCAGCATCAGGGCCCAGGTTATTCTCGACCCACTCCTTGCGCTCTCTTGCCATATCCTTGCCCTTGGTAAAGTTGCCAAGAGTTGCCATAAATCGAATACTTGCGCTGTTCTTAATGCCCTCAGCTATGCCCTGGTTCTGGGTTGCCAGCAGCTGCATAGTGGGCTCCAGAGCGCTGTTATCTTCACCGATAAAGTCCTTGTGGTATAAGAACTTACTTATCGCGCCCACGCGTGACAGCTCAATAGCCAGCTTCTCGCCGTTGCCGAAAGTGTACACAAGGAAGGGCTCGCCCTTTTCTTCTCTAATCTCAGTCAAAGAAGGAATAACCGGGTAATAGCCTACGATCCTGTCGATCGCGTCAAGAATGGGCACTATAAAGCAGGTATTCTGCGTCTCGTAAATAGTAGCCACTTTATACAAAAACTGCGCGCTTGTCATAAAGGGGTTAGGCTTCCAGTCGAGAAGCGACTGAATACCGCGGCCGTCAGCCCCTGCCACTTTAGGCTGGAGCTTGCTGCAGTGACTCGCAAAGGTGTGAATGCTTCCGCGGGTCAGTTCCATTTCGTAGACGCCGCCGTCATAGGTTGTGAATACAGGGGTGTATCCGTCCAGCATAGAAAAGAAAGACCCCTGCAGCTGTTTAACTTTGAGTTTTCCAAAAAGTTTGTTGAATGCTCCCATTAAGGGCCTCCTCTTTTATGCTGCATTTTTTAACTGCTCGCCTATTTGGTCGTACCATTTCTGGCGGACCGTCAAGGCGTCGATTACGGCCACAAAGCCGTCAATATGGCACCGCTGGTCTATCTTGACTGGGCGGAGTTTTCGGGTTTCTATATTCTGCTTAACGCCCACGTTTAGGAAGTGGGCCTTTAATACGTTATTAGTTCCCAGCTGCAGAGTCTTATCTCGCAGCAGGCCGTCAGCCTCGTGCAATACAGGGGACAGGTTCTCACCCTGGTACACGTCGTCCATGTGGAAGCCGTAGCCGCTCATCTGCTGTACGAGGTACTGGGATGAGTAACGGTCATAGCCTACCTTGAGCGGGAGTATCTCGTATTTTTCAACGAGCATCCTAAACCACTCAAAGCAGTCGTTATAGTCCACGTAGTTGTCACCGCTGGGCTGTATAATGCCCTTAGATACATAAAGGCGGTACGGTACGCCCTCACGTTCTTGCAGCTCGTCAATCTTATTTTCTGGCATGAAGAACTTTGCAAAGGTGTACAGTTTGCCGCCTTTCTCTATAACTACACAGCAGGCGGTCAAGTCCGTAGTCTGTGACAGGTCTATGCCGCCCACGCAGTAGCACCCGCGGAAGTCCTCAAGATTAAGGCCCTCCCGGGACACAGCGTCCACAATGTCAAAGGGTAGCCAGGCCTGTGTGCTATTCTGTTTAATGTTGCAATATTTAGTAAGGAACTCTGCCCGCTTGCTCATACTGTTGCGGGCTACGGCTATCTCTTCAAGGAAAAAGTCAGCAGACACACTGACTCCCATATTAGGGTTAGCCTTTTTAAGCTCCTCGATGTCGTCCCACTTTGTTACGTCATCGATTATGTAAAGAATGGGCAGCAGTCGTCTTTCTTCACTGTTGCCCTGCAGGAACGCAGTCGAGCGCATCATAAGCTCGTCGTATGGTCCGTCGTTCACGTAGCCCGCTGTACTTATGCTCAGGAGCATAGGCTGCTTACGGGCGCCCAGGGCGGACTTCATAACCTCGTACTGCTTAAGGCCCTGCTCTGCGGGCCAGCTCGCGATCTCGTCGCAGACTGTCATGTGCGGGTTAAAGCCGTCGGACTTCTTAGCATTAAAGGCCAGCGGCTTGATAGCTGTATTGGTGCTCTCCAGGTATATATCAGAGCGGCGCTTCTGCGCGAGGTCGTCCAGCTCTGACTCCTGGTGTATCATCTTGTAGAAGTTATCGTACACAATAAGTGCCTGCTCCAGCTTAGGTGCAAGGCAGTAAATTTTAGCGCCGTATTCGCCGTCAAGATATGTCATATAGGCAATGCAGGCGGACGCGAAAAGACTCTTGCCGTTTTTTCGGCCCATAACAAGAAAGACCTCACGGAAAAGTCGCAGGCCGTTAGCTTCCACTATGCCGAACATAAGGCAGACCGTGGACTTTTGCCAAAGCTCCAGAGTTATGTAGTCGTTTCTGCCCTCACAATGGCGGCAGAAGTTTTCTATAAACTCAATAGCGGTATTAGCTTTTTTCGCGTCAAAGAAAAAAAGACCCTCACGGAGTCCCGCGGTGATCTTCTCGTAAAGGAGCTTTATCCATTTACCGACGACGACCTCGCCTGTCTGTATCTGGTGGTAATACTCCTCTATATAGTTTGCATAAGGTATCATTTATTCATCAGTGCCGTGAGGCGGTTCTCCTTCTGCGCAGGAGGCACTAACTCAAGCAGCTGCTTGATTATTGCGTTAAGGTTCTTAGTGAGGCTGATATGCACGTCCGCCGCGGCGGCCTTCTTAATGCCGCTCTGGTTCTCGCCGTTCTGGTAGGTTTCTATCCAGCCCGTTTTATTCAGCTGCGCCTCCAGGTCCTCCAGGCTTACAGTAATGAAAGCGGCGCGGTTAATTAAGGCCTCGCAGGTTTTCAGCTTATTAGGCTCCAGGTCTTTGAAAATCTCCTTTAATCTCAGAGTTTCTCGTGTTATCCTGGTAGTTTTTTTGATTTTCGCCATATTCCACACCCCTTTCGTGTGACTTGCAGGGTAAAGTTAGACTCCCCCGCTCGGTCCCCAGGCCCCCTCAAAAATTTTTGAAGAATGGGGGGAGTCTGAAAAAATTTTTCAGTAGTTTGTATTCATCCAGGCTGGGACACGTAAAGCAGAGGTGCGCCTGGTCTGGTCCTTTAGTAACTTGTATTTCTTATAATCTCCCCGTCTGGACCATACAGGCATCTGCCCGCTGTGGCCTTACGCGGATCACGTTCTTTATTGTGACAAGTCTGGCACTCATACTTAAAGAGCTTAGGGTTAAGACTTATCTCCGGGTCATTGCAGTTCTGATCGTCCAGCCATATAGTATGGTGAACGATAAGCCCTGGCTCCTGGTGGCATACCTCACACAGTCCGCCATCTATAGCTAATCTGTAGTCTATGTATGCTTGCCTTGCTAACCGCCAGGCTCGACTTTTATAAAACTGTTTCTGGGTCACGGATGCCCTCCAGAGTAATAGGTCCCGCCCTCCCACCTTCACCAGCTTATCCTATGCCAGTGACTAAAACAAAAAGAGACCTGGCCGCCTCTCGGCCCAGGTCTCTATGGTACTATTATATTATAAAAGAGTGTATCATTCTATATCATCTTTTTATAAGTGTAACAACTGCAACGACTGCAACGCACTTTTCCCAAAAACCCTTATATTGCTCTAATTACTATGTATTTATATAATATTTGTCCTTATTTTACTGTTTCTTGATTTTATCGTTGCAGTTGTTGCAGTTGTTGCAGTTAGAATAAAAAAGTCAGAAATAATCAGGAGTTCAAAGCATAAAAGAGGTGCAACGAGACCCCCAAAAAGTGCAACGACTGCAACGCATTAACAATTTATTAACATTTACAAATGTTAATCATACGCTAATCTTCGTTGCAGTCGTTGCAGTTATCGTTGCACTTTTTCCAGTTATTCTACAATATCTTTCAGGCTCTCAAGCTCATTCAACACAAAGCGCTGAACATAAGGAGGCGGAGTCCGTTCTCCCGTTTCCCATTTCTCAATAGTCCTTTTGGGTATTAGCATTCTATCAGCCATACCCTGCTGAGATAAGCCTGTATTTTTTCGGGCAGTCTTTAATTTTTCAGTAAAGTCACACATCGCTGTCCTCCTTGACTTCTTTGCCTTACTGTGTTATTATGTGGGCGGCAGGGGTAAGGCTCCCTGCTCGCCCTTCGGTGGGTGTGGGTAGCGTTTCCGTGGTTGGGGTGCTACCCTTTTTTATTGTGTTTTAGCTTTGCGGATGATTTCCGCTGCTTCCTCAACCGTTTTTGCTTTACTCTCTACGAGTTTTGCTATGGTTTCAAGATAAGCATTAAGTTGGTTGTTTGTCATACCCTCTTGCATTTCCTCACTTCCTTTCGTAAGAGGTTTTCCTCTGCCTTACAAGTATATTATACCCCCTTGGGGTGTAAATGTCAATACTTTTTTTTTCAAAAAATCCAATATTTTTTTATAAAAAAAAGACCCTGGACAGTCCCAGGGTCTTTGATTGTTTTTGATTATACGTTTTTGAGCTTCTCCAGCGCTTTAGCGTGGATGCGGTGTATCTGCGCCCACTCGTAGCTCATAGCCACACAGACCTGCTCCCAGGTTAAGCCCTGGGCATAGTGTAAGCGGATCAGTGTGCGTTCTCTGGGCTCCAGCGTCTCTATGGCTTTTTCAATCTCGGCCAGGGCGTCGCAAAGCTCCGCCATTTTCTGTTGATATTTGCCCAGGAGTTCGGCGTGCTTAATAGCTGCATCCTCTACGGCGCTGCTGGTGCCTGAGCCTCCACGGGGTAGTCCGTCCAGGCGCTGAGCCTTCGGGCCATATAGGGTGCCCTCCAGCTCCTCGACCATAGCGGCCAGCTTGTCGCGTTCAAGTTTAATAGCCCTATAGGCTTTGAGTTGTTCTTTTGTCACTTGTTGGACTCACTCCTTTAATATCTCCAGGCGCAGGGCCTCCAAAGCGGCGGCCTGACCCTCGTCTTTATTCTTTAGGGACTGGAGCACCCTGCTGTCGTGGGTACCTTTAAGTATTAAATGGTACACCCTGCAGACGTGCTTCTGTCCTGGTCGGTTAAGTCGCTCATTAGCTTGCTGGTACAGCTCCAGCGACCACGACAGACCGTACCAGATGGTGATATGTCCACCCTCCTGCAGGTTCAAGCCGTGGCCGATGCTCGCAGGGTGCGCAAGTGCGACGGGTATCTCTCCGCGGTTCCAGGCGTCGATGTCCTCCGGCGTGTCCAGGGCCCGGCACTCGATCCGCTGCCGGATGCGGTCGGCGTCGTGCTTGTATGCGTAGAGCACGAGCACCGGGTCGCCGCCTGCCTCTTCAACGAGTTCCTCGAGCGCGTCGAGTTTTATGTCGTGGATATGATGCACGCCGCCGTCCATGTCATAGATGGCGCCGTTCGCGAACTGTAGCAGCTTATTCGTGAGCGCTGCCTCAGGGCCGGCCACGATGTCGCCCTCTTCGTTCAAGCACTCGAGCACCTTGTCCCGCTCGAACTGTTTGTACTGTTTGAGCAAGGCGGCGGGCGTGTCAAGCACGATGTCGTCATATATTTGACCGGGAAGGCTGAGCACGTCCTCTTTGCG
>CALCHR010000153.1 GCA_937901185.1 uncultured Bacteroidales bacterium
AGGATGATGCTGAAGCATCAACAAAATAAAAAAAAACGGCGAGGGAAACCTCGCCGTTTATTAATCTTCAGGGTCATTAAAGTAGTCTCTGTCGAAAAACTCCGACAGAGTGATTCCCGCACCCTCGCAAAATCGTTTGACCGTTATTACCTTTGAGCATTTTGTCCTACCCTTCATAAGATCATAAATTGCCGAGGGGGACATACCACCGCTTAGAGATGCATCGCAAACGTTTGTTTCGTGCTCCTTGCATATTTCTTCGATTCTTTTGATTATCGCATCGTTTAGTTGCATAATTGTGTTCACCTTTTCGTGGAATTCCACAATCATTATATGTCAATCACAATTATTTCTCTCGTGGAGTTCCACGAAAAAATTCTAAAAAACTATTGACATAATATGTTTATTATGCTACAATAAACAAAAAGGGCTTTCAGGTCCCATAGCAAAAACCGCAGAAAAGGGACTTGTGTCACGGCTTTTCTGCGGTTTTTTATGTAAAAGGAGGCTTAATATGAAAAGTGGAGTAGATAATGTGTTAAGCATACCTACTTCACTTAAAGGTAAATTCTTTAAACACTGGTTTAAGTTTTTATTACCATACCACGGATTGACAGACAGAGAGATGGATATTGCTGCTGCTTTTCTTCTAAAAAGATATGAACTATCTAAAGTAGTTAGTGATACAAATCTACTAGAGAGTATCTTAATGAATGAAGATACTAAACGCTCAATTAGAGAGGGATGTGATGTTAAACATCAACATTTTCAGGTTATTATGAGTAAACTTAGGAAAGCTAAAATTATTATCGACAATAAAATACCATTTATAAAAGAAAGTTTTTATCTTTGCAACGGATACTCCGCCTCAGTGTTGGCGGAGCAGAAAATAGAAGGCGTTTCAACGCACTGACCAGGTAGTTATCAAACTTCGCAACTTTGAAAAATCCTACATCCCAGGCAGCGCAACAAGAACGTCTGCGTGGTACGTATATACCTACTTAGCCCATCCTTATAGGCTAAGAGTATGTTCGTATCTAGCGTGGGCTTTCCTTGTTGTCTATCTCAGATGTAGTGGGCAATTGCGAAGGCCTGATGACTATGGGGTAGGCAATGAAAGAAGCCCACGCCGTCTTTCCAGACCATATCAAACTCAACTTCAGAAACTGACCGGGGCTTGGCAGCAAGAGAAAAAATTATGCACATAGGTCATCGTGTACAAGAAGTCCTCAGAGAGCAAGAGCGCTCTGCAACCTGGTTTGCCGAGAAGTTATGCTACACCCGCTCGAATGTATATAAGATATTCGACCGCTCTTCCATAGACACATTTCTACTGCAGAGAATTTCCCAGATACTCAACCACAACTTTTTTGCAGACCTCTCAGACGATATTTCCGAGTCGGTAGAAAAATAGGGTACACCTCTGTTCCCTTAATGGAACTATGGTTTCACCAACCACGGCTCTAAATCTTCGTTCCTTTGCACTCAGTTTTAGAGCACGCTTGTTTCTCGCAACAAGACAGCGTGCACTTCTCCTGTAACCAAAGCAACTATGCCCATAGATTTAGAGACCGAGAAACTGGATTTACACAGCGTCGGCAGCCGCTTTCTGAAGCGCACCACCGACCTACTATGCGCCACCACAGGCCTACTGGCGCTCTCCCCCCTACTCTTTATTATATATATAGCCTTGAGATGGCAAGGCGACGGACCTGCTTTCTTCCACCAAGAACGCATCGGGCGCTACGGACGCCCTTTCTACATCCACAAGTTCAGAACCATGCGCCCCGACGCTGAGGCCCAAGGGCCACAGTTGGCCGAGACCGACGACGTGCGCCTCACTCCCATCGGCAGCCATCTGCGCAAACATCATCTCGACGAGCTGCCGCAACTTTGGAACGTCTTGGTCGGCGAAATGTCTATGGTAGGCCCACGCCCCGAGCGACGCTTTTTTATCGAACAGATCATCAAAGCCGGCGGCGACTATCTCTCCATCTTGCAACTGCGGCCCGGCGTCACCTCCGAAGCCACCATCAGCAACGGCTACACCAACACGATGCAGAAAATGCTGGAGCGGCTGGAAATGGACAGGCATTATCTGGCCACGCAGTCGTGGTGGGGCGACTGCTGCATCATATGGCGAACCGTCTTTCTCGTACTCCACGGCGAAAAGAAAAAATCTGACAGGCCATGAAGATGTGCAGGCTCATCTTCGTGTTTACCCTATGGCTCGCCTGCATCTGCATCGGCGCACAAAGAAACGCCCGACACATTTTCGGCCACAACTCCTTTACCCATCGCAGCACCTTTTTTTCTCCCAACAACATCGGCGGCCCCTCCATCAAGATTAACCTGATGGGCGAAGTGGCTGCACCGGGCGTCTATACTTTGCCGGCAGGCGCCACTCTCTTCGACGCACTCTCCGCAGCCTCCGGCCTCACACCCATCGGTTCTCTGCGAGAAGTGGAACTGTGGCGCAGCAACAAACTCCTTACAAAAGCCGACCTCTACCCTTACCTCTTACACGGCGACACCACCGCTATTCCCCGCCTCAAAGACGGCGACCTGCTGATAGTTCCCACCGCTTGCTGCCTGGTGCAGGTGCAGGGCGCCGTGAAGCGAGCGATGAGCTACGAAGCCCTCCCCTCAGAAAACATCAACGACCTCTTGGCCTACGCCGGCGGCTTGCGACAAGCAGGTTGTGAGCACTGGATACAGGTGGTTCGTGCCGAAGAAAACGGGCGCAAAGTCTTTTCGCTCGACAGCCTGGAGCGACAACGCTTTCGGCTCTGCCACGGCGACATTGTGCTGGCAGAAAATCCTCCAAAGGAATTTTTCAACCGAGTGGACATCTCGGGCGCCGTGATGCGCCCCGGCATGTACCGTCAAGGCGCCGAAGGCGACTCCACCGTGTTGCAACTGTTGCAAAGCGCCTGCGGACTCGACGAGGGCGCCTTCACCGAGCGCGTGCTGCTCTACCGCGAGCGCCGGGGCATGCTGGAAATCCTGCCACTCAATCTGCAAGCCATCCTCGAAGGCAGGCAGCCCGACGTGGCTTTGTGCAACAAAGATTTGCTCCACATCCCCTACCGCGAAGAAGTGCGTGCCGGCTACCAGATTTCGGTCTTCGGCGCTGTGCAACGGCCCGGAAGTTTCCGCTACGCCGAGCAGATGACGGTGGCAGATGCCGTGTTGCTGGCCGGCGGCTTGAAAGATGCAGCCATGGGCTCCTCGGTGGAGATAGTGAGGCGCTGGCGCGACCGCAAAGCCCTTTCAAAACCTACGGGGAAGATACTGTTTTCCTCCTACAGCGTGGCACTCAATGCCGACTTGCAAGAGATGGGCGACACCGCTTTCCGCTTACAGCCCTACGATGAAATCTATGTGCGCACAGCCCCCGGAAACATGGCGCAGCGCCATGTGAGCATCGAGGGCGAGGTGCAGTTTCCCGGCATCTACGTCCTGAGCGAAAAAGATTGGCGACTGACAGACCTCTTGACTGCTGCCGGAGGCCCCACCAGCGCGGCCCACCTGCCCGATGCTGTGCTGGAACGCAAGTTGAAACCCTGGGAGCGCAAAGTGCTTGAGAAGTTTAACAAGGACCTGGGAAACGACTACACCGAGCATCGTTTCTATCCCCTGGGACTGCCGCACAAGAAAGTAGAGACCCACCTGGACGCTGCCGTAGCCTCGCCGGAAAACTCCGTCCACAACTTTCTATTGGAAGAGGGCGACCGCCTTTACATCCCACGCCACTCGCCCACCGTCAGCATCTACGGAGAAGTGGTCTCTCCATCCGTCGCACTCTGGATGAAGGGAAAAGGGCTCGACTACTATGCCGACCACTCCGGCGGATACACCTCCGAGGCCAGTCCCAAGCACGCATTCATCCTTTACCCTAACGGCAAAGCCGCCCGTTTGAAACGAGCCTCCGACATCCGTCCCGGCTGCACCCTCTTCGTTCCCTCGCGCCGTTTGCAACGCCGGTGGGCATCAGCAGACATCGACCCGCATTTCTTGCTGACTATCTCTCAGATTCTAATGCCACAGGAATCTCAAATGAAATAGTGGCCACAAGGTTTTCCACGCCCAAAAATCGTCCTTGTAAACATCTGAAAATCAAGGGTCATTTTCGGACGTTTCTTAGTAAACTTCTAGGAAAAACTCGGAGTTTACTAGGAAAAATTTGTAGTTTACTAAGAACGCCTAGAAAGCTACGAAGAAAACGGCGGTGATGTAGGCGGATTTTCGGGTGGTTCCCCAAGCAGCGAATCCGCTTTGCCGACTCTTTTCTGCAAGCGGTGTGACCCATAAGGCCGGAAAATTGGGCGAACAAGAAGATGTGGGCAGAAAAAATAAGTTTTTTTCTATATTTTTTGGGGCAAATAAGTTTTTATATCAGTCGTAGTTTGTAAATTTGTATTTTGAAACAGAGTTTTCGCTCGCCGCTGCTTTTTCTTTCCGCTTGCGGGCCGGAGAAAGGGGTGGCTAAGAAGTAAGAACTTACTATTTAACAAAATACTATGACACTTATCAAATCCATTTCTGGTTTCCGCGGCACGCTTGGCGGCAAAGTCGGAGACACTCTCAACCCGGTAGACATCGCGAAGTCAGTATCGGCTTATGCCAGCTTGCGCGAGAAAGTAGTGAACCGCACCTTCCGTCGTAAGATTATCGTAGGTCGCGACGCACGCATCTCGGGCGAGATGGTGAGCCACATTGTTTGCGGTACGCTCATGAGCATGGGATTCGACGTGGTGAACATTGGCCTTGCCTCTACGCCTACCACCGAGTTGGCCGTAACGATGGAGCATGCCTGCGGCGGTATCATCATCACCGCCAGCCACAACCCTCGTCAATGGAACGCCTTGAAATTTTTGAACGAGAAGGGTGAGTTCCTTCCACCTACTGAGGCTGCAGAGGTAGTACGCTTGGCCAACAGCTGCGAATTTGAGTTTGTGGATGTAGACAACCTCGGTTGCTATACCAAGAACTACAGCTACGACCAACGCCACATCGAGATGATCAAGGATTTGGAATTAGTGGACGTAGAAGCTATCCGTCGTGCTCACTTCAACGTGGCCATCGATGCTGTAAACTCTGTGGGCGGTATCATCCTGCCAAAGTTGCTTGGCCAGTTGGGTGTAACTCAGGTGACAGGCTTGAACGTAGAATGCACTGGCGACTTTGCTCACAACCCCGAGCCTTTGAAGGAACACTTGAGCGAGATTCGCAACTTGCTGCGTAAGGGCCGTCACGACATCGGCTTCGTGGTAGACCCCGATGTGGACCGCTTGGCGCTCGTTTGCGAAGACGGCTCTATGTTTGGCGAGGAGAACACTCTCGTAGCTGTGGCCGACTATATTCTGCAACACACTCCGGGCAACACTGTGTCTAACCTTTCTTCTACTCGCGGTTTGCGCGACGTAACTGAGAAGTACGGATGCACCTACACTCCGGCCGCAGTGGGCGAAGTGAACGTGGTGACCAAGATGTACGAGACGGGCGCTGTGATTGGTGGTGAAGGTAACGGCGGCGTTATCTATCCCGCAGCAC
>CALCHR010000154.1 GCA_937901185.1 uncultured Bacteroidales bacterium
ATATGAATGTTCATAACGGTATGGCAAGCGAATTTTTTCAGGATGTCTTCAAATGTGGGGTCGGTGTTAGAGGGGATGCAGTTGGATGCAAACTCTTCTGTGGGCAGCGGTCCGTCGCTGTCTCTCTCGTCGGCGGTCCAGAGGGTGCCGTCGTAAGAGGTGTAGAATTGTCCGTCGGCTATGGCTACGAGGTGGTTGCTACCTGCGCCCACCAAGGCTTCGGGGGTGAGGTTGCAGTCCACATTCTCCCAGTTGGTGGCATCTGTGGAGCGCACCAGGCGGTTGTTGCACATGGCGTAGAACGTGCCGTTGAGAAGCTTGACGGAGTTGGCGTCAAACGCTGTGGCGCTGCTCTCGCCGGCTATGTTGAGGGCTTGGCGCTCCCATTGTTCTGGCTGTTGTGCGGTGGCTGTGAAGAGATAGGGCGAGCCTCCTTCTGTGCCGAATACGTAGAGGCGGCCGCCGTGGGCGATGCTATGTTGGTGCTCCAGGCCCACGAGTGCCGGGTGCTGGGTGCAGACGCGCTGCCAGCGGAAGGTTTCCGACTCTTCCTTGTGGACATTGAGCTGCACCTTGTATGTGCGTTTCGATACGCCGTCTGAGGCAATCACGGTGAGCAGACGCGGCTGGCTGAAGTCGGTGGTGTCTTTGGCCGAGAAGATGGTGTCTTCCTCGCTGTTGAGTTTGCGGATGGCCAGCGAGCCTATAGAGGTCATCTGCTCAAAGGTGATGCGAGTGAGGTCCACGTTGGTGGGCAGCGAGTCGCCGTTGTAGATGAGTCCTTGCAGTTGGTCGATGTACAGGGGATAGTATCCGCCGTTCACCTGCTCGGTGTAAGTGCTGTCCTTACCCTCTTTGGTGGTGGTGTGCATGATGCGGATGAGCTTGCCCAAGGTGGCAGAGGTCACGAGGCAGTCGGCGGAGGTCTCCGTGGTGAAGTTGTCGTCGCTGCTGCATCCGGGAAGGGATAACACTAAGGCTGCCATCAAGAGGATGGCTGTAAAAGTATGCTTCATATTGGGTCTTTTTTCTGTCGACACGTATAAAATATATATAACAACTTGCAAAGTTACTTACAATTTTTTGAAGACCGAACTCTCAGGCCCTTTTTTAGCAGTATTTTTACATTTGTTAGGACACTGAGGGGCGGTTTTCTTCCTCAGGCTTTGCTCCCGAGAGAGAATGGTTGCCCAAAAACGCCGCTCGCCTTTGCAGAAGATGCTCCATGGCTCGGAATGGTTTTTTCTGTGTAGAATAAGATGACGATAGGAGTTTTAGAACACTGATTTGCTTCTAAAAATCCACTGTGGCATTAAAAACTTTAACTAACTTTAACTCTGGGAAAACGCCCTGTTTACCTTCGGAAACTTCGGAGTGTTCTAAGAAAATTTTTCTTTTACCGAGGCGCGCTTCGTAGTTACCGATTTTTAACTGCGAGTTTACTGCGTTTTGCCCTAAAAAAGATACGAAAAAGGGGAAGCCTGTGAAGAGCTTCCCCTACTGCGAGACAAAGATACAACCAAAATCCCCGAAAAGCAAATGGACCCTTCCGAGCCCCTAATTCTGTTTACATATTTTAAGAAATAAAGATAAGATATTTCAGCCAGTATTTTCTTTCCTCTCAAGATGCTTGGCAAGGGTGGGAGAGAGGCAGGATTTTGTGGATTCTTAGGTGTGCGCGCCCATAAAAAATGAGACAGAGGGCCCGAAAGTCTTAATTTTGTTCTACCTTTGCAGATTAGAAATTCAAATAAAAGATATACACCTATGGAAAATAGCCTTTTCTCTTCGCTGCCCTACAAGGTGGCCGATATGTCGCTGGCCGAGTTCGGCCGCAAGGAAATAGAAATAGCCGAGCACGAAATGCCGGGCCTCATGGCGCTGCGCGAGAAATACGCCGCAGAAAAGCCGCTCAAAGGTGCCCGCATCATGGGTTCGCTCCACATGACCATCCAAACCGCCGTGCTCATCAAGACCCTCAAGGCACTGGGTGCCGAGGTGCGCTGGTGCTCATGTAATATCTACTCTACACAAGACCATGCCGCTGCGGCTATCGCTGACCTTGGCGTGCCCGTATTTGCCTGGAAGGGCGAGAACCTTGCCGAGTATTGGTGGTGCACCCTACAGGCCCTTAACTTCGGCAATGGTTTGGGCCCCAATATGATTGTCGACGATGGTGGCGACGCTACCCTCATGATACATCTCGGTGTAGATGCCGAGAAAGATGCTTCGGTGCTTGACACACCCTCAGGAGGTGAGGATGAAGCAGAGCTCAAGGCCATCCTCAAGCGCGTGCTTGCCGAGCAGCCTGGTCTGTGGACCGCAATGGCCAAGGAGGTACGTGGCGTATCTGAAGAAACCACTACCGGCGTACACCGCCTCTACCAGATGAAGGAGGAGGGCAAACTGCTATTCCCCGCCTTCAACGTGAACGACTCGGTGACCAAGAGCAAGTTTGACAACCTCTACGGCTGCCGCGAGTCGCTGGCCGATGGTATCAAGCGTGCCACCGATGTGATGATTGCTGGTAAGGTGGCCGTGGTATGTGGCTATGGCGATGTGGGTAAAGGTTGTGCACACAGCCTCCGTTCATACGGAGCCCGCGTGCTCGTGACCGAGATTGACCCCATCTGCGCACTGCAGGCTGCCATGGAGGGTTTCCAGGTAGTAACCATGGAGGAGGCTTGCTCACAGGGCAACATCTTCGTGACTACCACAGGCAACATCGATATCATCCGCATCGATCATATGACACAGATGCCCGACCAGGCTATCGTATGTAACATCGGTCACTTCGACAACGAGATTCAAGTTGAGGCGTTGAAGAACTTCCCCGGCATCCGCCGCGAGAATGTGAAGCCTCAGGTAGACCGCTACTACTTCCCCGACGGGCACAGCATCATCCTGCTTGCCGATGGTCGTCTTGTGAACCTTGGTTGCGCTACCGGCCACCCCTCCTTTGTGATGAGCAACTCATTCACCAATCAGACGCTGGCGCAAATCGAGCTCTTTGGCAAGGACTACCCCATCGACGTATACCGCTTGCCCAAGCACCTCGACGAGGAGGTTGCCCGCCTGCACCTCGCGCAGATTGGCGTACACCTCACCACGCTCACCCAAGCACAGGCCGACTATATCGGTGTAAAGGTCGAAGGTCCCTACAAGGCTGAGCACTACAGATATTAAATGATTGGGAGTTAGTATTTAGGAGTTAGAAGTTTACACAACACATTCTTCATTCCTAAACCCTAATTACTAACTCCAAACTTCTATTTATCATGAATTCAGTTTGCGTATATTGTGCCTCAAGCACACAGATTGATGAGAAGTACTTCCGCGCAGCCGAAGAATTGGGTGCTCTGATAGCCCAACGCGGCTTACGTCTTATTACCGGCGCCGGCAACCAAGGCCTGATGAATACGG
>CALCHR010000155.1 GCA_937901185.1 uncultured Bacteroidales bacterium
TTTAAATAACCAACATGGCACTTCGCCACAAATTTGTCCATCCGTACCATTATGGTTCGGGTGGATTTTTTATTTAAATAATATATTTTAAAAACTGTAAAATCTTTAATTGAAAATAAATATAACATTGAAAAAGTAAGTAAACAGATTGAAAACTTTCTTAACTTTTATCGTACGGCACTTAGTGACTATACTTACGCTAAAGAGCAGCTGAATAAATGTCAGCAATATACACAGGATATACTACATAGCCTTGAGCTCGATAACCTATCTTATAAAGAGCGGTGTAAGCTAATGACGCGTTTAACTGCTTGCCGAAAAGACCGCAGGTATTGGAAAGACCAGGTAGAAGAATTGGCACCGATTGTTGGAGTGTTTACTGTTCTTGATACAACGGCTCCAAATGATAAGCAAAATATTGAGCGTAATGGTAAAGTTCTTAATACCTTGCGTGAAGCGCTTGGTCAAACACGCCGACAAGAAAACTACCATCAGGATAGAAAGTATACGCCCAAGATTTTCTTGAGGCAAGATGCGTCGGCTAAGTAATTATAACAGTTTTAGCCGCATTAGGAGTATTTTATGAAAATTTTTGCAACGAGTGATATTCATTCTTACTACAAAGAGCTTAAGACAGCTTTAGATGAAAAAGGTTTTGAACCAAATAACCCAGAGCATTTACTGGTTGTATGCGGTGATGTATTTGACAGAGGTCCTGGGTCGGAAGATGTATTCAACTTTCTAAATAATCTGACTAATGTTGTACTTGTTAAAGGTAATCATGAGGATTTGATGGAAGCAGTCTGGTCGAGAGGCTACTGTCAAAGTCATGACCAAAGTAATGGCACGCTTCGCACAATCGAAGACCTATCTTATGACTATAAGCCATTTGAGACCTTTGACGCAGTTCGTATGTGTGAAAAGAAGCTTAGACCGTTTTTTGATAAAATGGTAAACTATTTCGAAACTGAACACTATGTTTTTGTGCACGGTTGGATTCCTTGTGATAAGTATCATGGCGCTCGTCCATGGTACCAGAACAATCGTACTTTTGAGTATAGGCCAGACTGGCGTGATTGTAATGACGTAGAGTGGGAGTCTGCTAGATGGATTAATGGTATGAACGCTGGATATGTAAAGAAGAATCCGGTTTTGGAGCCTGATAAAACCATTGTTTGTGGACATTGGCACTGTAGTTATGGTCACTACTGGGCTGCCGTTAAGGAAACTATGAAGCATGGCGGTACTATTTTTGATGTGAAAGCTAGCGAGTTTGACGATGACGCCTGCTTTGATCCGTTTTTTGCAGACGGCATTATTGCGTTGGACGCATGTACTGCTCATACTGGTAAAGTAAATGTTGTAGTATTGGAGGATGAGTTACTTGAGTCACACGTTAACATCTGATATTCAGAGAATGATGGCAGAGGCAGGTTATACGGTTTCACCTCCTAAGAAAAAGAGTGTAAAGAAACCACAGTACTTCATCATTAAGTTCCCAAACTTTGCAGAAGCACTAATAAAGTGCCCAAATGGGTGGATTGGTCTAAATGACTATATCAAATACTTTAAAGACGAGTATGATGATAATATAGTAGCTATTGCTATAAGTAAGCAAGAAGCCCGTAAATTTGTTAGAAAGGGAGTCTTATTTAGTGTTAATAAGTAAAGACCAGTTTTATCATTTTGTAAATAGGCTTAAGCATTGCTATGAGGAGCAGGATAAGTTTCATACAGCATTACGTCCTTTTTTCGATTACCTGGTTTGTAACTATATGCAGCAAGCTATCAACGGCTTAGAAGAACTCTTGGTAGCAGTCTGTGAGTGCGAGGAAGAAGACGATATTTTCCGTTGGTGGATAGAGGAATGCGATGAAGATAGCTGTGTAATTACTGTACGTAATACTGTAACTGGAGACGAAACTGACTATAACGTGCAGTCTGTAGAAGGTCTATATAATTATTTATATGATCTATATCATAAGGCAGATTGAGGAGTTTTTATGAAGCAAAGCGAATTATATTTATTTGAAGTATTGAATAGCCTCGATAGCTTAGCTCCAATTAAGATTAGCTTAAACGGTATTGTTTTGTATAATGACTACGATAGTTGTGTGCCAATTGGCGACAGTACTATGTACGGTGAAACCTCTTCTTGGCAAGAAACTATTCCTAAGCGACTGTGGCAGGCCAAGGAGTATCTTATCACAGATGTTAAAATCAAAATTGTGCAGCACCATCACAGCGTTATCGAATTACGTGGCTATTATGAGCCGCACAGTACGAAAGAGGCATAAATGACACATAATTGGATTGTTTTACGTGAAACAGACGATTGGCAGATTGAATACTGCTTGAATACACATAGATACAAGATAAGCTATTTCGAGGAAGGTCATTTTAAAGATGAAATAGTTTTTCGTGAATATAAAAAACCGCAAGAGGAGCAATTAGATGCCGAGTAGAAAATTAATTTTCGCAGATCAAGCGCGAGGTGCCGTGCTGCGAGCTGACCCTGCCTCGGCTTATGTGCTAGACCGAGTGCCGGTGGTATTTGAGCTAATCTACTGCGCAGAATGTGCTTCATTCAGGCGTTGTAGAGTAACACATGTTTGTACTGACCCACGCGGTCTTAAAAATCCAGAACCAGACACTTTTTGTCCATTTAGTAGACCTCGAAAGGAGACTGACATCTGATGCTGAAAATACCAGAAGAAGGCAAACTAATTGATGCCGGCAAGTTTTATAGAGAAGTTTATCGTACATATACCATTGCCAAAGATCGCTTTACCGGTGTGGACAAGGCTGACCTGCCGGATTTTGTACGTTTTGGCGAAGCAGTTACGGGTCTTATAGGAGAGCTTGCTTATGATTTTGCCCCAGCAGATGCTAAGCCGGTTGCACATGGAAAGTGGTTAGCAAGAGAGTACGAAGACGGTGAAAGTCCATATGTGTTATTTCACTGCTCAGAGTGTGACTATCCAAATGCAAGACAGCGTGCTTATTGTCCAGAATGTGGGGCAAAAATGGATAGAGTATGATAGGAGGGTAATTATATGATAAGTATTTATAAGTATACTGTGCATGGTAACGGTGTATTGAACCGTATCACTTGTAGACGTAAAAAACTCTTAGATATTCAGGAGCAAAACGGCGAGCTTGTTTGCCGGATGGAAGTAGACGATGACCTTCCTGAAACAACAACAGAGCTAGTTGGCTTGGGTACTGGCTGGCATCTTGATAAAGAAGATATGTACAATCTAGGTTATAGGAAAACTGTACAAGATGCTGCAGGCTTTGTTTGGCATTTCTATGAACAGCTTGGATTGGCTTAATTGGAGGTTTTATGTGCAGGTTAATTGCCAAGATACAAAAGGCTAGTACATGGAAAATTAAAACTCAAAAGTCTTCTTTTGTAGAAGTAATAGAGTGTGTTGATTGTGGCAGCTGGTTTCAGGTAACTAAAAAGTGTAATGAAAAACAGTTGTTTAAATACTGCCCTAATTGTGGAAAACCGAAGCAGTATACAGAGGGATAATTTATATGGAAAGTACAAAACTAGCAGACTTTGACACAGCACGATTAAGACTTGCCAGTCAATTAAAACAGTATCACGATCTTGAGTTTACAAAAGGCATCTATGAACACTCTATTTTTGGACAAGCTGGATTACTGCTTGAGAAAGACTTAGTAGAAATTCCTATTCGTATCGGACAGATACTATATATGAATAAGGAACCTTGGCTAGAAGAAGTGGATATAGCACCTTTTCAAGTAACCAGCATTTCTATTACTCAGAATAAAAAGGGTATTTGGACAAAGAAGTTTCGTTGTAATTGGTTATATGACGGTCGTGTCACAACTTTGTCGCATGACCCAGCTTTCGCAGACCTGGGTGTGACGGTCTTCTTTAGCGAGGCAGAAGCAGAAAGGGTGTTGACTAAAAATGCGTGAAACATTAGCGTGTGACTTTGGTACTCGGTTTAGCTTTCCGGAGAATATGCGTGTTGAGTACGAAGGTTTTTCAGGTAGTATTATAAACGAAGTTGTAGTTAATATGGCCGAGAAGTATGACAGCTTTATCGCCAGTCAAATAGCAATGGAGGCTAGACGCGAAGGTATTTCTGACTTGACCGTATTAAATAAGCCAGCAATTCTAGCTGCCTTATCAAAAGCAGTGCCCAAGCAGGCTCAGATTTCAAGTAGTCAGTGCCTTTGTCCAAGGTGTCATACCGATTTGATGGGCTTATGGGATAACCCAGAGGCCGAAGATCCTAAGTACTGCTCTATCTGTGGTCAGCACTTGCAGTGGAGGTGAAAACTATGAGTGATGAAATGAAGTGTACTTTAAACTACGAAGCCGAATATGAGCGTGTGCGTGAAAAGCTCGCAGAAGCTACTGAGCTAAATGAAGAGCTTAGAGCTGAGCTCCGTGCAGCGTATTTAGAGCTTGAATGGCATAAGGGTTATCGAGCAGCAGTTGAACTGCTTGCCGGAAAGGTTAGATAATGAAAGATAGACCTATAAACAAGAGTAATCCTAAAAATATCTATTGTGGTCATTGTGAATTCTTTAAATCATGTAGTACCTATCAGTCAAAGTGCAGTAATCAGCAAAGTCCACGTTTTGACAAGATTTTACATTATTGGAACCGCTGCAAGGCTTTTACTTGGAGAAAGGACGCAGATTACCAATAAAATTATAAAGTCAGCTTTAAACCGTAATTTAAAGCTGACTTTTATTGTATTATAATATATAACAATTAAGTAAATTTTGGAAGTCTTACAGGAGGGCACATCTATGATTACTTTTGGCGAATGGCATAAATTTAACTTTGTAGACAATAAGCTTATGGACCATCTTGGTGACATGTATATCAAGGTATTTCGAAAGCCAAGCTTTAAGAGCGAGGATAAGTGCTTGGAGGGCCTTATGCGTATTGATGATGCAGTCAAGATGTTTGGTAGCTATCCGCTTTTCAAAATCAACTATCATCAGGAATGGCGAGATAACGAATCTAACTATAAAGCACTTTGTGCTTTGATTGTTATGGAGGCGCCGACGAATGACTAATCAGGAAGCTATTAAGGTTATGCTGGATAATCCTTATAAAAAAATCAAGCATAGGCTATTTAGTCCAGAAGAATACATTTACTCTAAAGGAGACCGTGTTATTTATGATGAAAATGGCTATGTCTTCGAGGATTGGTGGTCTCACTGCAATGGCATGAGAATCCGAACAGAGGAGTTTTGGCAGGAAGGCTGGTATGTGTTTAATGGATGATAATGCTATTATGGCTATTGCGTCTCTTTTGGGTGCAGCTTTTGGAATATTTTTGGTGTATATTTTATATAGCTATGGAGTAATCTAACCCTATGAATACTATTTTGTTAAGCTTGTGCCGGCATTGTTGTTCTATTATGGATGGCTGGGTACCATACCCTTCAACCTGCATAGCACGCAGTACAAAAATCGATCTTAAGTCGGTGCGTAAAGAGCTGCGTAAACTCAAGCAGGCAGGCTTGATTTATTCAGACCTTTACGTAGAAACAGGTGAAGACCTTGATAGACCGATTTTGGTACGCGGGTACCTTGTTACAGACCAGTGCAAAGACACTGAAGAATATCGTACAGCCTGGGCCGAAGAACGTGAAATTGTAAACAAGTGCTTTAATCTCGATATAGGGCCGGTTGACAACTATTCTAAAATTGTGGCAGAGTTTGAGAAGGATTTTGATACTGTATGATTTATGACTATTTAAGAAAACAGATAGACCTTGCAAAACCAGCAGAAGTTAATAAAATTTTGCAGGAAGCAGAAATAGACCTTGGTAACTTGCGTCTTGACTTTGATAAAGTCTGGACTTGGTGTCTTGGTTGTAAAGACTGGGCAAAGCGTTCTGAAGCTTATGAGGACTATATTGACAGCAGTATTGCTGGCTTTAGAGGATACCAAACCTCTAGACCGGTGCTTCGTTGCTGTAAATGTCACAGTCTTTGGAAATATTTAGATTGAGGTGCAAGTATGGATCCGTATCAAGCGTGTGAGCAAGCCTATAAAAATGGTTTTGAAGATGGTAGAGCTTCAAAATTGCCCAGCAATCCAGAGCTTGCTACTAGAGTAAGAGTAGCCTATGAATTACTGTCCCAGTGCCATTCTACTATTTGTGGATCTACTCAAACAGTGGATACTCTTGATATCGTTAGAACTAAGCTACACGATGTTCTACTGAGTCTGCTAGATATTCAGGTAGACCTTGGAATCTTAAAAAGAGAGGAAGACCTTAAATGACTTTTGCAGAACAGCTTACAGAGATCTCTAATGAAATTGACTTTGAATTGTTTATTGCCAGCCATTGCGCTGCTATTCGTGATGCTATGAAAAATGCAGCTATGTCTGGCTTTCGTACTTTTCAAATAGATGTTGTCCAGCCTTGCCTAGGTCAGCATGCTATTAGTAAAGCTGCTGCAACAAATTGTTATACTATTGTTTGTGATACTAATAGGACTAAAACCAAGATTGTTCTTGTGGCAAAGAAGATTGAAGACTTTTTGTATCAGCAGGGTTTCAAAGAGGTTATTATTTCTAACTTTTCTAATTCTTGTTGGCTAACCAGACTTTTAAAGGTGGAGTGGTAATATGGAAGATGTAAATACAGTTTCTATTGAAGAGTACCAGCGCGTGTGTAATGATTTGGAAGCATTGCGATCGCTGGTTAAAGGCGAGTGGGTAGATGCTGAGCGAATTTGCACGGCTCTTAACATTACGTTTAGCGAAGGCATGAAAATGTTTGATTTTGGTCGAATGGTTGCTTGGAATAAGGCACCTAAAAACGGTCAGTATGTTGTTACTAAATTTCGTATTGCCGAGAAGACCGTTCAGCCTCCAAAAGTCTTTTGGTGCGAGGAAGACGATATTGGCTATGCCAAGGTAAATGCAGAGCCTAATATGGATACACATCAGTGGGAACTGATTTTAGAGCAGCAGGGCGGTATTATCTAAACAGAGCGAGGTACTTGAAATGCAAACATGCTATAATATCAAGGTAACTATAAAACTAGACTCTGATGGCGAGTTTTCTGTTATCTTTGACGCAGCATACAAAGCTTTTGCTGCTTTACACGAATATATTAAAAAAGATTCACGTACTTGTTACTATACTGGCCACTATGATGAGCTAATTGAGCTTTGTTTAGATGTTCGGTATGGTAAAACGTTGACAAGCGAGTGTAGTCTTTTTAAGCTGGAAGCGGTCGCAGAGGAGGACATTTAGTAACATGGTAAAAGAAGGAACATTATATTATTTCCTTTTACATAAAACTCAGCCTCTAGAGCTGTGCGCAATCTGTGAGGATGGTTGGGTAACTTCTACTGTTTGGATTGATCACGAGGATTTGTTTCTTGTACATCCGAGGCTGATGAATCGTAAAGTTGAAAGTGACAGATGGGAAGAAATTACGCTAAGAACTGGAGCTATGACAGCTGATCATAACTATGGTCCAACTATGCGTGTTCCGTGTCATTATATATATTTAAGTAACGAGGTTATTAGTGAATGAGTGAGTGTATTGTAGTTAATCTTGTTGGAGCTCCAGGTGCAGGTAAGAGCACCGGTGCAGCGTATATCTTTAGCAGACTTAAGATGCTTGGTATCAATGCCGAGCTAATTACAGAATTTGCAAAAGATAAAGTTTGGGAAGAAAATCACGAAATTTTTAAGGCCGATAATCAGGTCTACCTGTTTGGTAAGCAGTTCTACCGCATGAGCCGCTGTCGTGATAAAGTTGATGTGCTGATTACAGATAGTCCTTTAGTACTTTCTATCTTGTATAATAAGAGCGACGTTCTTGGACCATCGTTTGATAATGTTGTGTTAAAGGTGTTTAAGTCTTTTAATAACATGACCTATTTATTGTTGCGTGATAAGCCTTATAATCCAAAAGGCAGACACCAGACAGCCGAAGAGTCTGATATGCTTGCTGGAGACCTAGTAAAGCTTCTTGAAGAGAATGCGGTACCTTATGAAACGAAGTATGGCAATAATACAGCATATGATGCTATTGTCGATGATGTAGTCAATAAGCTTCATGAAATGAAAACAGATATAAAATAAACGGGAATTTTTCCCGTTTATTTTTATATAATCAGTATTTAACCATTAAATAATGTATTATATTATATAACTTTCTGGAGGTAGGCATTTAATGGTTCCTATTTGTACTTTTCATTTTAAAACGCAAAAAATCTATGAGAAGGTAGCCTGGGACTTGCTAGATACGCCTTATACCTTCTCAGTATACTACGGTCAGTTACACTACGGCAAGCCGCGTTGCATTACTGTCTGGGGTAAGGCCGCAATAGAAAATGTACGTGAAGAATGCCGGCGTGCAAGAATTAGTTATGTGGAGTATGTATCATGAGAATTGTTAATAACGCTGATACCTCAGTTGAATTTGTTGCCATTAATGTAGGAGAATGCTTCTACTATGATAATTGTCTCTTTATTAAGATAAATCCGGTCAAAGAAAGAGGCTATCAAAAGGATGCAAATGCTTTTTGCTTTGCAGACAACAATATTACATATGTGCCTATGTCATGTTTGGTGACGCCGGTAGAAGCTGATATAGTTATTCGCAGAAAAGGAGTACATGAATGACCCTCAAAGAATATTTAGAAAAACAAATTAGACATTTTGCAGCTGCCAAGCAAGAAGCAAAAGCAGATGATCCAATGTACCACCTATTTGAAGGACGTGTTATGGCATACACTGACATTATTCTGTTGTGTCCTGATAGCGTGCTTAGTAAAAAAGTAACAGATGAGGTTTGGTAATATGATTACATACAATACAAGACTTGGTGAGTTTTGTGCGACACATGCTAACTGGGAGCAGATTCTAGCAGAAGAGCCTTATTCTTTAAAGATTAAAAAAGAAGCTGGCTTTGTTATTTTTAATTATAATCAGCTTGCTTCTGATTTTAATAATGAACTGGTTAGAGAGGCACGCGGTATTATTTTTAGAGACGGTGAGTGGGAATGTCCTGTTTGTCATGCTTTTGATAAATTTGGTAATTACGGAGAGTCCTATGTTCCGGATATGGACTGGAAGTCTATCAAAGTATCCGAGAAGATTGACGGCTCTATTATGAAGCTCTGGTGGTACGACGGTATTTGGCACCTTTCTACCAATGCAAATATTAATGCTGAAAATGCAGAGATTGGTGATGTACGTCGTGATAACTTTGACCAGATTTTCTGGGAAGCGGCTATTCCTTATTTGATCCGTCATTATGGTCCTGCACCTACTTTCACCGACTGGTATAAACAACTGGATCACGAGTATACTTATATTTTTGAGCTAGTATCTCCATATACTAGAGTCGTTATTCCTTATGAGGAAACTGCTGTATACTTTTTGGGAGCAAGAAATAATGTTAGCAACTATCAGTGGGGCTGTGATGAAAGATCTGCTACTATGCTTCACTGTGAAATGTTCCCTCGCCCTAAGTTGTATCCTATGCAGACTTTAGAGCAGGTTAAAGAAGCAGCAATGGCCTTACCTTGGAGTAAAGAAGGCTATGTGTGCTATGATAAAAACTTTAATCGTTGCAAAATCAAGTCTCCTCGCTATGTGTGCGCTCATTTTGCTCGTAATAATAATGTAATTACAAGAAAGCATTTAATCGACATTATCCTTAAGGGCGAAATGAACGAGTTTTTGATCTATGCTGCCGACTATGCAGACCAGATGAAGTGGACTAAACAGATTATGGATGAGTTTACCGAAGTCATGGATACAGCTGGTATGCTTGCACGTAATCTTAGAAAATTAACACGACCTGAAGCAGCAGAAGTTATTAAGCACTTTCATAAGCTCGTGCAGCCTATCATGTTTGCAAACCACGCTCGTCACGTAAGCGGTCGTGAGTATGTCCGTGATTGGGACGTATATAAGTGGGAACGTAATATAGAGAATTTTTTAAAGATGATTAATGGAGGGCAGAAATGACCTGTAGAGAGTGTAAATGTATTCGCAAAGGCTGGATCAAGTCTAGACCTGATGAATACTGGTGTA
>CALCHR010000156.1 GCA_937901185.1 uncultured Bacteroidales bacterium
GTTTACTAGGAAAAATTTGTAGTTTACTAAGAACGCCTAGAAAGCTACGAAGAAATCTTAGTGCTAAAGCTACATAAAAAAGGTGGCGCATGGGCGGGATTTTCATCCCACTCATGCGCCACACCTATGTGTCTTACATTAGGGCTGTGCCTTACTGCTCGCCCATGTGGTTCATTCTTGTAGACTCAAGAATGGGCAGGTTGGTTTCGGTAGGTACGTAGATTACGGTTTTGTTGCTTAAATCGGCCTGCTGACGCACCCAGAGATATTGGATATAGGTGGGCGTAATGCTACCATTCTCTATGCGGATGGCTTCGGCTGCACCTTTAGCACGTTCAATCTCTGCCTGCGCATTGAGCTTTTCGGCTTCGAGATTGGCACGGGCTTCCTCAATCATAATCTTACGGTTCTGCTCTGCCTTGGCAAACTCGGCTTTACCTTCCATCTCTTGCGACCAGACGTTGTACCACGGACGCACAAAGGCCATGATTACGATAAAAAGGAGAGCCAGGACGGCCAGCAAGATAATTTTCTTAATCAAGTCGGGGGTGAAACCGGCGTTGTACATATTGTTTTGGTGATTCATCTTCTTATCTTTTACTGATTAGCACTATGAGAGTTTTGCCAAAGCTTCCTTGATGCGGCGGAGCGCCTCCACGATGTTTTCGTCGCTGGTGGCATAGCTCATTCTGAAACATTCGGGCGAGCCGAAAGCATCGCCGCCCACGGTTGCCACATGGGCTTCTTGAAGGAGATACATGGCAAAGTCCATGCTGTTCTTCACCTCAAAACCATTATATTGCTTACCGAAGTAGGCACTGCATTTGGGGAAAAGATAGAAAGCGCCGGTGGGTACGTTCACTTCAAGGCCGGGAATCTCCTTGGCCAACTTCACTATCAAATCCTTACGACGCTCAAAGGCCTTACGCATCTCTTCCACACAATCTTGCGGACCGGCAAATGCCACTTTGGCTGCCACCTGGCTCACCGAACAAGGACCGCTGGTGTACTGGCCTTGCAGTTTGTTGCAAGCCTTGGCCAAAGCCTCGGGAGCAGCAATGAAACCGATGCGCCAGCCTGTCATGGCATAGGCTTTAGAGACACCGTTGATGACCACAGTGCGCTCTTTCATTCCGGCACATGAGGCGATAGAGGCATGAGAGCCTACATAGTTGATGTGCTCATAGATTTCATCGCTCATCACCACTACCTGCTCGTGCTTTCTGAGCACAACGGCCAAGGCCTCCAGTTCTTCTGCCGTATAGACAGAACCTGTGGGGTTGCTGGGTGAGCAGAGAATCAAGGCTTTTGTTTTAGGTGTGATGGCGGCTTCCAGTTGCTCAGGAGTGATCTTAAAATCCTGCTCAATGCCTGCCTGGATATAAACGGGCTGTCCGTCGGCCATCAGTACCATCTCGGGATAGCTCACCCAATAGGGAGCGGGTATGATTACTTCATCGCCTTTACCCACAACGGCTAGCAAGGCGTTGCAGACACTCTGCTTGGCTCCGTTGGAGCAGACAATCTGCGCCGGGGTATAGTCGAGATTATTTTCCTTCTTGAGTTTCTCCACAATGGCTTGGCGCAAGTCCAAATATCCGGGTACGGGAGAATAGCGAGAGAAGTTATCATCCACAGCTTGTTTAGCTGCTTCCTTGATGTGGTCGGGGGTGTTGAAATCGGGCTCACCGACAGAAAGATTGATAACATCGATGCCCTGCGCTTTAAGTTCGGCACTTTTCTGCGACATAGCCAAAGTGGCTGAGGGCGAAAGACGATTGATTAGGTCGGACAAAAGATTCATATCAGATTCTATTAAAAAAATATATTATTTACGGTTACCAAAAATGCGGAGCAGATAAATAAACAGGTTGATGAAATCCAGATACAGTTCTAAGCTACCCAGCAGGGCCAACTTCATGCTATTTTCATTTACCTCTGAACCATGCTCCTCTAACATTCTTTTGATTTTCTGGGTATCATAGGCAGTTAAGCCGGCAAATAGGAGAATACCAGCATAAGTGGTAATCCAATAGAGTGTGCTATTCGCCCAAAAGATATTTACTATCGTTGCTATAATCAAACCGATTAAAGCCATTAAGAGAAATCTTCCCATAATGGAAAGGTCTTTTTTGGTAAAATAGCCCAACAAGCCCATTGCACCAAACATACCTGCGGTCACAAAGAAGGTGGTAGCAATAGATTCTGCAGTGTAAACAAAAAATAATATGGACATCGTCACACCATTGAGAATGGCATAGACTGCGAACAACAAACCGGCTGTGGAGAATGAGATTTTCATGATGCGAGCACTCAGCCACCATACCAAGGCTAATTGAGCGCCACAAGCACAATAAAATGGAAATCGCATTCCATTACTTTTTGAGTGAAAATCTACAAGAGCCTGTATCCAACCGGGATTGTTGGCTACATAAGTGGCAGTTAATGCTGTCATAACAAGAGCCAAAGTCATCCAGAGATAGACGTTGCGCATCAAGACAGCAAAGGCAGAAGTAGTTTTTTCGCCCTTATCGTACGCACTAAAAACATTTCCTTGTTCCATAATCTATATACTTAATTATTTATTGTTCTTAAAATGCAGTGTGTGACCCATGCGCTCTTTCTTTGTGCGCAGATAGCGCTCATTATATTGGGTGGGGACAGTTTCAATGGGAATATTCTCAGTGATTTCAAGGCCGTATGCCTCCAAGCCCACTCGCTTTACAGGATTGTTGGTCATCAGGCGCATCTTCTGCACACCAAGCAGATTCAGAATTTGAGCCCCTACGCCATAGTCGCGTTCATCGGAATCGTAACCAAGATGCACATTGGCATCTACGGTGTCGAATCCTTCTTCCTGCAACTTGTAGGCTGCAATCTTAGCCATAAGGCCTATGCCACGGCCTTCTTGATTCAGATAGAGAATGACGCCCTTGCCTTCTTCCTCTACCATTTTCATTGCCTGGTGCAACTGCTCTCCGCAATCGCAACGCATGCTTCCAAAAATGTCGCCGGTCATACAAGAAGAATGAACGCGAACCAAGATAGGCTCACCATCTTCCCAAGTGCCTTTGATTAAAGCCACATGCTCCAAGTTGTTATTTTTCTGGCGGAAAGGTATCAGGCGAAAGTGGCCATGCTCCGTGGGCATATCAACCTCGACCCCCTGCTCCACTATACATTCGTTCTTCAAACGGTAGGCAATAAGGTCCTTGATGGTAATAATTTTCAAGCCATGTTCCTTTGCAAAAGCCTGCAACTGGGGCATACGAGCCATGGTGCCGTCTTCATTGAGAATTTCAATCAGACAGGCTGCGGGCTGGAGGCCTGAGAGTCTGGCCAAGTCGACTGCGGCTTCTGTGTGACCTGCGCGCGCCAGGACTCCCCTATCTTGTGCATATAAAGGATTGATATGACCCGGACGGCCAAAGGTTTCGGGTTTGCTCGTAGGGTCGGCCAAAGCACGGATGGTAGCAGCTCGGTCTTCGCAGCTAACACCGGTGGTACATCCTTCCAACTTATCTACAGTGACAGTAAAAGGAGTGCCTAGCATACTTGTATTTCTCTGAACCTGATGCTCTAAATCCAACTGGCGGCAACGCTCCATCGTGATGGGAGCACACAAAACGCCACGACCACAATGCAGCATAAAATTTACTTTCTCAGCGGTAGCAAATTCTGCAGCCATAATCAAGTCGCCTTCATTTTCTCGGTCCTCATCATCTACAACCACCAAGAATTTGCCTTCCTTAAAGTCTTGTAAAGCCTCCTCGATGGAAGCTAGCTTAAATGTATCCATGTTTAGTGTTCTATTTTCTGAATAAGTATTTCTAGCGTAGTACAAGATTTTTCTATCTGCCTCAAGTCGCGCAATAGTTGCAAACGGAAACGCCAAATACGCAGCCACAAAAGAAGTCCTATTGGGAAAAGGATTCCTAAGACCTTATTCCACTTCATACTCTCCGATGGCGATGTATGTGCCGATGTAAATATAATGGGCAGATTATTAAGTTCTTGCAATATCTTCAAGTCTTTACTATTGGAAAGTTCCTCTACAATAGATTCTAATTTTTCATCTATAGTTTCAACCACCGTATCTATCTTACTGCGGAAAAAGATATCAAGATAGCTGGGGGCTTTCTTAAGATTGTTCTTCTCACAATAGTCTACACATAGGGATTTCAAAACTTGTATGCGACCAACGACTGAGGTATAATTGGGGTCGTCTATGATTACCTCTTTCTTATAAATATGTCTACGAGAGGGAATGCCTAAAAGATTCCGTATAAACTCTACATACACTTCTGTATTAAACACCACAGAATCTTTATTGGCCTTGTAAGTAAAAAATACACCAAAAGGAAGAAGAACAAAGGAACTTATCCACATACCATACCACATGCTCCATGAACCATCTCTAGCCATCTTCATGCCTGAAGTATTTATCACATAATAAGCTATGAATATCATGATAGACACAACGGTAGGCATTCCTAATCCGCCTTTTCTTATAATTGCCCCCAACGGCGCTCCTATAAAAAAGAAGAACAAGCAAGCTAAGGATAATGTCATTTTTTGATGCCACTCTATCTCATGGGAGCGAATAAACTTACCACCATATTTTGCAGTCTCCCTCTTCCACTCTAACTCAGAATGTAAAGAGCGTACATTCTCCGCTGCTTGCCTCATTGTAAGCATACGACTATCTGCCGGTATTGCACTCAACAAGGAATCAAAATGGACTATGTTTTGAGAAAGGACTGCCGTTTTCTGAGCCATAGAATCGTGCTTCAATGTAGACAAGGGCAAATAATCTTTCTTTACAACAGCATAAAAACTTCTGCCCACACTATCCAACTCTCTATTTACAGAATCTATGCTGACTTTGATTTCATTCATATTTTTAGCTGTCGGCATGTTGCGTAACATGTCTGCATCCATCATACTGAAATTACTATCAAAATCTATGATGAGCTGTTTATAGCTAAAAGATTCTCGGTCGTAAGGAACACTTGCTGAGTTTAACCCCATAGCCCCTTGATCTTGCAAATTCTGGAATTGCTCTCCATTCCACAAATCCAATTTGAGGTGCATTTTGTCTGCGGTCATCTCTATTCGTCCCGAGTCTGCCAAAACTATTTGAGCTCGGTCAAAACCCTGGTCTGTTTTATAGATAATGACCTCATAGAGCATCCCTGTCTCTGCATTTTTTTTCTCTACAAAAAGATTTATATTGGGAACACCATTATAAAAAACGCCTTCTGGTATTTCTACAGCCGGTGATGTCTGTTTCATACTTAAAAGCAAAGTCCGAAAATTTATTTGAGCCTCTGGAGATAACTTATTCTGAAAGAGAAAGGACATCATTGCCAAAAACAAGACGACCCAAAATATTGGTTTCATGATTCGAATCAATGGAACACCAGCGGCCTTCATAGCCAACAACTCCAACTGTTCTCCTAGATTTCCAAAAGTAATCAGTGAGGCCAACAATACTGCCATAGGAAGCGAGGTTGGAACCAACGTGATTCCCATGTACCAATATAGTTGCGACAAGACATCTATAGACAGCCCCTTACCTATCAGTTCCTCCATATAACGCCATACGAAGTTCATCATAAAGACAAACAAACAGATAAAGAATGCCCCTACAAAAATAAGAGCAAACTTCTTCAAGATGAATAAGTCTAATTTCTTAATTATAGACATCCGTGGAATCTTCTAATTCTAATTTGCAAAAATAAGATATTTTTTTTATCTACAGTCTCCCTAAATCCTAGAAATGGCTCTTATTTATGTTCTCACTACATTTTTATCTGCTGTTTCCAGAAATCCACATATTGAATTGCCACCTTCAAATAGTCGTGATGGCACTTTACGTATAAACGACTGGCCAAAGATAACAGCGGTATTCTTTCTGGATGTTCAACCAAACGACAGAGCTCCTCAAAAACACTATTTTCATTTGGCTGAACATTTATTATTGGCTTTAGCTCCGTCTCCCCCAATATTTCATAATTCTCAGGTTCCCCACCCCCTACAACTATTAACCCTTGAGCCATAGCCTCAAGAGCGTTCATTGCTGGAGTATAAGAATAAAGTTGATCTAGAATTACATCACTGCCACGCATCAGTTGAAGGTATTCTGAAAATGGTACAGACTCCACCTTACATACTTGACATTTATCCGGATATTTCTGGGCCACACGCTCTAATGCTCGCTCCATAATATCTGTCCCCTTATACTCACTGCGTGCTCTCTGTATTCCCAAGAAAAATATGATTTTGTCAGTCTGGGTTCGTACTTTACAAAGATATTTATCCGTATCTATCGGGAACGGAATAAACGCCATTTTATCAGAGAAATAAGGCGCATAGCTAGCATGGTATTCATAAAGTCCTGCTATGATGCCGTCACAATCTTTTGCTATATATTTATTAAGTTTACCTTTAGGACCATATAGCCAATCCTTTATCCAAATATTATTTTCTTCACTCTCGCGTATAGATTCACCTATATTAAAATCACTATACCGAAACAAACTACAAGATAGACCGGCCTCAACCCAATAATAATCCATCCCATAAGCACCTAGAAATATAGATTTATTATGACGCTTTAAGTAACGATAAAATGGCCATATACGCTCTGCCTTTAATGGTAAAAAAATTGGATTTATCAATTGAACAACATCATAACCTTTAAATTTTCTAAAGGTCCTAATTAGCTTTAATAGATATTTTATATCCGACCACAGACTATTTCGAGGACGAGAGAGATCTATATCACGTGGATAGTTTTTCCAACCATCTCCATCAGAAGCAACAGTAACTATATGACCTAATTTACGCAACCCTACAGCTAAAGTTGCATGGACATTACTATAATCTCCTAATAATAAAATCTTCATACATTCCGGTTTGCTAAATAATCTGCAAAGATTCTTGCAGCTGTTTCTACCATCATGACACAAGGTCTCTTTTTGTAATATTTATCTGTGCGTTCTTCTGGATTAGGCGATGAATCTACATTTGAAGACAAACCTAAAAGTTCTGCACAAACCAACGAACCATTCTCTTCCTTAAAGCGCTCTGCCAAGGTTTGCACTACTTTATAATTATGTCCTTTGCCTTTACTATTTTCTGCAACAGTTTCTCCACAATCCAAACCTACTAACAAAAACATGCCGCAAGCAGCACCACAAGTCTGCCTCATTCTACCAATTCCTCCGCCAAAAGAGGCTGCCATTTTTAGTGCTTGTTCTTCTGTGAATCCATACAAATCAGCAAAAGCCGCCACTATAGATTGAGAACAATTATATCCTTTCTTAAAAAGAGAAACTGCTTTCTCTACTCTATCTTCATACATATTTTATTTCTTTTTTATCTATTATTTTTAGAAAAACCCTTAACTTCGCAACTCTAAATATATTCAAGTATGAAACAATCGCCTTTTAGTTTATTGATAGCAACAATCTTCCTCTATTCTGCTTGTCAGGAAAATTTTGACCAACGCTGTATACAAGAAGCTGCAGAGTACACCAAAACTCATTGTCCACAACAACTAGGAGAAGGGAACACATTAGATAGTATCAGCTATAACATAGAAACGCGTACCTATCAGTATTATTATACTATTTCCGGAAAATGGGATACTCCTACCAATATTGATTCTATCGTACAACAGAAAGAAATTCTAAAAGAACACTTATTAGACAAATTAAATAATTCCATAGAGTTGAATGCTTGCAAAAAAGAAGGTATCAACTTCTCTTATAAATATTATTCTGCTACAACCAAGAAAGAATTTTTAGATATTATTCTCACTCCTACAGATTATCAAAATAAGCCATCAAAGGGAGAACCATCAAAGACAAGATATAGATAACAAAGCTACTTAGAACTTTCCATAAAAATAGCCTGCTTGCGCAGGCTATTTTCTTATTCTTCTGAAGGTTTCATATTTGTATAAACAGTCTGCACGTCATCGAATTCCTCTAAACGCTCCACCATTTTGTCAATACTCTCTCTTTGCTCAGAAGTTACATCTTTTAAGTCATTAGGAATGTAGGTAAATTCTGCCCCAATAACCTCAAATCCATTTTCTTCCAGATGCTTTTGTATCTGTCCAAAACTTTTGGGGTCTCCATAAATGGTAACAGAGTTCTCCTCATCATCTACATCATACTCATCCTCTACTCCATAGTCTATTAAGTCCAAAATCATTTCATCCATATCTAAGCCTTCTGTCTTTCTAAAAGAGAAAACACACTTATGGTCAAACAAGAAAGCCAATGAACCCATAGTTCCCAAGTTTCCATTGAACTTATTAAAAACTGAGCGCACATCACCAACTGTACGAGTAGGATTATCTGTCAACGTATCTACAAAAATAGCAATACCATGAGGGCCATATCCTTCATATGTCATTGTTTTGTAGTCGCTTTGGTCTTTACCCATTGCATTTTTGATAGCGCGATCAATATTATCTTTGGGCATATTCTCTCGCTTTGCTGTTGCGATAATTGCACGCAATGCAGGATTGGTATCAGGCTCTGGACCACCTGCCTTAACAGCTACTGCTATTTGTTTACCAATTTTTGTAAAAGTACGAGCCATATGACCCCATCTTTTCATTTTCGCAGCTTTTCTATATTCAAACGCTCTTCCCATATTTTATAAATTTTGAATCTTTATATTTTTATTATTTATCTAAGTTTAGCTCCTAATTGTTTTTCCACATTAGAAATTATTTTTTGCATTACAACATCAGTCTGCTTATCATTCATGGTTTTAGTCTCATCTTGCAACAAGAAATTAACGGCATAACTTTTCTTTCCTGCTTCTAGATTCTTTCCTTCATAAACATCAAAAAGTTCTACTTTCTTCAGCAGTTTCTTTTCCGACTGGAATGCAACCTTTTCTATATCCTTAAATTCTACACATTTATCTACCAAGAGAGCCAAATCACGACTTACTGCCGGATATTTGCTAATTTCTTTAAAACTAACAGTATTTTTCTTAGTCTTTTTCATTAGCAGATCCCAATTAATATCTGCATAGAAAACTTCTTGATTAATATCAAATTTATTTATCAGGACCTTCTTAACGATACCAAGTTCTACATAAACCTTTCCATTTCTATCAGACATAGTCAATGACTTAGAGAACAGATCTGATTTACCTGTTTCTAGAACAAACATATCCAAAGAAAGGCCTAAACGAAGAAGTATATTTTGTAGATATGCCTTAAGTTCATAAACACTAGAAACCTCATTAGGATGTGCCCAAGAACTTTCAACTCGATTACCGGTTATCCATAGTCCAAGATGTGTTTCTTCAGAATAAGCAGATAAAGGTTTTTCCGATTTTGATTCTACACCATTATTATAATAATAGCAATTACCAAATTCAAAAAGACGAAGGTTACTGTTTTTACGATTAACATTATGTGAAATAACTTCAAGACCTCCAAAAGCTAAAGTTTGACGAAGAACATTTAAGTCTGAACTTAACGGATTTATTAACTTCACAAGATGTTCTGTATTCAGATTCTCTAGATTTTCATAATAAGACTCCTTCGTTAAAGAGTTATTCAAAATCTCATTGAAACCTGAACCTATCAATTGTTCAGCTACAAGGTTTTCCATTTTGTTACTACGGTCAACATCTCCCTTGATTGTCAAACTTGATTTCACTGCCGTAGGGATCTCTACATTATTATATCCATAAATGCGGAGGATCTCCTCTACAACATCACATGGTCTTTTGACATCTACGCGATAAGCTGGCACGTCCAACCTTAGGGACTCTGAATCTTCTGATATAATTTTAATATCCAAAGCCTCAATGATAGTCTTAATTTCTGTAGAAGGTATTTGTTTTCCTATCAAATCTGTTATCTCTTTATAGGAAATATCTACTAAAAAGTTCTTTTCAAGTGAACCATTTTCTACGTCCTTAATCTCCATAGAAATTTTTCCACCTGCTAACTCTTTAACGAGCAAAGCTGCATGTTTCAATGCATAAATCTGTCCATCAGGATCTATTCCTCTTTCAAAACGGAAACTTGCATCTGTATTTAGAGCATGCCTACGGGCACTCTTACGTATCCAAGTTGGATGGAAATAAGCACTCTCTAACAAAATATTAGTCGTAGTTTCATAAGTTCCGGATCCTTTACCTCCAAAGACTCCTGCAATACACATAGGTTCTTCAGCATTACATATAGCAAGGTCGCGGTCACTCAACTTATGTTCTACTCCATCCAATGTTACAAACGGAGTTCCTTCTGGAAGAGTTTTCACTACGACTCTTCCTCCTTTTATCATATCTGCATCAAAACAATGTAATGGTTGTCCATAAGCGAACATGATATAATTGGTAATATCTACAATATTATTTATAGGACGCACTCCTATAGTTTGTAATTTTTCACGTAACCATTCAGGACTTTCTTGAACTTTACAACCAGACAGTGTTACTGCACAATATCGAGGACAAGCTTCAGTTTCTTGAACTTCAACATCTATTTCTAAAGCATTTTCATCCACTGAAAAATCTGAGACATCAGGTCTACGAAGTGAAGTCTTGTAATTATTCTTTACCAACCAAGCATATAAATCACGGGCAACGCCATAATGAGAACATGCATCAGCTCTATTAGGGGTAATGTCTACTTCAATTAGAAAATCACTTTTAATATTAAAGTAATCTGCCGCCTTCATACCTACAGGAGTATCATTTGGCAACACAATAATACCATCATGGCTGTCACCTACTCCGATTTCATCCTCGGCGCAAATCATTCCCAGACTCTCAACACCACGCAACTTGGATTTTTTTATAGTAAAGCAGTCATCTCCATCATATAATTTTGCGCCTAATGTTGCAACTATCACCTTCTGTCCTGCTGCTACATTGGCGGCACCACATACAATCTGGACCGGATTTTCTTGTCCCAAATCTACTTGACATACATGCATGTGGTCTGAGTTTGGATGAGGTTCACATGTTTGCACATATCCGACACAAAGTCCTTCCAATCCTCCTTTAATAGTTTGGATTTCCTCTACTCCACCAACTTCCAATCCAATAGAAGTAAGAGCTTCTGCTACCTCTTGAGCCGTCAACTCAAAGTCAACATACTCTTTAAGCCATTTATAAGATATATTCATTCTATTCTTATTTTATCTATATTTTTTGACAACTGCAAAAGTAATATATTTTTCAGTAACCACAAAGTTTTATAGGAAGCTAAACAATATTAAAATAACGCTTTTACACATATAGTAATAATTGGAGAGCATCACATTGTCATCTTCCGTCTCAACATCAAAGAAAACTTTTATACAACATTCTATTCAAGCACCCTCTATTGAAACTTTGTTCCTTCAAAAGAAAGAGTTTGAATCCTCCCTATATGTATTAATAAATAGTTAACAAATAAACCATCAAATCAGTTAATTATGTTAATTCTATTAACAGTAGATATAAAAATACTTTAATCCTATAACACCACATTAACACAAACCGTAATTTTGGCAATATGAAAAAATCTACTATTTGGATTATATCTATATGTATGGGATTTTCCTTCTTGGCTCTATTATATTTACAGACCAAGTATTTTGAGGAAGTCATCAATATGCGGAAAGAGCAGTTCGATGTATCTGTAAGTCGCAGTTTGTATCGTGTATGCCGCAAGATGGAATTAGAAGAAACTCAGAAAGGACTTGAGCAAGAAATTAAGAATAGTTTGGATGCTCAAAAGTCTATTTCTAAATCCCCCAACAAAAATATTTACAAAAAAACGAGTAATAGTCCGAATATTTTGGGTGAAATCAATGCCCACACAACACTACCTGAAAATACCAAGATAGATAAAAACCCATATTCACAGACCCCTTTTGAAATAAGAGAGACCATTCGTCAACGCTATATCCATCAACAAGAATTGTTGAGCAAAATTATATATGACATCCTCTATGAATCAAGTAGCAAACCTATAGCCGAAAGAATCAACTTTCAAAACCTGGATCGCAATCTCAAATACGAATTACGCAATAATGGAATAAATATAGCATACCATTTTACCGTCTCTACCACCGACGGACGCGAGGTGTATCGTTGCACAGACTTTGATCCAGAAGGAGAACAATTCTCCTATGAGCAAATTCTTTTCCCCAACGACCATCCGGCTCAAATGGCTATTTTAAGCATCCACTTCCCGGATATGCAAAAATACATCTATAAAAGTGTAAGATTTATGATTCCAGCATTGATTTTCACCATCATTTTGCTAATAATCTTCATCTTCACAATCTATATTATTTTTAGGCAGAAACGACTTACAAAAATTAAAAATGACTTCATCAACAATATGACCCATGAATTCAAAACGCCAATATCTACCATATCTTTAGCTGCACAAATGCTAAATGACCCGGCTGTCGGAAAAAGCGAAGCCATGTTCAAACACATCTCTAGAGTCATCAACGATGAGACTAAGCGTCTACGTTTTCAAGTGGAGAAGATTTTACAAATGTCTATGTTTGAGCATCGGGCTGGAACTTTTAAGCCGGAAGAACTTGATACTGATCCGTTGATTCAAGATGTAGTTTCTACTTTCCGTCTCAAGATAGAAGCATCCGGAGGTACACTTGATACAGACTTAAAGGCAACTAGTACAATGGTGTTAGGCGACGAGATGCACTTTACCAATGTTATTTTCAACCTAATGGACAATGCCTTAAAATACAAAAAACCAGAAGAAGCACTCCACCTTCTCGTCTCTACATACAACGAGAACAACAAACTATACCTCACAATACAAGATAATGGTATTGGTATCAAAAAGGAAGACCTTAAAAAGATATTTGACAGATTCTATCGTGTTCATACAGGGAACAGGCACGATGTCAAAGGCTTTGGACTTGGCTTAGCCTATGTAAAGAAAATCATATCATTCCACAAGGGACAAATTTATGCTGAAAGCGAATCTGGAAAAGGAACTAAATTTATAATTATATTACCCATCTTAAAAAAATAAAGTTATGGATAACAAAATGAGAATCTTATTATGCGAAGACGATGACAACCTCGGAATGTTGCTCAGAGAATATCTTCAAGCAAAAGGCTATGATACAGAACTTTGCTCTGACGGAGAAGCTGGCTATAATGCTTTCTTAAAAGAAAAATTCGACCTTTGCGTCTTTGACGTAATGATGCCATTAAAAGATGGTTTCACACTCGCCCGCGAAGTGCGTGAAATCAATGAAGAAATGCCTATCATCTTCTTAACAGCTAAGACTTTGAAGGAAGATATCTTGGAAGGTTTCAAAATTGGAGCCGACGACTACCTTACAAAGCCATTCTCAATGGAAGAACTAACCTTCCGCATCGAAGCCATATTGCGCAGAGTAAAAGGAAAGAAGAGCCGTGAACGCACAACCTACAAGTTGGGAAGTTTCATCTTCGACACACAAAAGCAGACTCTAACCAGAGGCGACGTTCTTACTAAACTTACAACCAAGGAATGCGAACTGCTTGGTCTACTCTGTGCCCATGCAAACGAGATTCTACAGCGTGATTTTGCTTTGAAAACTATTTGGATAGACGACAACTATTTCAATGCTCGCTCCATGGACGTCTATATCACAAAACTCCGCAAGCACCTCAAGGAAGATGAAAATGTAGAAATTATCAATATCCATGGTAAAGGCTACAAATTGGTAACCCCCAACCAAGAGTGCTAAAAAATCCATAGTAAACAGAAGAGAAGTTCTACTTCTTTTGTTCATAAAAATAAGTGGCTTGCAGGTAAACTTAGAAAGCACTAAGAAAGAACTGCAAGCTACTTTCTTTTTGTAACACGGTTTGTTACAAATTCTTTTTAATGAAGTGTATGAGGTGTACTATTATGTGTACTGAAAAAAGTTGACAGTTTTAACTTGAAATACTATATAGGTTTACACTAAATTTTAGTAATTATTTGTCTGCTCACATTTAGGTAAGTTTCTTTTTAGAATATCAGTGGCATAAAACTCTGTAAATCTTTTCTTGATTTCATCTCTAACTCTACGAAACTCGGTCATTACATAATCATTATTGCCCACAATCTCAGAGGGGTCGTCAAAACCAATATGTAGCCGTTTACCAACCTTTCCGACAAACATTGGGCAGGTTTCGTTTGCTCCGCCACATACGGTTATTACATAATCCCAAGCTTCATTTAGATATGTTTTTACACTTTGAGGTCTATGTGTTGAGAGGTCAATCCCTATTTCTTGCATCACTTGGATAGCTCGTGGGTTTACTTGTGAAGCTGGGTTTGTTCCTGCCGAATAAATCTCCAGACTTTTGTCTAACGATTTCAAGAAGCCGTGAGCCATTTGGCTACGGCAACTATTTCCTGTACATAAAATCAATATTCTCATAAGATCCAATTAAATAAATATCCAGATATGATAATCAATAAGGTGACCACGCCAAAAAATATGCCTATCAGCGGCCAGGTCATCACTTTCTTAAGCATGGTGGCCTCAGGGATTGAAATCCCGATGATTGCCATCATAAAGGCAATGGCTGTGCCCAACGGAATGCCCTTTGCTACAAATACCTCGATGATAGGCACGATGCCTGCTGCATTGGCATACATCGGTACGGCAAGCACTACGGCTAGTGGTACACCCCACCAATTTTCTGCCAAAAGGTATTGCTCAAAGAATCCTTCGGGCACATAGCCGTGCATTGTTGCTCCAATGCCGATGCCGATGAGGATATAGAGCAGTACGCCTCGTACAATCCCCCACGACTCACGAGCGATAGCAGGCAGTCGCTTAATGAACGGAGTCTTTTCAGCCTCCCAACGTTGGCTCTGCTCCGAAGATTGTGCTTGTGCCGCTTCGTATGATGGCAATGAGGATTACACCGAGCAATGTGTAGGCTATCATACGCCCCAAGGTGTAGAGGATTCCACGCTTGAATACTTCTTTATGACTTTCGATATGCTTACCGATATACCCAATCGCTGCGATGTTGGTAGCCAATGGACAAGGTGATAAAGCTGTGAGTAATATTGTTTTAGGCGGCAAAGAATTTGATGATTTTTTTCATCTTCATATTTAATTCGTAATTTTGTAGCATCATAGTTCTAAATAGAAACGTATTGATGGTAGAAGTATGGATGGTTGCTATTTTGTAATTCAAAAATTAAGTAGTACAAGCAGTTTTTTTATTTAAGATAATTGCAGTTCCTGAGATATTTTTGTGAAGATATACTATTGCAAAGTTCTTTCTAGTTTTTATATTATGGATTTTATTCTTGCAGACATTATAAAATATATAGGTGTAGATTCTCTAAACCAGATGCAGGCAGAGATGCTATCAGCATTTAATGAAAATAATAAGGACTTACTGTTGTTTTCTCCTACGGGCAGTGGTAAAACATTAGCTTATATGTTTCCTCTTTGTCAACAAATAGATAATGAGAATGAAGCTTTGCAGGCTTTGGTTGTTGTTCCTTCTCGAGAGTTGGCTTTGCAAAGTGAAGAAGTTTTGAAAAAGTTGCGTTTGCCTATACGGAGTATGTCGGTTTATGGTGGCAGGCCGGCAATGGAGGAACATCGGCGATTAAGAGAGGTTAAGCCACATGTTTTGTTTGCTACGCCAGGACGCTTGTTGGACCATATAGAAAAAGAAAATATTTCTCTGTTTGCAGTTAAACTGGTTGTAGTGGATGAGTTTGATAAAAGTTTGGAACTAGGTTTTAGCCGTGAAATGATAGGAGTGGCAAATCGCTTGCCTCGTAAAGGAGTGAGGAAGATTTGTTTGTCTGCAACAGATGTGACCAGCGAATCGGTATTCCAGACTTTTGTAGATATAAGGAAACTACGTTGTCTGGACTTTTCTATACAAGAAACAGATGAATGCCGTTTAACATTATACTCTGTGGTGTCTCCTATGAAGGACAAGTTGCAGACGTTGTCGGAACTATTAACTTATATTGCAGGTCGGCCCACAATAGTTTTTGTTGCTCATCGAGAAAGCGTTGAGCGTGTTGGGGGATATTTGAAAGGTTTGGGCTTTTATGTGGAATGTTATCATGGGGGTATGGACCAAGAACAGCGCGAACGCTCATTGTATAAATTCCGTAGTGGTGGTTCGAATGTGCTAGTTTCTACAGACTTGGCTTCTCGTGGACTTGACATACCAGAGGTGTCGGCTGTTATACATTATCATTTGCCTCTTACGGAAGATGTATTCACTCATCGTTGTGGTCGTGCTACTCGTTGGGAGAATTCTGGAGAAACGTATTTAATTCTTGGCCCAGAAGAACAATTGCCTCATTTCGCAGATTCAGTCGAGCAACTTTCAGATTTGCCAACCTATGTAAAACCAATTTCTCCTAAGTGGACTACTTTATATATCGGTCGTGGTAAAAAAGAGAAGTTAAGTAAAGTAGACATTGTTGGCCTGCTATGTAAAAAAGGAGGATTGCGAGCAGAGGAAATTGGACGTATAGATGTGAAAGACCATAAAGCATATGTGGCTGTGCTCCGTAAAAAAGTACACCTTCTTCTGAAGAATATCTGCGGTGAAAAAATCAAAGGTATGAAAACTTTAATAGAAGAGATGCACTCATAGGTTGCTATATGTTCTTTGTGGAAACCTATATAAGTATGAAATATTAGCTTGCCAAGTTATTAGTACAAGTTGTAACAAGCCGTGTTACAAATTTTATAAAAGTGAGGTGTGAGGTGTACTGAAAAAAATGACAGTTTTAACTTGAAATACTATATAGGTTTACACTAAAATCTTTTATGACTATAGAATTTATTGGCAGAAGCAAATCAATAGTGCGAAATTATACCGCACTCGTATAATATAAATTGAGTAAAAAATAGGAAGTAAAAACTTTATTTCTTATCTTTGCCCAACTTGGAAATGTTTGGAGAACTATGATAATTTCTTGTTCTTTTTCAGAAAGTCTAAAATCTTAAATCAAAATCTATTAATAATATTTTTATGCTTAAGAAAACTTTTATTATTGCAGCTATTGGCTTTTTTCTTGCCGGTCTGCATTCAGAGGCAAAAGACATAAATATTGTCCCCATGCCTCAGCATGTTGAGGTTGGTTCTGGTAGTTTTACTTTGACTGCAGGAACAAAAATCTTTGCCAAAGGAGAAGGTGCTACAGAAGTGGCAAATATGTTTGTAGAAAAAATCCGTAAGTCTTCCGGTTTTTCTTTACAGCAAGGAAAGAAAGCAGGTAAAGGGACTGTGGCTTTTGTGATAAATGCAAAAATTAAAGGGAATGAGGCTTATAAACTTTCTGTAAGTAAGGACGCTATTCTCTGTGAAGCTTCCACCTCTGCTGGTTTGTTCTATGCGATGCAGAGCCTTCTTCAGTTATTGCCTCCTGAGGTGGAAAGCACAGTGCTCAATGGTAAAATTGCTGGTTGGGAAGTTCCTGTTGTAGAGGTTGAAGATGCTCCCCGTTTTGCATATCGTGGCGTACACCTTGATCCATGTCGTCATTTTCAGGACGTAGAGACTGTGAAGCGTCAGATAGACCTTATGGCCTCTTATAAGATTAATCACATGCATTGGCATCTCACAGAAGACCAAGGCTGGCGTATTGAGATAAAGAAATATCCGAAACTTACCTCTGTAGGTGCGCGCCGTGTTGAGGGTGATGGAAGTATCCATGCTGGTTATTATACGCAGGACGAGATTCGTGATGTCGTAGAATATGCTCGCCAACGTCATGTGGCTGTAGTTCCGGAATTGGAAATCCCCGGACATGAGTTAGCTGCCATTGCCGCTTATCCTGAACTTTCTTGTACAGAAGAACCTATTACTCCGCGTATCATTTGGGGTGTAGAAGACATTGTGATGTGTCCTGGTAAGGAAAAAATGTTCCAATTTATGCAGGATGTCATTGATGAAATGGTAGAACTCTTCCCTTACGAACTTTTCCATATCGGAGGCGATGAAAGTCCTCGTGGTGAATGGGAAAAATGTCCTAATTGCCAGAAACGCATCAAGGAACTTGGTTATAAGGATGAGCCTCGCAGACCGAAAGAAGCACAGTTGCAGAGCTATGTAGTTGGTCGTATCGGAGAATATTTGGCAAAGAAAGGCCGTCGCATTATAGGATGGGATGAAATTCTTGAAGGTGGAAATCTGGACACTACAGCCATTGTGATGTCTTGGCGTGGAGAAGAAGGAGGTATTGTTGCAGCTAAAGCAGGTCACCCCGTATTGATGACTCCTTCTAGCCATGGTTTCTATTTTGACCACTATCAAGCAGATCCTTTTACTGAGCCTACAGCTATTGGTGGCTATGCTCCTATTGACAAGGTTTATGCCTATGATCCTGTACCTGTAGAGTTGCGCGGTTCTGGTAAAGAGCACCTCGTGATGGGTGTACAAGGAAACAGCTGGAGCGAATATATTATTAATTCTTCTATCCTCGAAGCCCGTCTTTATCCCAGAGTGTTAGCACTTGCAGAAGTGGCCTGGACTCAGCCCGAGCACAAGTCTTTTGCAGACTTCTCTCGCCGTCTTGATGGAGATGCAGCTTTGCGTTTGCATGCTCGTGGCGTTAATTTCTTTATTCCACAACCGGAACAGCCTGGTGGTTCATGTGATAAACTTGCTTTTACAGATCAGCTTGATTTGACTCTTACTACACCGCGTCAACTTCCTATTTTATATACATTGGATGGCACTACACCTTGCGCTCTTTCTCCCAGATATGTAGAGCCGTTGAAACTTACCTCTTCAGCTACAGTGAAAACTGCAACGCTGTTACCTTGTGGCTTGATGAGCCCGGTTCGCACTATCCAAGTTCGTAAGATGCCTTTGGCTCCGGCTGTAGCACAAAAAGAAACGGTAAAGCCTGGTTTGATGCTTAGCATCAATTGGGGCACTTATCAACAGCCTGCCGATGTTCCGGCTACTCCTGATGTGGCAGATAGTCTTATCCATAAGATTGAGACATTGCGTACACTTACTTATGTGCCCAATAGCATTCGTAATGTAAAACATTATGCCGCTACAGCAGAAGGATATATAGATGTCCCCGAAGATGGTGTTTATGAATTTACCACAAACAACCATCGTCTCTGGATTGATGGTACTCTCTTGGTAGACAATTCTTCTTTGTTGATACCCAAACTAACAAAGAGCAATGAGCAAGTGGCTTTGTCTAAAGGCTTACACAAAATAAAAGTGCTCTTTATGGGTGGCATTTGGAATGGCTGGCCTACTTATTGGGATGACGCGGCAGTTAAGATGCGTAAAGGTTCTGGTGAATGGAAAGTTGTTGATCAAGAGATGCTTTTCTATTGATACTAGAGATTAGTAATAATTATTGTGTTAAAAATCAATCCGCATGCGGATTGATTTTTTTGTATGGCTATTTTTGTAATAGAAAAACTTTTCCTAACTTTGGCACGGCGATATCATATCGCTTATACATTTTAGAATAATTTGCTCAATAGCCTTCAGAATCACCACCTCAGAAAGTTGAGAGCAAACACAATACATATTGAGAGTATGTACTATAAGTGCAGGCTCTACCAATTGTATTGTGGTTTGTGGTGAACCTTGAAGGCGTTGGCGAAAGTCTGCGCTTTTCTTTTTATAGTTAGTGCAGATATATGAATTAAGGCAATATTGCACAAAACTATAAAACAAAAAAATATGAGAAATGTAAAATTAATCTTGTCACTACTCAGTGTTATTTTCTTAAGTTCTTGTGTGGTAACGCAAGTAAGGCTATAACTGTAAATGGAGAATAAATTATGGCGATTTCTAAAGGAAGAAATGAATTACAAGCAAGCATTGGGGATACTAGAATCATACTAGAATCTCTAGCGATAGATATAGATTCTTATTATAGAGGTAAAATAATTAATATTGAGAATCATATTAAAAATATTAAAGAAAGTAATCCCAATGAAGAGTTTGAAATTCTTCAAAGTATTACAAATACGCATAAACAAGAACTCGAAATTTATGAAGAATTTCACAGAGTAGCATTAGAGGCGTTGTTAGTGAAAGTATTTTCCTATGCAGAAAGACATTTTGAAATCCTATTGTCTCGACTTTCATACAATAGAAATAAAGTGACAAGGGAATACTCAAAAGATAGGCAAACAACGAATGGCATTTCTGATATAGAGAAATATTTTTACATTCTAAAGAAGTATAAAAAAATAAGCATAGTTGAAATTTCTGATATATGGAAAGATTATAATGTATTTCATTTATTAAGGAATGATATAGTACATCGAAAAATATATAATAACTCAATTGATATTGATTATATAAAAATTAACCTTGCTCAAATTTTTCAATTGCTAATAACTATAGAAACAGAAACTCGGCAATAAAATATTTATAATTATATGAACTACATTAAACTTTTTATCATAAGTGTATTGTTGATTTTTAGTATCAATGCGTTTGCGCAAACAAAAAATACGTTAATTTTAAAATCTCATCATCCTAATGACAAGAACACTGTAATAAGGATATGGAAAACGCCAAAGAATGACTATGTAATAAGAACTTCATATGGTAATGAAACTGATGATTTTGACCAAGAAAAATTATATCAGTTTCAAAAGAAAGTCGAATATGATGGGTTTTCTAAACGAGTGATATTTAAAGCCTCTGATGAACGTTTTTATGTTATTGCTCACGTAGATGGAGAATATGCTTTAGTCTATGGATTCTATTCAGAAGCACTAAAGGACATTGTATCGGTTTCATATATCATTGATTATATAAATAAAAAAGTGTTTAATGAACTTTAATCTTTTAGATTAGAATAATACATTCTTTCTATTGTTTGTTATATTGGGGATGTTACTTAATATGCACGCATACCATCGCTGAGGCTAGCTTGTGATTGTATGCCAAATTACGCCCTTTGATGGCTTGACTGATACGCTGTTGGGTGTCATTTTAATTTATGAAATTATTCTCGTATTATTAACGTGAGTTCGATAAAGAACTCACGTTAATGTTAGAGTAAAGAAAGTTTCAAATGAGAAAACTTATGTTGAAGTAAATTTAAGTAACATTGTGGGCTATCCTTACTATTCATATCTTAATACATTAACTTTCCAAAAAGATGTTATTAAAGGTCGTGAGCCAATAGATGCTCGCTCTACAGGCTTCTTTGAAAAAGAACTATTAAATATCTTTAAGTAATAGGTATAAATTATAGCCCCCAAAAAAGGTTACAGTTTTATTGTGATTTTTCGGTAGCTACTAGGTGAATCTAGTAGTTACCGAATTTTTCTTAGTAGTTACCGAAATTTACCTAGCTTTTACCGAAGAAATGGTTGAGAATGAGTGTTGATTTTCAGTTGGTTGTAAATTGTATTTATCTGTCCTTTATAAGGTATGTAGAGCGGCTATTGTAAAAAATAAGTTTCTGGTATGTATTATAAGAACTTCAATTGCTTTTAGTAACATGGCTTGTTACTTCAAGTAACGCGGCTTGTTATTGTTGGTAACTTCTCATGTTACTTGGAGTAACAAATGATGTTACTAGATCTATCTATGGGATAAAATTTTCACATTTATTTCTATAATGAGCATTTTTTATGGTAAGTATGACACACTTTTTAAGGAATTGTGTATCTTTGCTGAAAATTTAGAGCATTGTGCTTAATGAAGGATTAACTACTATGGGTTTATTACAAAACAAATTGGCAAAATATACCCTCCCACAACAGTATATGGAAATGGGGGTATATCCATATTTTAGAGAGATTGATGGTAAGCAAGGTACAGAAGTAGATATGGGCGGACATAAAGTGCTCATGTTTGGTTCTAATGCGTATACCGGATTGACAGGCGATGAAAGAGTAATCAATGCTGGTATTGAAGCTTTGAAAAAGTATGGTGCAGGTTGTGCCGGTTCGCGCTTTTTGAATGGTACGCTTGACTTGCATGTTCAGCTTGAGAAAGAGTTGGCTGAATTTGTAGGTAAAGACGAGGCTCTTTGTTTCTCTACAGGATTTAGCGTAAATGCCGGTGTGATAGCTTGTTTGACCGGTCGTGAGGACTACATTATTTGCGATGACCGTGACCATGCTTCTATTGTAGATGGTCGCAGATTGTCTTTCTCTACACTTTTGAAGTATAAGCACAATGATATGGAAGACCTGGAGCGCCAGTTGCAGAAATGTGCTCCTGAGGCTGTAAAACTTATCGTTGTGGATGGCGTCTTCTCTATGGAAGGCGATTTGGCCAACCTTCCGGAAATTGTGAAGTTGAAGCATAAGTATAATGCAACGCTGATGGTAGACGAAGCTCATGGTGTTGGCGTATTTGGACGTAACGGCCGAGGCGTTTGTGACCATTTCGGTTTGACAGACGAGGTGGATTTGATTATGGGTACATTCTCAAAATCACTGGCTTCGATTGGTGGTTTTATTGCTGCTGATAAAACAATCATCAACTGGTTGCGCCATAACTGTCGTACATATATATTCTCAGCATCCAATGCTCCTGCAGCTACAGCCGCTGCAAGAGAAGCTTTGCATATCTTGCAACAAGAACCTGAGCGTATCCAAGCTTTGTGGGACGTGACAAACTATGCGCTGAAGCGTTTCAAGGAAGAAGGTTTTGAGATTGGTGATACTGAGTCGCCTATTATTCCGCTCTATGTACGTGACCCGGAGAAGACATTTATAGCTACGGCCAAAGCTTTTGAAGAAGGTGTATTTATCAATCCGGTGATTCCTCCGGCTTGTGCTCCGCAAGATACCTTGGTGCGTTTTGCGCTAATGGCAAACCATACTAAAGAACAGGTAGATAGAGCTGTGACCGGTTTGTTGAAAGTATTCAAAGAATTGGAGATTATAAAATAGGCTCATCTCTATTTGGAAGGGATATAAAAATAAATCTCGGCAGTTTACTAAGTGTAGCTGCCGAGATTTATTTTTTGAGGTATGTGTCGCTATTTTATGACGCCGATAATGTCATGAATGTCCTTGACACCATGCGCATCAAGCCATTCATTGATTCCATCAATTACTTTTATGGTAACTGTGGGGTCTATAAAATTGGCTGTGCCTATTTCTATGGCTGTGGCACCTACCATTAAGAATTCAATGGCGTCTGTAGCATTCATAATTCCTCCAAGGCCAACAATGGGAATATTGACAGCCTTGGCCACTTGCCATACCATGCGCAGAGCAACCGGCTTGACGGCGGGACCGGACAAACCGCCGGTACCAATGCTTAGACGAGAACGGCGGCGCTCTATATCTATAGACATACCCATCAAAGTGTTGATGAGAGATACGCTATCTGCACCTTCTGCTTCAACGGCACGTGCTATATCAGCTATGTTTGTTACATTGGGAGATAGCTTAACTATAAGTGTTTTATGGTAGGCCTGTCGTACTGCTTTAACTACAGCTGCAGCACCTTCACAGGTGACGCCAAATGCCATACCTCCGTTTTTTACATTGGGGCAGGATATATTTAACTCTATGGCGGGAATCTCAGGCAGAGCATCAATCATTGCAGCACATTCCGCATAATCTTCAGGTGCAGAACCTGATACGTTGACAATCATGTTTGTATCTAGGTCTTTAATCTGTGGATAGATATTTTCACAGAAATAGGCTGCGCCTTTATTTTGTAAGCCTACGCAGTTGAGCATTCCGGATGCGGTTTCGGCCATGCGAGGGTAGTCGTTTCCTTCGCGGGGGTAGAGTGTGGTACCTTTAACGATGATGCCACCAAGACGGTTGAGGTCGATGAGATCTTGAAACTCCAAACCATAACCAAAAGTTCCGGAAGCGGTCATAACCGGATTCTTGAGTTCTAGAGAGCCTATATTGACATTAAGTTGTGCCATGTGGATACTGTTTTTTATTTATAGAATATAGCTTACTTGTTGTTATTCCCAGCCAAGTCTTTCTATGTTAAACACTGGACCTTCTTTGCATACACACAAGTTACCCTCTGTTGTTTTTTCAACACAGCATAAACATGCGCCTAAACCACAGGCCATCATATTTTCAAGTGAGGCTTCGCAAGGTGTGTTTTTTTCTTTTGCCAAATGAGCCACAGCCAACATCATAGGTTTAGGCCCGCATGTGGCAATACTATCAAACTTTTCTTCATTCCATATAGCATGGTGGGTTACAAAACCTTTTGTGCCATGAGAACCATCTTCTGTAGTGGTTAATACACGACCATATTTTTCAAAGTCTGATAGTTGTAGCAAATCAGTAGCTTTTCTACCTCCTAATAAAAAAGTAGGGTGATGACCAACTTCTGCTAATAATTTACCATAATATAATAAAGGCGCTGTGCCTACGCCACCTCCGATAAGTAATAAATTCTTACCTTCTCCCTTAGGCATAGTAAAGCCATTACCTAGGGGGTAAAGGCAATTCAATTTTTCAGCAACAGCAAGTTCTGCTAAAAGGCGAGTGCCTTCTCCTACAACATGCACAAGCAACCATAACTCGTTGGTTGTGTAGTCTACAAAGTTTACAGAGATAGGGCGGCGCAAAAAAGTTGTAGGTGAATTGTCTATGCGAATTTCAACAAATTGTCCAGGAGCGATAGGGGGGAGTTCTCCTTCTAATGGTGATAGTTTAATCAAAGCATAATCCGGCCTTGGATGCTCTATGCTTTTAACCATAAGGTCAGAAAGGAATTTTTTCATATTCTGTTATAATGGATTTTATTAGATTCAGAAGATTAATTATTAGACTACGCTACAAAGTTAATAAATTCCCAAGAATGGAAAGCTTAATATGAATATTTGTTGCTATATTCGCTGACTGAAAAAATAAGAAACGATGTCAGTAATATTAGAAGTATGCGCCGGCAGTTATCGTAGTGCTTTGGCTGCTGCTGCAGGTGGCGCAGATAGAATAGAATTATGTTCAGGACTTTCAGAAGGAGGTTTGACTCCATCTTATGGAGTGTTACGTGCGGCTCTGCAGATACCCAATTTAAAGAAGCATGTATTGATACGCCCTCGTAGTGGTGATTTTTTATATTCGCATGATGAGTTGTTGGTAATGGCTGATGATGTTGCTCTAGCTGCAGATCTGGGAGCAGATGGAGTAGTAATAGGGGCTTTGACCAAAGATGGAGATGTTGATATGGATGCGATGGGATTGTTGATGGAAAGGTCGGTTTATATGGATGTTACTTTTCATCGAGCCATTGATGTCTGTAGAAATCCATTGAAGGCTTTAGAAGATATAATATCATTAGGCTGTCATCATGTTTTAACTTCCGGTCAAGCTGCAACAGCTGAAGATGGTGTGTCGTTAATTAAAAAGATGGTGGAAGTTGCAGCCGGTAGAATCAGTATTATGCCAGGATGTGGAGTAGCTCCTTCAAATGTTGCTAAGATAGTTCGCGAGACAGGAGTGTATGAAATACATGCTTCTGCCAAAGGTATCGTAAATAGTCTCATGGAATTTAGACATCCAGGAGTCTCTATGGGAAATAAAGGAACAGATGAATATGCTTGTGTGGAAACCTTGCAAACTATAGTAGAAGAGCTGAAAGGACAACTATAAATAAATGGCTAATAGTTTCAAAATACATTCGGACTATTTGCCTACAGGCGACCAACCTGAGGCAATTAAAGAGTTGACTGAGGGTGTCCTTTCAGGTTGTCCTGCACAAACTTTATTGGGTGTGACAGGATCGGGGAAAACCTTTACAGTGGCAAATGTTATAGCCAATGTTGGTAAGCCTACACTAGTGCTTAGTCATAATAAAACCTTGGCTGCACAATTGTATATGGAGTTTAAGAGCTTCTTTCCGGAGAATGCTGTGGAGTATTATGTATCTTATTATGACTATTATCAACCTGAGGCTTATATAGCTTCTTCAGATCTTTATATAGAAAAAGATTTAGCCATCAATGAAGAGATTGATAAATTGAGGCTAGCGGCTACCTCGGCTTTGTTGTCAGGAAGGAAAGATGTGATTGTAGTTTCTTCAGTTTCTTGTATTTATGGAATGGGGAATCCTTCTGCTTTTTATGAGAATGTAATAGAATTAAAAGTTGGCAGGAAGATTTCTGTTAATTCATTATTGAACAAACTTTTAGGATGCGTTTATTCTCGTAATGATGTAAATCCTAAGAAGGGTGAGTTCAGAGTGAAAGGAGATACTGTGGAGATTTACCTAGCTTATTCTGATGAAAAATTAAGAGTTGTATTCTGGGGTGATGAGATTGAAAGTATAGAGGAAGTTGATGCTGAAACAGGTTATCGTGTTGCAACTTTTGAAGAGTATAAAGTTTATCCGGCAAATCTATTTTTGACTTCAAAAGAAACTCAAGAACTAGCTATTAGGAAAATTCAAGATGACTTAGTACAACAGGTGGATTTCTTTACCAAGAATGGTAAGGAGCTAGAGGCTAAGCGTTTGTCTGAGCGGGTAAACTATGATATAGAGATGATTAGAGAGTTGGGGCACTGTAGTGGTATAGAAAACTATTCACGCTATTTTGATGGTCGTGAAGCAGGAACGCGCCCTTATTGTTTGTTGGATTTCTTTCCGGAAGATTTCTTGGTTGTTATAGATGAGAGTCATGTGAGTGTACCTCAGATTCGAGCCATGTATGGTGGAGATAGATCTAGAAAAGAGTCTTTGGTTCAGTATGGTTTTCGCTTGCCTGCAGCTTTGGATAATCGTCCCTTAATGTTTGATGAATTTAGAGAACTTGTCAAACAAGTTATTTATATAAGTGCTACACCTGCAGAGTATGAACTGGCTGAAAGTGATGGTGTTATTGTTGAACAATTGATAAGGCCTACAGGCTTGCTTGATCCTCCAATTATTGTGAAGCCAAATAATTATCCGATTGATGATTTAATGGAGGAAATCCAAGTTTGTATACAACGTGATGAACGTGTTCTTGTAACAGCCTTATCCAAAAGAATGGCAGAGGAATTATGTGCCTATCTACAAAAGAATGGTCTTAGTGCTGCTTATATCCATAGCGATGTGGATACATTAGAACGTGTACAAATTATGGATGACTTGCGTATGGGAATTTATCAAGTACTTGTAGGTGTTAATTTATTACGTGAGGGATTGGATTTGCCTGAAGTTTCTTTAGTTGCAATATTAGATGCAGATAAAGAGGGTTTCTTGCGTTCGTTGCGTTCATTGACTCAGACCGCAGGGCGTGCTGCACGAAATGTGAATGGACGAGTTATAATGTATGCAAATAAAATAACTCCTTCGATGCAGATGACCATAGATGAGACAGAGCGGCGGCGTATGAAACAATTGAAGTATAATGAAGAACACGGTATAGTTCCTCGTCAAGTAAAGAAAAACGTATCTTCGGGTGATTTGATTCCTGCAAAAAGAAATAATGCCATTCCATCTTATGCTGCGGATGATTCTCGTATTCAGATAATGGCTGCAGACGAAAAGGTGGAGTATAATGTTCGTGGAGAGTCTAGGGAAGTGAGAATTGAGCGTTTGAAACGGCAGATGAAAGAAGCCGCAGATAAGTTGGACTTTATAACTGCGGCTCAATTAAGAGATGAAATATTAAACTTAGAAAAGGGTATTTAGAGACGAACCATCCTTAAAGTATACCTAGAGCGGTAGGAATAATCGTTTATATCTAATACCATGTAGTCAGAGTCTCCTTGTCTGATGTCTGCTCGGATGTCTTCGTAACCATCACCATTGAAGTCAACATAGAGATAGTGTCCTTTTACATCCCAATAACCATTTTCATAGAAACCATAATCCCCTTGAACATAAAATTCCCCATCTGGATAAAAAATCATAATATCTCCATAATAATAAGGGCATTCACCTTTATATGTAGATATTTCTACAATTCTCCACTCTCCATCTATAAACCAATAATCTTCTTCGCAGGAAGAAAAAGTGAATATAGTTGTTAATAGTAAAAGGAGAAGAATCCCATTCTTCTTGAAACCATTCATATGTAAATCAATCTTGATATGAGGTTGGTGTAATTATTTATGAAGAGATTTAAGTTTAGTCTAATTTTAGAACTGCTAAAAATGCCTTTTGTGGAACTTGGACATTTCCAATTTCTTTCATTCTCTTTTTACCACGTTTCTGTTTCTCTAGCAATTTGCGTTTGCGGCTGATATCACCACCATAGCACTTTGCTGTTACGTCTTTGCGCACTTGCTTAACAGTCTCTCTCGCAATAATCTTTGCTCCGATGGCTGCTTGAATTGCTATATCAAATTGTTGGCGTGGTAATAACTCTTTTAATTTTTCACATATTCTTCGGCCAAAATATACAGAATTGTCAACATGGGTTAGGGTGGAGAGGGCATCTACGGGTTCTCCGTTCAGTAAGATGTCAAGTTTGATAAGTTTAGATGGTCTGAATCCTAATGGATGATAATCGAACGAGGCATAGCCTTTGGAAATGCTCTTAAGTTTGTCATAGAAATCAATTACTATTTCAGCCAAAGGCATATCATAATAGAGTTCTACACGATTTCCAGAAACATATTCTTGTTTGATAAGTTCTCCACGTTTACCTAAACAGAGAGTCATAATGTTCCCTATATAGTCAGTCTTAGTAATGATACTGGCACGGATGTATGGCTCTTCAATATGGTCTATTTCTGTGATTTCTGGCATGCCGGCAGGGTTATGCACCTCTTTCATTTCACCATGTTTGTCATATACTTTATAGCTAACATTAGGTACTGTTGTGATGACATTCATGTTGAATTCTCGGTCTAGGCGTTCTTGGATAATCTCCATGTGTAGCAATCCAAGAAAACCGCATCTGAATCCAAACCCTAAGGCAACTGAACTTTCAGGTTGGAAAGTCAGAGATGCATCGTTGAGCTGTAATTTCTCAAGGCTGGCTCTTAGTTGTTCAAAGTCTTCTGTTTCTATCGGGTATACACCAGCGAAGACCATTGGTTTTACTTCTTCAAATCCTTCAATGGCTTTTTTACAAGGATTGAGAAGATGGGTAATTGTATCACCAACCTTTACTTCTGTGGCTGTTTTTATGCCGGATACGATATAGCCTACATCTCCACAGCTAAGTTCCTTTCTTGGGGATAAATCCATTTTGAGAACTCCTATCTCATCTGCAGAATATTTCTTCTCAGTATTAAAGAATAATACTTCTTCGCCACTCTTGATTTTTCCATTGACAATTTTGAAATAGGCAATAATACCTCGGAACGGATTGAATACAGAGTCGAAGATAAGAGCTTGTAGCGGGGCTTCCGGATCTCCTTCAGGATGCGGAATCCGCTCGCAAACAGCTCGTAAAATGTCTTCTACACCTTGGCCGGTTTTTCCAGACGCACGGATAATTTCTTCTCGTTTACACCCTAATAACTCGATAATTTCATCTTCAACTTCTTCCGGCATGCTATTTGCCATGTCGCACTTATTAAGTACAGGAATTATTTCCAGGTCATGCTCAATTGCCATGTAGAGGTTGGAAATGGTCTGTGCTTGTACGCCTTGAGTGCTATCTACAATCAGAAGACAGCCTTCACAAGCGGCAATAGATCTGGAGACTTCATAGGAAAAGTCTACGTGTCCCGGAGTGTCAATTAAATTAAGAACATAATTTTCTCCGTCCAATTGATAATTCATTTGGATAGCATGGCTCTTAATAGTAATTCCTCTCTCTTTTTCGAGGTCCATATCGTCCAGCATTTGTCCCTGGGTGACCTCTATGGTTTTTGTATATTCCAAGAGTCTGTCTGCTAAGGTACTTTTTCCGTGGTCGATATGAGCGATGATACAGAAGTTGCGGATATTCTTCATTACTATGATGTACTTATAAGATTTGACTTAGAATTTTTCAGCTTTTAGGAAAGAAACAGCATGAAGTAAATCTTTTTCGGAAAGAATGAGCTGTTCGCTATCCATGATGGGCCATTGGATATTGAGTGTTGGGTCATTGTATAAAATGCTGCATTCGGCTTCTGGGGCATAGCAATTATCTACTTTGTAAACAAATACAGCTGTGGGAGAAAGGACTTGAAAACCATGTGCAAAGCCGCGTGGAATAAATAGTTGTCTGTTATTTTCTTCCGTAAGTTCTACTGCAATATATTTGCCAAATGTCTCAGATTCTTTTCTTAAATCAACAGCCACATCTAACACTTTTCCTGAGAGCACTCTAACTAGTTTGGCTTGAGAGTATGCCCCTTTTTGGTAGTGAAGGCCACGTAACACTCCGTAAGAAGATTTAGATTGGTTGTCTTGCAAGAAATGGACATCATAACCTATATTCTTGTTGAAGTCTTCCTCTCTCCATGTCTCCATGAAATATCCTCGGTCGTCTTTGAACAACTTTGGTTCTAGAATCCATACATCTTTAATCTCAGTCTGTATATAATTCATAAATCCTATTATATGAAATAAGAATGGATATTTTTAATCGTTATTTAATAAGCACAAATTGTCAGCTTCTTTGTTTATACCTATTTTCAAAACTTTGTTGCTTTGTGCTTCGTCATTCATTAGCACATCGCAGAGTAAGTCTTCTAGATAGGTCTGAATGGTACGTTTAAGAGCACGTGCGCCATATTTTTTGTCAAATCCCTTCTGAGAAATAAAGTCTTCAGCTTCAGATGTTAAATGAAGTTCGTATCCCAGCAGTTCAAGTCGCTTACGGATAAACGTAATTTCCAACTTTGCTATTTCTTTAATATGATTTTCCGAGAGGGATTCAAACATTACTATCTCGTCTAAACGGTTAAGAAACTCTGGAGCAAATTGTCTCTGCAGGGATTTCATAACAATGGCTTGTTGTTTCTTTGCGTCTACAGCATCGCTCAAATTGAATCCGATGCCGTTTCCATAATCAAGAATTTGGCGGCTTCCGCAGTTGGAGGTCATGACGATGATGGTATTTCTGAAATCCACAGTTCTTCCATTGCCATCTGTCATGCGTCCTTCGTCCATCACTTGTAATAACATGTTGAAGACCTCCGGATGAGCCTTTTCTATTTCGTCTAGGAGAATAACAGAGTAGGGGTGGCGTCTTACTTTTTCTGTCAATTGTCCGCCTTCATCATAACCTACATATCCCGGAGGAGCTCCTAAGAGTCTGCTAGAGGTATGTTTTTCGCTATATTCGCTCATGTCGATACGGATGAGGGCGTCGGCTTTTCCAAAGAGATGCATTGCCAAGGTTTTAACCAAATGGGTTTTGCCAACACCTGTAGGACCGACAAACAGAAAGGTACCAATAGGTCTATCCGGACTCTTTAGGCCTAGGCGATTTCTGATGAGGCATTTAGATACTTGTTTGATCGCCTCGGTCTGTGCAACAACGTTTCTGCTTAATTCAGCTTGAAGCCCCTGTAGCTTGTGCTTCTCTTCTTGCTTGATCTGACTGACCGGCACACCTGCAGCTAAGGATACCACTTCTGCTATGTCGTTGGAATTTATTTGAATACGAACTTCAGTTCTATTTTTTCTCCAAGTCTCTTCTATCTCCTTTAGCTCTTTTTCTGCAGTGAGAATAAGGTCTCTTAGACGTGCAGCCTCTTCGTAATCTTGTCCTTGTGCTGCAGCATTCTTTTTCTTTTTTAACTCTTCAATATAGGCAATCTTTTCCTTAGTTTCTAATGGTGTTCCGGCATTGATAAGTTGTGCTTTGCTGCCGGCTTCATCCATTGCGTCAATAGCTTTATCAGGTAGGGCTCGATGGCTGATATAGCGTTCTGTCAATTTGACACAGGCTTCAATAGCTTCGTCTGAGAATACCACATTATGGAAATCTTCATATCGTTCCTTTATGCCATGAAGAATTTGGAGAGTTTCTTCAACGGTGGGTGGCTCAACTATGATTTTCTGGAAACGTCTTTCTAGGGCACCATCTTTTTCTATGCTCTTGCGATACTCGTCCATGGTCGTAGCTCCGATACATTGCATCTCTCCGCGAGCTAGGGCCGGTTTCAAAATGTTGGCAGCATCCATACTTCCGGGAGTTGAACCTGCTCCCACAATGGTGTGCAACTCGTCAATGAAAAGAATTATCTCAGGATGATTCTTTAGCTCATTCATCAAGCGGCGTAGACGCTCCTCAAACTGACCTCTGTATTGAGTGCCGGCCACAATGGCTGTCATATCAAGTGCTACCAAGCGTTTGCCAATAAGCGGTTTAGGTGCTTTCTTGTTTGCAATAAGCTGAGCTAATCCTTCCACAATAGCGCTTTTCCCAACACCAGGCAATCCGATTAGTACCGGATTGTTTTTTCCACGGCGGCATAGGATTTGTGCTAATCTGATAATCTCATTTTCTCTACCCACTACAGGATCTAAGATGCCTTCCTCAGCTTTGTGAGTAAGGTCAATTCCAAAGTTGTCTATTGTGGGAGTGTCTGAAGAATTTTCTTTCCTTTGAAAATTCTCAGTTGTAGTGTGGGATGTGTTTCTCTTCTTTTCAGATTGTTGAAAGTCCTCAGTGTCGTCTATTTCTCCAAATCCATATCCGGCATGGGTTTGTGGCTGTCTTCCTAAAACAGCCAATACTTTCTCGTAAGTAATCCCCAAATTATTCATTACCTTCTTGCCGGAGTTGTCAGTGTCATGCAGTATGGCCAGGAACAGGTGTCTTTCTTCGACAATGCTTTTCCCTTCCATGCGTGCTTCTAAAAGACAGAGTCTAAGAATGCGGGTAGCTTCTTCTGTTAAGGTCGTAGAGGTGCTATCTATCTCTTCTGGAAATACAGAATTGTCATCTAATCCTGTGGCTTGGTGGATTTCGTTTGGAGATATTCCTGATTCCTGAAGTGTGGCAAATAGCGTTTCATTTTTCTCTTGCAAGAGGGCCAATAGCAGATGGATAGCTCTTACCGATGTCTCGTGTAATCGCTGCGCCTCGGTTTTGCTTATTTCGAGTATTCGGGCAAGCCCGGATGTTAGTTCGTATCTCATAGCAATGTCGATAGTTATGTCGTTGTAGTTTTTGTTGTTTTTTTATCTGACAAAGATACACATTTGTTTGAACATAGACAAAAGGATATAAAAGCTTTAGAAATTTCAGTCGGTTTGACACAAAAGTTTCATGCACATGACACAAAAGTGTCATGCATTCTTGATACAAAAATTTCATGATAGAATGATACGGAAATGTGAACAAGATATTAAAATGTAGAGTAGTTAATATCTATATAGATTGACATCGTTCTTATTCTATGTTTGTTTGGTTTGAATTATAAGAATGAATTTCTCATACTGAAATTGAGTAACTATTGGTTTGCATAGATCGAAAACAAAAAAAGGAAGAAGCCATAGCTCCTTCCTACAGATTAGAATCATATAAGCATTGAATATTAAATGCCTATGCCAAATTGGAACGCAAAATTGTTGAGTCTGATATTTTTGGATATTCTGTTAATGTCTAATTTATAACCTACACCAAAAGAAAATTCTTTATATTTTAGAGAAGCACCAATTTGCCAGCCTACATTGAATAATTTCCATTTATTAGATCCTAACTCGTCGTTTCCTAGCAAATTGATAGATTCAGTGTTTATATGCTCCCAGTCGTTGTCTTCATCTCTCGCAAATTCCTTGAGTTTGCATCTGCTAATAATGTTTGATCTAACAAAAAAACCGGTATAGGGCTTAATTGAAAAATTATCATCTAATTTTATTTCGTAAGCAAGGTTTAACGGAACATAAAGCCCAAAATATTTTGTTCTTTCCTGTAGTTTTTCTTCAAATAGTACATCGTTACTTTCTACCAAGATTAACGCTTTGTCTTTGAAGTTTGTAAATTTCGTACCAAAGCCAAATTCTACAAAGAAATTGGAGTTTGAAAGTCTTTGGGCTCCCAAAAAATCAATAGAGAATCCTTGTGATGGGTAGTTCCAATAATTTTTGTCAATGGCAAATCCCGGTTCGTAAGCAATCTTTATTCCTTTTTGGAAATCAGAATCTTCAGCGAATGCAGCGAAGGAGGCACACAAAGCCAGAATAAAACTAAATAACTTTTTCATAATAGGTAACTTTTGTGGGTTAATAAAAATATTAAGTTTCTTTTGCAAAGTTACCTCTCTGTCTATCTAAGACCTAACGTTACTAATAAAATGTGTAAGAGCTGTAAAATCAGTTATTTAGTCGGTTAATACATTCCTCAAGTTCGTCCTTATACCAAACAAGTTCTTTCTTGCCTTTAATTTTTCTTCCCTTAGGGATATCTCCTAAGCGGACCATGTTGTCAAAAGAGGAGCGTGAAATATTTAGGTACTCGTAGGCTTCGGTTTTGCTCATTGGGATGTGCGCAATCATGTTGATAATGTCTTCTGCCGCATCCATGTTGATTACGCAAGTGCCATTCTCAAGCCTGTCAGCAATATTTCTTAATTCGTTTGCCAATACTTTTCTTAGTAGGATTTTTCTCATTGACTATAAATGTGTAATTTTTTTACAAAATTATAGCTTTTGTAAAGAGAAACCTAAAGCTACTAATGAAGTGTATAAACTCTTGTTATTTAGCCTTTTAATCTTTTAATACATTCCTCAAGTTCGTCTTTATACCATACGAGTTCTTTCTTTCCTTTGATCTTCCTTCCTTTAGGTATATCCCCCTTGGCAACCATATTGTCAAAAGTGGCTCGCGATAAATTTAGATACTCATAGGCTTCAGCTTTACTTAGTGGAATATGAGCAAGCATATTTATGATATCTTCTACGGCATCCATGCTCATGACGCATGTTCCATCCTCAAGCTTATTGGCAATATTCCTAAGTTCGTTAGCTAAAATGGTTACTAAGTTCTTCATTTTCTTCTTGTAAATCTGTTAAATAGGATTATGAATAAAAATATTGTAGCTACAATAAAGTACAGAATGAGAAGTTCCAAATCTTTAATAGGGATATGAAATTCTCTGTCATATATTGCAATCAGCAGATTTATTAAATTGGCTGTAATAATAAGTCTGTGCCAATTACACAAACCAAAAGTTAAACTGCAAATATATAATAAAAGGGGAAGAGTATACTATTACCAAAGCAATAATCTAAATAGTAACTTAATCGTTCTGATAAGCCAAAATAGAATATCAAATTGTTAGTAAAGAAACTCACCATTATTATTATAGGCGTATATTTGATAGTAAGTACAAATATCTGCTTAGTATTCATAAGAAGTAAAATGACAGCATTATTCAATGCTGTTACGATAGATAAAGAAAGTAGGAAGAAAACGATTGTTCTCTTCCTACTAAAACTAATATGTATGAAGATTACTTCTTGTTGAGGAAGAGGTCAGCTTGAACAGCGCAAGCTACTGTACATCCTACCATTGGGTTGTTTCCAATACCGAGGAAGCCCATCATTTCAACGTGTGCAGGAACTGATGAAGAACCAGCGAATTGAGCATCAGAGTGCATACGACCGAGAGTATCAGTCATACCATAAGATGCAGGACCAGCAGCCATATTGTCGGGGTG
>CALCHR010000157.1 GCA_937901185.1 uncultured Bacteroidales bacterium
GTTGAAATTTTTGTATCAAGCGCTTGAAACTTTTGTGTCAAGCCTTGAAGATACAGTTTTAACTGAGGTGTACTGAAAAAAGTTGCTTGAAACTTTTATTCTGAGGCTTAAAAATTATAAAGCAACAGTAAAATCTTAGCTAAGCAACCTGCAATGACCATATCACGTAGGTTTAAGCGGTCTAAAATAATAGCAAACTTAGATTAACTGATTTGAGAAAAATTCTTGCGGGGAGTGCATTGAGTGCGTAGATGTCGCCAAAGAGCTTCATTTTGGGGCAGGTTTTCGTATGGGTCTTGTTCCAAAATGAGTTCGGCGGCTTTTCTGGCTGTGGCCATGATTGGGGCATCATGGGTGAGATTGGCAATTTTCAGAAGTAGGGGAGTCCCACTTTGCGCTGTACCTTCGATATCACCAGGACCGCGTAAGCGTAGGTCGGCTTCGGCTATTTTGAAACCATCTGTGGTTTCAGTCATAGTTTGCATGCGGCGTAAAGAGGTTTCGCTGAGTTGTTGTTTTGTAACCAGTATACAATAGGCTTGATGTGCTCCTCGTCCAACGCGTCCACGAAGTTGATGTAGTTGGGAAAGCCCAAATCTTTCTGCATTTTCAATAACCATGACCGTGGCATTGGGTACATTTACTCCCACTTCTATCACGGTGGTACTTACAAGAATATGAGTGGTTCCTTCAGAGAACGATTGCATAGCTGCTTCTTTCTCTGAGGGTTTCATACGTCCATGTACCATGCCTACTTTGTATTGGGGGAAGATGGCTTGAAGTTGTTGGAAACCGGCTTCGAGGTCTTTGAGGTCACTTTTCTCGCTCTGCTCTATAAGCGGATATACAAAATATATTTGACGTCCCTCTTGTAGTTGGGCTCGGATGCCATCATAAAGTTCTGGAACTCGGTTGGCATAATAATGAAGTGTGTGTACAGGTTTTCGCCCAGGCGGCAATTCGTCAATTACAGAGGTGTCAAGATCTCCATAGACGGTCATTGCGAGAGTACGCGGAATGGGGGTGGCAGTCATGACAAGAACATGGGGAGGACGTATGTTCTTTTCCCAAAGCATGGCACGCTGACGCACTCCAAAACGATGCTGCTCATCAATTACGACAAAACCTAGGTTGAGAAATTGGACCGTCGGTTCGATAAGAGCATGGGTTCCTATAAGAATATGTGTCTCTCCGTTTGCGATGCTTTTTAAGATGTTACGGCGTGTAGCCGTTGTGGCACTGCCTGTGAGTAGCTCTACGCGTAATGTGCTATTTTTTAGTAACCCACTAATGGTCTTGGCATGTTGTTCGGCAAGTATCTCTGTGGGCGCCATGATGCATGCCTGGTATCCATTATCTATGGCTATAAGGCAACTCATGAGAGCTACTAATGTCTTTCCGCTTCCTACATCTCCTTGCAGCAAACGATTCATTTGGTAGCCCTGATTCATATCTTTCCTTATCTCTTTTATAACCCGTTGTTGTGCAGCAGTGAGAGAAAACGGTAAGCAGTTGTGGTAAAAATGAAGAAAATGATTCCCGATTTTCGGAAAAAGGAATCCTCCTTGTTTGGTCTTACGGTTTTTAGAATGGCGTAAGATTTCTAGTTGCAAACAGAAAAGTTCTTCAAACTTAAGACGGTAGGTACTAGAAGGAAGATGGGCTGCTGTGGGTGGGTAATGTATATTCCGGAGAGCTTCGTAGCTACCTACTAAATTGTGTTCTGCGCGTATTTGAAGTGGAAGAAAATCGTTGATTTGCTCTCCACAGAGACTAAATATATTGTTAATGAGCTGGCTTATGATATTAGAATTGATGCCCCTTTGCTTAAGTTTCTCTGTTGTATGATAAAAAGGACGCATGATATCAATGTCTGCAGCATGTTTTTCGGCATCTTCAAGTTCGGGATGCGCAAAAGATAAACGGCCGTTCCAGGAACTGGGACGACCTAAAAGTAGATATTCTTTATTTACTTTATAATTTTTCTCTATATATTTTATTCCGTTAAACCAAATCAACTCAACATAGCCAGTACCATCTGTGAAGATTGCCTTTATTCGTCGTTTCCGACCAGCCCCTTCAGTCTCAAAATCCAAAATTTTTCCTTTCAGTTGTACAAAAGCTGTATTTTCTTGTAGTTGGTTGATCTTATAAATAGTGGAACGATCAATGTATTTATATGGAAATGTATAAAGTAAATCTCTGATAGTTCGTATGTCCAATTCTTTTTGAAGGAGCTCAGCTCTAACAGGACCTACGCCTTTCAGGTATTGAATATCTTGCGACAAGATATCATTGCTCATAAGCAACTGGTAACTATTATCTTTAGTTTATGCGTAGAACATTTCTTTTTTTACCGCTTCTACTTTTGTATTAGGAAGGAAGTAGGAAGCAATAGCAAAGGCAAATTCAACAGAAGCAAAAGGCCCTTTACCTGTAATAATATTTCCATCAACCACTACCGGGGCATCTATATAGTTTGCGCCTTTTAGATGATTTTCAAATCCGGGGTAACAAGTTGCGTTCTTTCCTTCAAGAACTCCATACTCGCCTAAGACCATAGGTGCGGCACAAATAGCTGCCATTAGCGTTCCCTTTTCTTTGAAAACATCAATAATTTTTTTCAGCCTATCATGTAGCATAAGATTTTTTGCGCCAGGCATTCCTCCTGGTAATATGATACCTTGGCACTCGTTGAGTATCTGGGTCTTCAAAAATCTCTCATCAGCCATAATAGGAATTCCATGTGCACCATGAATAAGACGTGGCCCAATGAGGGATATAGTTTTTACCTCTAAACCACAACGGCGTAGAATATCTAAAGTAGTAATGGCTTCTATTTCTTCAAATCCATTTGCTAAAAAAAGGTAAATCATTGGTTATATTTTTTATTTAAGACAATCTAAATATTTTTGAATGGTATCTTTAAGCCCGTAAAATAGAGCATCACAAATAAGAGCATGTCCTATGCTGACTTCATCAGTCCATGGGATAGTTTTGTGATAGAACTGCAGGTTGGTTAGACTTAAATCATGTCCAGCATTTAACCCCAAACCGATTTCTTTACAAAGATGAGCCGTTTGTAAAAAATCGCGGATAGCTTCAGTGCTATTAATATTATAATGTGTTGCATAAGGTTCTGTATAAAGTTCAACTCTATCCGCTCCGATGCTTTTAGCTCCCTCTGCCATAGCTGGAGATGCGTCAATAAAAATAGAGGTCCTTATTTGTTGACTCTTGAACATTTCTACAATCTCTTTTAGATAATGGGCATGAGTATGTGTGTCCCATCCGTGATTTGAAGTCAGTTGGGTAGGAGAGTCAGGAACCAATGTGACTTGTGTGGGTTTTACTTCACAAACCAAATCGCAAAAATCTCTGCTAGGAAATCCTTCTATATTAAATTCTGTTTTTAATAATGGGGCTAATTCTCTAACATCGCTATATCTAATGTGTCGTTCATCGGGGCGAGGATGTACTGTAATTCCTTGAGCGCCAAATGTCTCACATAATAGTGCTGTCTTGATGACATCAGGATTGTTTCCACCTCTAGCATTGCGTAGTGTCGCAATTTTATTTATGTTTACACTTAACTTTGTCATTCTCAAGATTGTTTGTTGAAAGAAAACAAGTATCTTTGCTGCTGTATTTATACATGTTCTGCAAATATACTAAAAAATCCTTTGAGATACAGCAGTAGCGCTAAATGAATTTGAAAAATAATGTTAAAAGGCAATAAATATATATTACTATTTGGAAATAGCTTTCAAGTAAAAAATAGAGCTAACATTTTATCGCTTATTGAAAGTATCAAAAAATACCAAAGTAATATTTTAATAGAAAGAGAATTTGGAGAGTTCTTGCAGCAACCTGATTTGTTGCAAAGTTTTTTTGATTCTGATAAAATAAAAGAAATAGATGCCGCTTTTGCTATCTCTGTTGGTGGAGATGGTACTTTTTTGAGTACAGCAGCATCTATTGGGGATAAAGAGATTCCTATATTAGGGGTTAATATGGGGAGGCTTGGCTTTCTTGCAGACGTTTCACCCCATAAAATTGATGAAGCTTTATCTTCTTTATATAAAGGTGAATATATAATAGAACAACGTAGCTTATTAGAAGTTAGGGTAGATGGTCAATTATTTACAACTTATCCTTATGCCTTGAATGAAGTTTCTGTTTTGAAACATGATAACTCTTCTCTTATTGATATAGAAGTGCATATAGATGGTCATCCAATGGCAACATACATAGCAGATGGGTTAATAGTTTGTACTCCAACGGGCAGTACGGGATATTCGTTAAGTGCGGGTGGTCCTATAATTTCCCCTAAAAGTAATACGATATGTTTGTCTGCTGTGGCTCCTCATAGCTTAAATGTGCGCCCTGTGATTTTATGTAATGATGTAATTGTTGATTTGCAAGTAAAGAGTAGGGGAAATCGTTTCTTGTTGTCCATTGATGGTCGAAGTTGCAGTTTGCCAGATAACAAAGTTGTTACATTATCTCAAGCTCCTCATACGATAGGTGTTATAAAGGTTCTTCATAAGAGTTTTTTTGATACCCTTCGCGACAGAATGATGTGGGGAGCAGATTATCGTAATTAAAATTTTATGCTTAAGAAAAATAAGATAAAGACTTTAGCACAACTCGCAATTTGGTTTGGCGTTACTTGGAAAAAACATTATCTTCAAGCCTCTCTGAATCTTATTATAGGAGTACTAAATGTATTCCTGGATTTAGCATTTGTCTGGTGTACAAAACTATCTGTAGATGTTGCAACCAAGGTGGAAACACGCTATACGCTATATTTTGCGCTCTCGTTGTTGGTATCCATCATTGTGCTGCAACTTTTGTTGGGTATAAGTTCGCGATGGATAAAGGCCTTGCTCGGTGTGAAAGCACAGAATAATATGCGGATGTGTTTATTCTCTCGGCTTTTACAAACCCAATGGGGCGACTTACGCCAGTATCATAGTGGAGATTTGATCAACCGAATAGAAAGAGACGTACGCGATGTTATTGCTTTTTTGACAGAAAATCTGCCGGCATTCATAACCACCTGCGTTCAGTTTGTTTGTGCGTTCCTATTCTTATTCTATATGGATAAGTTTTTGGCTTGTATCATCATATTTGTACTTCCATTCTTTATCTTAGGTAGCAGATTCTATATAAGAAAGATGCGCAAACTCACACACGATATAAGGGATACAGAGAGCGACGTACAATCAGTAGTACAAGAAAGTTTGCAACATTCTTTAGTTCTGAAAGCATTGGAACAAGTTGGCAATTCTTGTGATAAACTACATACTTTGCAAAATAGACTGCATACACGCATTCTTTCAAAGACAAAATATTCTACGGTATCTTCCGGCTTGATGAATCTGGGTTTTGCCATAGGTTATCTTTTAACATTTGGATGGGGAGTAATGAGCTTAGAAGAAGGTCTTATCACTTATGGTACGCTCATCGCATTCATTCAGCTTGTAGGGCAGATTCAGTCACCCATGCGTTCTCTGACGCACTTTATTCCTGTTTTTATTAGCGCCTCTACAGCCGGAGAGCGATTGATGGAGCTGGAAGAACTCCATTTGGAAGAGAAGAGACAAGGTCATCTCTCTATTGCAAATGCCGGAATAGAAATTAAAGACCTACATTTTTCTTATTCAAAAGAGGGTAGGGTGATTTTCGACAATTTTTCATATAACTTTCCACCGGGAAGTATTACAGCTATAGTAGGTGAAACAGGAGCCGGAAAGACCACCCTTATTCGCTTATTGTTTTCTTTAGTAAAGCCCTGTAAGGGAATGCTCACTCTGTATAATAATGGGTACGAAACCATAGAGATAGGGCCTAACACCCGAATGAATTTCTCTTACGTTCCGCAAGGAAACACTCTTTTTTCCGGAACAATCAGAGAAAATCTTTTGATGGGTAATAAATATGCCACAGAAGAGGAGATGAACGAGGCCTTAAAAATAGCTGCAGCCAACTTTGTCTTCAATTTACCCTCAGGGATAGACTCTGTATGTGGAGAAATAGGAGATGGATTTTCCGAAGGACAAGCACAACGCATTGTGATTGCAAGGGCCTTACTGAAAAAATGCTCTATATATATTTTCGATGAAGCTACCAGTTCTTTAGACGAAGCAACAGAACGCATTGTAATCCAGAATATTATTTCAAGCATGTCTGGTTGCACCCTGATTTTTGTTACCCATAGGCCGGAGATATTAAATTATTGTACTCAAATACTCAGACTGGAAAGATAGCGATGCTGATGGCAGAGGATGCAGAGTGAATGGCTCGGTAACTTGCTGGTAATTTGCTCACCTCATTTATAAGGTGACCAAGTAAGTAGAACCTTAAAATAAAGAGACTATGCTACACATAATTTTGAATATCATCATGTGGATTCTTATCGCGTTCCTCGTTGTCCTCGTTGCCTTTTGG
>CALCHR010000158.1 GCA_937901185.1 uncultured Bacteroidales bacterium
CTCGCCAGTCGAATGCGTCGTTCTTTGGTGTAGGCATAAGCGGCACGCTCGTTGACATCTGTGGCTGTGATGATGGATTTGAGTTGGTTGAGTTCTCGGTTGTTCATCGAGTCAATCTCATCCAGCGAGATAAGCCCAAACTCCGCGATACGGAGGCGCTCATCTTTGTTGAGTTCGTTGCTATTCGCCAGCTTACAAGCGTATGCCCTCAAATGTGGCGGTATAAGGTGTTCTAACCAAGTAGTCTTGAAGATACCCTGCTTGCCGATGAGTACAAGTACTTGATGATTCACTACCTCATCTTTCATCCACGAGGCCACCATGGCGACGAACCATTTTTTGAAACACGCCCGCCAGAGGCGGGAAGCTTTAGACCGCTCGCTTTGCGAGCTGTTAGAAACTAGACCGTTCGCTTCGCTCACTGAGGGATTGACGAGTCTCTCAGCCCGTAGGGCGGTCTCTCAGGGCTTTAGCCCGGTCTCTCAGCGTCTGCGACGCGGTCTCTCAGCGCAGCGGTCAGCTTTTTCTGCTTTTGGTGCTCGCCAAAAGAAGAAAAAGCTATTCTGTTTCTGCTTTTCCTCTTTGGTTCGTGCTACATACACCGGTTCCATCGTGTATGGGTTGAGCCCCGTGTAGAACATCGTTGTAGCCAATGTCATCGGCGTTGGTGTGAAGTCCTGTACTTGCTCCAGCTGAAAATTCAGTTGCTTTGTTTCCGCAGCAAGTTCAGCCATGCTCTCAAGTGTGCTTCCTGGGTGGCTACTTATAAAATAAGGGATAATCTGCTGTTTCAGGTTGTTCTTTGTGTTTATTCTGTCGAATATCCGTTTGAAGTCGTGGAACTGCTTGAACGGAGGTTTGCGCATAAGTGTCAGAACATCATCATTGGTGTGTTCAGGTGCAACCTTCAAGCGTCCGCTTACATGGCGGCTTATAAGTTCCTCTGTGTATCTCTCAGTAGCAGCATCGCACTCCTTGTCGCCTGTCTTGTGTAACAGCAGGTCGTAACGTACTCCGCTGCCGATAAAACTCTTCTTTATTTCAGGGAGTGCATCCACCTTCTTGTAAAGGTCGAGCAGTGGCTGGTGATTGATGTTCAGGTTGGGGCATACTTTAGGCTGTATGCACGACGGGCGGGAGCATTTTGAGCATAGCTCGCTCTTTTTTCCACGCATCATGTACATGTTTGCAGATGGACCTCCAAGGTCGCTCAGATAGCCTTTGAAATCATCCATTTTGGCAATCTCCTTTATCTCCCGCAGGATACTCTCTTCGCTTCTGTTTACAATAAATTTGCCTTGATGTGCCGATATGGTGCAGAAAGCGCATCCTCCGAAACATCCACGGTGAATGTTCACAGAGTGCTTTATCATGTCGTATGCCGGGATTCTCTTGCCTTTGTACTTGGGGTGGGGCAGTCGTGTGTATGGCAGGTCAAAGCTATGGTCGAGCTGCTCTGTTGTCATTGTGGGGAATGGCGG
>CALCHR010000159.1 GCA_937901185.1 uncultured Bacteroidales bacterium
CAATATTATTCATGTTGTTTACATCATATATTCTTTTTTTATATAAGAATTCATATATTTGTGTTGCTCTAAATTTTTTATCATTAATACTAATGGTACAAGCACCATCTCCAGTGGTAACGCCTTCTTCAAAAGAGGTATAGGTAAAATTAATATAAGCTTTACTACCTTTAGCAATAGTAAAGATATTAGATGCTAGATTATTCTGCACTTTTACAACAGATCCGGCAGAACCACCGCCACCTCCGCCTGTAATTGTAACAGAATTGCCTACCTGAACACCGCCAGAAACTAAGTAAAGCTCATTATTCTCATACTGCAATCCATCAACGGCATTTGCGGGAATATACTCAGGTAAACTAGCTTTAAGGTTATTTAAGTCTCTACCAATAGCTCTTACAGCAGAACCAGCAGAAAGATAATCTACACCATCATAACCCTTACGAATATCGATTAGTTCTGCATCCTCTGCAGTAGTATTGCTAGTGCCAGCGGCGACTATTTCATCAATACGGTTACGCTCAGCAGCCAGCTCAACATCTAAGTTATTTAAGATGGAGTTAAATTGCGTAAGTTTATTTTCTGTGGTCGTACTAAGCCGCTGTATGTTCTTTTTGTTTGTATTAGTAGATGTTTTATTACTTAGAATTACTGCGGATGCTTGGTCTATAGCTGTATTTAAATTTTGGTAATTTGTTTTAACAGTAGACTCAAGTGTTTTTACAGCATTAGCATTTGCAGTGATTTTAATGTCCTGTCTATCTCGAAGGTCAGTAATCTTACTGTTAAATTCATTTTTTGCCGTGTCAACTGCATCAAGCGCGCTATCTATATCATCACTTAGCTCCGCTTTAGCCTCATTAATAGCAGTTGTTAATCCAGCAGCAGTATCTATTAAATTTTTAGTTAAGGTGTCTTTAACTTGCTCGGTGTGTTCATAAGCATCTGACTTAATCTCGCTAATACGACTCGACAAATTAAGGTCTTCTGCTGCTAAGCCAGAAACCTGTCTCTCCAGACTAGTAAGACTTTTATTAATACTATTTTGAAAATCTGTTTGTGCCTTGCTAAGTTTAGTGTCTAGTGCAGTCAAAGCCTGTGAAAGCTCTGTATATTTTGTTTGCTGCTGTGTTTGCTGGGTTTTAACAGAGCGTACAGAATTAGTAAGTGCGGCCACTTCACTACTTATATCAAGGATAGACTTAGCAAATGAAAGGTCTTCAGTTTCGAGCTGCTGAACTCTATGATTTAAATCCTCTAATTGCCATACTAGGTCGCTTGGAACTGTGCTACTATCTGGTTGAGTAGTAGTTCCGCCACTACCACTGCTGCCGCTGTTATTATTTTCCTGCTGCAGCTGAGCTAGCACGATATTAATATAACGAATACTATCTCGTATGGTAGCTATTGCATCGTTCTGCTGGGATTCACTGCTTGCTACTTTATTATCAATCTTTCTGTCAATTTCAGTAGAAAGCTCATTAATAGAATAATTAAGTGCATCGACATCATCGGCATGCTTCTGAGTGGTTTCAGATACTAATTCACGCAAATCAGAGTCTACTGTTTGAATCTGATTAGTAAAAGTATCGGTTAGTAATTCAGAAGCAGCCTCTAGTTGTTCTATAATAGCTTCAGATTGCTCTGTAATAGCTGATTCAAAGGTAGTAGTCAGTTCTTCTGCCTTCGCATTTATAGCTCCAGATAGTGCTTCTACATCTGTGTTATGCTGGGTAGCCATTTCAGACAGTTTTTGGCTGTACTTCGCATCTAAGCTGCCTATAGAAGGCTGCACAAGATTCATTACTGACTGGTCTAATAGTTCAACCTCATGGCTAAGTTCAGCAATGCTAGCCATAACATCGTCAGTTAGGTAAGGCAATTTTGAAAAGCTGTTAATACCATCACCGATTTTACACTTGCGAGTGCCGTCTTCACACTCTTCTATAACAAGTTCACCATCATGTGGTATCAGATCAACTTCAAGCCACTCTTGAGTTGTGCCTCTACGGTGCTTTACAATATTAAATGCCATAGGTTTATCTCCAATCCACGGTTTTAGATTCACATAATTTAGCAAATAGATTTATTAAAATAAAAAGGTTGCCACCAACAGCAACCTTTTTATTTTAACAGTCTTCATCACTGATTAATATAAGTAGCAGCACCACCACAATCAAAGATGATTACATCAGTACCGTCTTTGCCGGCATAAAGCTGGTTATTTGTACCTATTCGAACATAAGCGCTCTCAATACGTGTTAAATCAGCATCAACAGTACTGCTATTAGCGCCACTGCCACGTACGATATCGGTAGCAGCAGGCTGGGCCTTGTGAACCTCTAACGCGCCAGTCTCAGTGTTTTTTGTGATATGCGTTATAAATTGCGAATCAGCTTTCGTTGTCTCAAGACCGCTAATAAGAGTTTCTAGATCTCCG
>CALCHR010000160.1 GCA_937901185.1 uncultured Bacteroidales bacterium
TTCGGTAACTACTAAGAACGCGTAAGTAACTACTAAGAAAACGGGGGTGATGTGGGGAAAAAATAGGCGATTTTTTCGATTTAAGGCATAGAAAACTCCCACACAGCATAATGGTGCGCCGTGTGGGAGTTTTTGTCTCAGAAAGCCTTAAAAGGACTTTAATCAGAATGGTTTACAATCTTCGCCCAAGATGTCGGACACGAGGAGATTGGCCAAGCGGCTGGTGCCGATGCGGAAGAGGCCTTTCTTGATATACTCTTCGCCCAGCATCTCGCGTACGATGGTATAGTAGGTGAGGGCATCGTCTACGCTGCTCACGCCGCCGGCTGCTTTGAAGCCTACGAGGCGGCCACACTGGGCATGGTATTCCTTGATGGCCTGGCACATCACGTAGGCCGCTTCGGGTGTGGCGGCAGGCTCAATCTTGCCGGTAGAGGTCTTGATGAAGTCGGCTCCGGAGTACATAGCGAGCACGGAGGCGCGCTTGATGGCTTCGGCCGTTTGCAGGGCGCCGGTTTCGAGAATCACTTTCAGGGGCGCTTGGCCGCAGGCAGCTTTGATTTCCTCAATCTCGTCGGCGCAGGTCTCGTAGTCGCCACTTTGGAAGGTGCCTACGCTGAGCACCATGTCAATCTCTGTGGCGCCGTCTTTTACGGCGAGGGCGGTCTCAATGGTCTTTACCTCGAGGAAGGTCTGCGAAGAGGGAAATCCGCCGCTCACGCAGGCCACTTCCACATTGTCGGCCTCGAGCGACTCGGATACGATTTTTGCAAAGTTGGGATAGACGCAGATGGTGGCCAGCGAGGGCAGTTCGGGGTGGGCGTCGGCAAAGGCATTGACGCGCTCTACGAACTTGAGCACGCTCTCTTGCGAGTCGGTCACCTTCAGTGTGGTGAGTTCAACGGTGCTGAGGAGCTGGAGCTTTACCTCGTGGGTGTCATACTTGGCTTTGTTGTCGCTGACAAGGCGGCTCACTGCGGCGTGCACTTGGGCATCGTCCAGATGCAGCTCGTATTTGCTGAAAGCCTGTTCGTACTTGTTGGGCATGCTTGCTGCCCCAAATTCTTCGTGGCAATCGTGGTGTGGGGTCATGATAAAAATATTTTATAAGTGTTCTGTATTTTCTTGGGTCAGTTTGGGGTTGTTCAAGTGGCGCTCGGCATCGCGGCGCGTCTTCTTTTCGAGGTTGCGGTGAAAGGCCTCGGTGAGGTCAACACCGGTTTGGTTGGCCAAGCAAAGGAGCACCCAAAGCACGTCGGCCATCTCGTCGGCAGGATCGGTGTTTTCGCCCGCCTTGAACGACTGGTCGCCGTAGCGGCGAGCCATGACGCGTGCCAGTTCGCCCACCTCTTCCGTGAGGCAAGCCATGTTGGTGAGTTCGCTGAAGTAGCGCACGCCGTAGGTCTTGATCCAGCGGTCCACGGTCTTCTGTGCTTCGTTGAGAGTCATAGCTGAGGGGCAGGGTAGGGGTTATTCTTTGTTCTTGGTGTCCATGCAGATGGTGACAGGGCCGTCGTTGAGGAGCGACACTTTCATGTCGGCACCGAAACGACCTCGGCCCACTTCCTTGCCAATGGCGGCAGAGAGGCGCTCGCAGAACTGCTCGTAGAGCGGAACGGCGTGAGCGTGGCCGGCGGCGCGGATGTACGACGGACGGTTGCCTTTCTTATAGGAAGCCATGAGCGTAAACTGGCTGACAACGAGCACATTGCCGCCGGCATCTATGATGCTGCGGTTCATCACTCCGGCTTCGTCGTCGAAAACGCGCAGCGCAGCGATTTTCTTGACCAACCATTCCATATCTTCTTCATTATCAGACTCTTCAATGCCAAGGAGGACGAGGAAACCGTGGCCGATTTCCGAAACTACCTCTCCATCTATCTTGACGGAGGCTTGGCTGACGCGCTGAATGACGGTTCTCATATCCTAAATATGGGTTTTGTGAAGGGCAAAGTTAAGAGTTTTTCTTTATTCCGTTGTGCTTGCGTGGAGGTTTTCGTAGAGCTTTTGGCCACGCACGGCGCCCACTGCTTCTTGTAGGGCTTCGAGCGAGGCCTCCTTCAGTCGCTTCACGCTGCCAAATCGCTGCAGCAGCATCTGCTTGGTCTTCTCGCCCACGCCTGGAATTTGGTCGAGCGAAGAGGCTGTCTGTCGCTTGCTGCGCTTCTCGCGGTGGAACTTAATAGCAAATCTGTGGACCTCGTCTTGCATCTTTGTGAGTAGGCGAAACAGTTGCTGCTCGGACTTCATTCCTATTGTGCTGGGTGGAAATCCGAAGAGCAATTCGCGGGTGCGGTGGCGGTCGTTTTTCACCAGTCCGGCGATGGGAATGTCCAGTTGCAGCTCGTCCTCCACCACTTGTCGGATAACTTCCATCTGTCCTTTTCCGCCGTCGGCTACGATGAGGTCGGGCAGGCTTTTCCCCTCTTCTATCAAACGCCGGTAGCGCCGGCCCACCACCTCTTTCATGCTCGCATAATCGTCGGGTCCGCAGACGCTGCGTATGTTATATTTGCGGTAATCTTTTTTGCAGGGCTTGAGTTTCTCGAACACCACACAAGCGGCTACGGCATCGTCGCCGCCTATGTTGGAATTGTCGAAAAGCTCTATGCGATAGGGGAGTTTCTGAAGGCCCAATTGCTCTTGAATCTCCTTCATCAAGCGCACAGATTTCTGCTCCGGATTGAGCTTATCGGCTTGCTTGAGGCGGTCGAATTTATACTGCTTTACGTTGAGCCGCGAGAGGTCCAATAACTTTTTTTTCTCGCCCTTGAGGGGGATGGTTTGGGTGGCAATTCCTTCCGGTAGATCGATGGGGAAGGGTACGATAATCTCACGCGACTGGCTGCCGTAGCGCTCGCGCATTTCTATTACGCCGAGGGCCAGCAATTCCTGCTCGCTCTCGTCCAAGCGCTTCTTATACTCGAAGGTGAAAGCCTGGTTGATGCAGCCGTTGGTGATGTGTAGGTAGTTGATGTAAGCCACGTGTTCGTCGCTCTCAATATGGAACACATCGATGTTGTGAAGCGTGTTGGAAACAACCTCGCTCTTGGCTCGGAAATTCTCTATAAGCAGGAAGCGCTCCTTCACTGCTTGCGCCTCTTCAAAGCGCAATTCTTCAGCCAGCTGCATCATCTCTTCCTTCATCTTTCTGGACACCTCGGCGGTGTTTCCTTTGAGAATTTCGCGGCAGGCTTCTATGTTCTTCATATACTCCTCGCGCGACTGTTTGCCTACGCATGGCCCGGCGCATTGATGGATGTGAAAATCTAAGCAGACACTATATTTTCCTGTCCTTATACCCTCTTCCGTAAGAGGCTGCTTGCACGACCGCGGATGGTACAAATCCTTACACAAATCAAGCAACGCATACATCGTCGGCACATGGCTGTAAGGACCATAATACGTAGCTCCGCGCAGAGTGCGCTGGCGGGTTTTGAAGATGCGGGGCAGGTATTCGTTGGTGATGGCTATGGAGGGGTAGGTCTTGTCGTCTTTCAGCAAGACATTATAGCGGGGCTTGTAGCGCTTGATGAGATTGTTTTCCAGCAGGAGAGCGTCCTCTTCGGTCTTGACTACGATGTAGCGGATATCTCTGATTTTTGAGACCAGCAGACGTGTCTTGCGAGAGATTTGCTCCTTATTAAAATAGGAGGCTACGCGACGCTTCAAATTCTTGGCCTTGCCTACATAAATAACACTGCCAGACTCGTCGAGATACTGGTAGCATCCCGGTAAGTCCGGCAGATTTTGTACAATGCCTCTCAGGTAATTTTCTCTATCTTCTTTAACCTCCGAAGCCATATTTCTTTCTTATCTGGAAACAGTGAGGAGCGAGGTGACGTTCATCTCTTCGCCTAAGAACTCTCTGCCTTTCAAGCCCTCCATCTGTAGCTCTATGAGAAAGTTTACATAGATGGCTTTGGGGTTGAAGAAATTCACCAAGTCATAGGCTGCTTTCATCGAGCCGCCTGTGGCGAGCAAGTCGTCGTGTATGAGCACTACGTCGTCGGCGCTGATGGCATCGGCGTGAATTTCTATATTGTCAAGACCATATTCTTTTTGGTAGCTGGCCTTGATAGTTTTTGCGGGTAGCTTTCCCGGTTTTCTGCACATCACAAATCCCGCACCGAGTTCGGCTGCCAGAATTGAGCCCATCACAAATCCGCGCGACTCAATACCTACTACTTTCGTAATTCCTTTATCTTTGTAGAGTGCAAGCAGAGCGTCTTTCATTTCCTGAACACATGCCGGATTCTTGAAGAGGGTACTGACGTCTTGAAATTGAATGCCGGGCTTCGGATAGTCGGGCACGTTTCGCAGGTTAGCTAATAGAAGTTCTGAGTTCATAAATTCCTGTACTTGAGTATTGTTATGTTTATATTGTTTCACGTGAAACATTTTTCAACGACCAAGCAAAACAAGTAGAACACTAATGTCGTTGGGGGAGACGCCGGGTATTCTTCCTGCCTGAGCTATAGTTTCTGGATTGATGGCTTTGAGTTTCTGTCGGGCCTCTGTGGAGATTTGTGTAATCTCTTCATAGTTGAACTTGTCCTTAATTTTGATAGCTTCTAAGCGTTGCATCTTTTCGGCAAGGTCTCGTTCGCGCTGGATATAGCCGCTGTATTTTATTTCTATCTCTGCGGCTTCTATGATTTCTTCTTTGTCTATTGTGAGAGTGTTGAGTAGTTCGTTGAAGGCGCCTACTTCGGGTGCTATGTTATTTATGGTAACTTCCGGGCGGCTGATGAGGTCAAATAGTTTACAACCTCTGTTGAGCGGTGTGCTACCTATTTTTTCTAAGAAAGGATTGATGCGGGCCGACTTAATAGAAAAGTTGTGGCAGAAATCTATAATTTGATTTACGCGCTCCTTCTTTTCTTGGAATCGCTTTCTTCGCTCGGCGCAGGCAGTTCCTAATTTTTCTGCGTAAGGGGTCAAGCGAATGTCGGCATTGTCTTGGCGTAACAATATACGATATTCTGCGCGTGAGGTAAACATGCGGTAGGGCTCGTCTACGCCTTTTGTTACCAAGTCGTCGATGAGTACGCCGATGTAAGCTTCGTCGCGTTGCAAGGTAAAGGTTTCGTTCTTGAGTTTAAGAGCTGCGTTGATTCCGGCAACTATTCCTTGTCCGGCAGCCTCTTCGTAGCCCGTCGTTCCGTTTACTTGTCCGGCGAAGAAAAGACCTTCTATAATCTTTGATTCCAACGTGTGTTTTAATTGTGTAGGGTCAAAGAAATCGTACTCTATTGCGTAGCCCGGGCGGAAAATAACAACATCTCTGAAGCATGGTATTTTTTTGAGAGCCTCAATCTGGATATCCATCGGTAAACTCGAAGAAAATCCGTTGAGGTATAGTTCGTTTGTTTCGAGGCCTTCGGGTTCTAAGAATAGAGGATGTTGGTTGCGTTCGGGAAAGGTTACAATTTTTGTTTCAATACTGGGGCAGTAGCGTGGGCCTATACTTTTTATTTGTCCGTTATATAGCGGTGAATCCGCCAATCCGCTTTGCAAGATGTAGTGAACTTCTTCGTTCGTGTTGCAAGTCCAGCAAGGCAACTGAGGTAGGGGGCGATGCTCGCTGATGTAAGAGAAGCGGTGAAAGTCTGTTTCTCCGGGCTGCAAATCCATCTCTTCAAAGTGGACAGAACGGGCGTCGATGCGGACAGGAGTTCCGGTTTTCATTCTGTCACTTCGGATACCGTATCTTGTGATGGAATCGGTTAAAAGGTTGGCTGAGGGCTCGGCGCAACGTCCACCGGGCACCTGTTGTTTACCTACGTGCATCAGTCCATTGAGGAAGGTGCCGGCGGTAATGACTACGGACTCTGCGTAGAAGGTTGCGCCCCAGAGAGTAGTCAGTCCTTTGATTTTATCGTTTTCAACGATGATTTCGGCAGCTTCGTCTTGCCAGATATGAAGATTTTCTGTATTCTCCAAGTGCTTTCTCCACTCGGCGATAAAGCGAGTGCGGTCGCATTGAGCTCTTGGGCTCCACATGGCAGGCCCTTTTGAGCGGTTGAGCATCTTGAATTGTATGGCAGAGGCATCTGTGACGATGCCGGTAAGTCCGCCGAGTGCGTCGATCTCTCTTACAATTTGTCCTTTGGCTATGCCGCCGATGGCAGGATTGCAACTCATCTGGGCAATCTTGTTCATGTCCATTGTGATGAGGCAGGTTTTTGCGCCCATGTGGGCTGCTGCTGCAGCTGCTTCGCAACCGGCGTGGCCGGCGCCTACTACCAAAACGTCGTAGTGGAATACGGATTTCATGCTTGTGCAAATCTATTTTGGGAACAAAATTACATTTTTTTCCGCAATGGCGGAGTGGCTCCGAGCGATAAGCTATATTATATATTAAAGGAGGAGGCGATAGCGTCCGCCGGCCAGTGCTTTTACGAGTCCATCCATTTCCAGGTCGAAGAGCAGGGCACTTACTTTCTGGATGGGCAGATTGCTCTCCACCACTATTTGGTTTATTTGTTTGCCATCGTTTCCTTGTAGGGTTTTACAGATGGCCTCCTGTTCGGCTGTCAGTTCGGGGAAGAGTTTACGCTGTATGGGTTGTTTGCTTTCCGGTCGTGCCCATCCCATAGCTTCTGTAAAGTCGGCCGCCGATGTGATGAGGGCGGCGCCGTTTTTTCTGATGAGCTGGTTGCAGCCTTCCGAGTAGACATCATGTGTGCGTCCCGGGAAGGCAAACACGTCACGGTTATAGTCTTGTGCGAGCTGTGCGGTGATGAGTGAGCCCCCTTTGGCAGCGCTTTCCACTACGATGGTAGCATCTGCCATACCTGCCACAATGCGGTTGCGGCGCACAAAGTTGCCTTTTTCCGGGATGGTCTGTGTCATGTATTCGGTGAGCAGTCCGCCGTGGCTCAGCATCTGCTTTGCCGTTTCGCGGTGCGAGGAGGGGTAGATGCGATCAAGTCCGTGTGCGAGGATACCAAGGGTAGGGAGGCCCACTTTCAAGGCTTCGCGGTGGGCATGGATGTCTACTCCGTATGCTAAACCACTGATTATTAACACATCAGGTAGAATTTCTGCGAGATCTTTACAGAAATTATGGCAGAGGTCTTTTCCGTATTCGGAGATGTGGCGTGTGCCCACCACGGCCACTATGTGGCGTGCGTTGAGGTCTGTGTTTCCTTTGTAGAAAAGGCTGATTGGGGCGTCGTCGCATTGTTTGAGTCGCAGGGGATAGTCCGGCTGTGTATAGCAGAGCACCCGGATGTTATTTTTGCGGCAGAAGTTGAGTTCTTCTTCGGCCCGTTTGAGAGCCATGCTTGTGTCTGCGAAGATAGTTTTGAGGCGTTCGTTGAGGGTGGGCGCCTGCTTGAAGATTTCTGTGGCCGAGCCATATTTTTCCAATAGTTGTCGGCAGCCCACTGTGCCCAATCCTTTTATCGTAGAGAGCGCCAGCGTGTGGAGGGCTTCGTTATCCATTTTGGTCGAAGTATTTGGAGAAGGCGTTGTCCAGTTCTTCACATACGCCCAGTCTTCCGTTGACGAGGCACACGGTTTCTACGACAGACTTCATAGCCGGTTTCATGTCGGGCAGGCGGAAGATGTCTTGCTTAAATACGTATTTGATGCCCACTTTTTCTACGTACAGGCGTGAGAGAAATTCGTCGCCGCTTTTCAGAGGAGTTTTGAAGGCCATTTGCAGGCGAGCCACCACGGCGTCGATGCCTTGTTCGTGGAGTTTTGCAAAGCTGATATTCTCTGAGCGCAGAAACTCGTGGCGGGTGTGTTCGATGTAGTGTTGGTAGTTGGCGTTGTTGACGATGCCTTGCAGGTCGCATTCGTAGTCGCGTACCTTCATTTTCAGGTCGTAGTGGTAGTCCATGTCAGCGAGTATTTATTTTCTTTGTTTGTCGAGGAGGTAGTAGGCACCAAATCGGCATCTGAGGCAGTCTTTCTTGTCGCAGTAGTGCTGTTTGAGCTGTATGAGCGCCTGACTGTCGGCGGCGTTTTCAGCTTTGAGTCCCGCAGCTTGCCATGAGCGAGTGATGTGGTTGGTCTCGGCTTTTATTTGCTCCAGTAGGCAGAAGGCCCGTTCGCTGCGGCTTTCGTCCATGCGGTATCTGCCGTAGGCGAAGAGCAGGGGTGCGATGGCGTTGATCAGTATGAGGTCCAGCGTGGCCGGTTGCAGGGCCTTGTGCAGGCTTTGGCTTTCCTTGCCGAAGGTGTAGTGTGTTTCCCAGTAGCCGTAGGTGCTGGCCGAGAGCAGTTGTCTGAGTTCTTCGGGCGTATGCGGTTCTATGATTTTGGAGAAGTTGGCCTCCTGTCTGTGGTAGAAGTCCACGAGTTGCGCCAGGCGTACGTGTGGAAAGTTTTGTGGTCGCATGCGCAGGAAGTTCCAGGCCTTGCCGTCCATCGGAGTGAGGGAGAATTTGTGGGCCAGGAAGCGGGATTCGCTTTGCAGTTTCAGATAGTAGTCGTCTCGTCTTTTCTCCGGCACGAGGGCGTCGTCGAGCAGGCCTGCCTGCCCGAAGAAGAAAGCTTCCACCTGGAAGCGGTGGTCGCGGTGTTTTCCCACGGCCGATGGCGGGATGAGTTTGGCCCATTGCTCGAAGGCATCGGCGTTGACCCCGAAGCCGTAGCTGCGTGCCAGGGTGATGAAGAAGGTCTGTTCCCAGTTGTTGATAGAAGCATCGAGCAGGTGCTGGATGCGTTTGGTTTTTTCGGCCAGTCGTTCGGTGGTCAGAGAGCTCATCCAGGCATGTCTGTTGAGCGAGTCTATTCCGGGAATGGCTCGGTAGCAAGGCGGATAAGCCTCTTCGGCAAGTAGTTCCTGATAGTTGTCCGCCACGTATTGTGGCACCTCTATTTTCACCTGTGGCAGTCTTTCGCCCTTGCTGGTGGCTATTTCGCAGTCGATGGTCTCCACCACGTGGAGCACGGTGTTGTCGTAGTGGCAATCGTGGTGGTGTTGGTGTTTGAACCAGTCGGACGAGCGCAGGTGTATCTCCACATTACCGGCCCATACGGTTTCTCCTATCTTCACTTTGGCGTTGAAGAAGTCGGGCCCGGCGTTGTAGTTGTGCAGTCCCGGGTCGAGCACCTCCACGCTTTCGCCGTCTTCGGTCTTCAGCAGGGTGGAGGGGAACAGCTTGTTTTGCCACACGTAGTGGAGCAGTTTTTCCATCTTGGCTTTTCTTTTTTCTGAAACAGCCAAAGGTATGTCTTTTTTTTGGACTATCCAAGTCTGCCTTTTCTCTTTCTTCCACCGGCCCTCTCCGGCGGTGGTCTTCAAGGCTATTTTTTGCCTTTCCTAATCGCTTGAAAATCAAGGGTCATTTTTGGGTGTTTCTTAGTAAACTTCTAGGAAAAACTCGGAGTTTACTAGGAAAAATTTGTAGTTTACTAAGAATTCCTAGAAAGCTACTAAGTTTTTCTCCCTCTTGACCGAGGGTTTGTAGGAGGCGCAGCAGCCGTTCTGCTAAAAAAGTATTACCTTTGCAGCGTGTTACGCGTACGCGTATATATTATAGTGTAAAACAAACCCCTATCCGTTTTGAAAACATTTGAAGAGTTGGGCGTCTGCGAAGAGATACGCCGCGCCATATCAGAGATGGGCTACGAGCACCCTATGCCCGTGCAAGAAGAAGTGATTCCCTACCTCCTGGGCGTGGGCAACGACGTGATTGCCCTGGCCCAGACCGGAACGGGCAAGACGGCCGCCTTTGGTCTGCCTGTTTTGCAGAAGGTAGACCCGGCCAACCGCGCCACACAGGCCGTGATTCTCAGTCCCACGCGCGAGCTCTGCTTGCAGATAGCCGACGACCTCAAAGAATATTCCCGCTACATCGACGGCCTGCATGTGCTGGCGGTCTACGGAGGCTCCAGCATCGAGAGCCAGATACGCGCTCTGCGTAAAGGCGTGCAGGTCATCGTGGCCACACCCGGCCGTCTCATCGATCTGATGAACCGCGGCGTGGCCCATCTTGACAGCGTGGAAAACGTGGTGCTCGACGAGGCCGACGAGATGCTCAACATGGGCTTCTCCGATAGCATCAACGAAATCCTGGCCGGCGTGCCCGAGGAGCGCAACACGCTCCTCTTCTCTGCCACCATGGGCAAGGAGATTGAGCGCATTGCCAAGACCTACCTGCACGACTACAAGGAAATCGTGGTGGGCTCGCGCAACGAAGGCGCTGAGAATGTCAACCACACCTATTACCTTGTGCATGCTCGCGACAAATATCTCGCCCTCAAGCGTATGGTGGACTATTATCCCCGCATCTATGCCATCATCTTCTGCCGCACCCGTATGGAGACGCAGGAGGTGGCCGACCAGCTCATACGCGACGGCTACAACGCCGAAGCCCTCCACGGCGACCTCTCACAGGCGCAGCGCGACCTCACCATGCAGAAGTTCCGCCAGCACCGCACCCAGCTCCTTGTGGCCACCGATGTGGCAGCACGCGGACTTGATGTGGAAGATCTCACCCACGTAATCAACTACGGACTGCCCGACGACGTGGAAAACTATACCCACCGCTCCGGACGCACAGGCCGCGCCGGAAAACGAGGCACCAGCATCTCCATCATCCACCTGCGCGAGAAACACAAGGTGCGCATCATCGAAAAAGTGATAGGCAAAAACTTCGAAGCCGGTGTGCTGCCCGAGCCCAAAGAGATTTGTACCAAGCAACTCTACAAGGTGATGGACGAACTGGAATACATCGAGGTAGACGAAACCCAGATTGCGCCCTTCCTGCCGGAGATTTACCGCAAGCTGGAATGGCTCACGAAGGAAGACCTCGTGAAGCGCATCGTCAGCCGTGAGTTCGGCCGTTTCCTGAAATACTATGCCGACGCCCCCGAAATTCAGCAGCCCAGCGAGCGCGGTGCTCAGGGAGAAAAGAGTGGCGAGCGCAAGGAACGCCAGCGCGCAGAGCGCGGCGAGCGTGGCCCCAAACAGGCAGAGCCGGGCTACAAGCGCCTCTTCATCAACCTCGGCAAGCGCGACAACTTCTATGCCCGCGAGATTATCAACCTCGTGAACCGCTACGTGAAGGGTAAGATAGAAATAGGCCGCATCGACCTCACTGCCAACTGCTCTTTCTTCGAGGTGCCCGAGGCCGACGCAGCCTTCGTGATGAAGAAAATGAGCAAGGCCAGCGTGGGCGACCGCAAAGTGGTGGTCGACTGGGCAGAGCGTACCGATGGCGGCGACAAGAAGGCCGACCGCAAGGAACGCCGACGCACAGAGCGCCCAGAGGCTACACGCCCCGAGCGCGCCGCTAAGAAAGAAACCCGCGAGCGCCGCGAGAAGAAGGGCGGACGTAAAGGCGGACGCTACGAAGATGCCGAGCTCTTCGAAAAGGGTGCTAAGAAGAAAGAAGACTGGCGCCAGTTCTTTAACAACTAACCCCCTCTGACAATCCTCCGCGTTATGAATAAAAAGATATTACTTCCCCTTGCTCTGCTCTTCCTCTTCCTGGGAGGAGTGCCCGCCGTTGCGCAACATCTGCAACTGAAGGTGGGCGGCGGTTTGGCTTCCCATTTTGGCGACAGCCGCCCCGTAGGTTCCTACAAGATTGGTGTGGGCTACGAATATGAGTTCGACCAGCACTGGAGCATCTCTCCGGCGCTCTTCTACTACGGCAAGGGATGGAAAGACCCCGACCAGACCGTCTTTGTCTTTGACGACAAGGGGGTGCAGCAGTTCGACGACGAAGGCAACCCCCTTACGAGCATCAAAAACTGCACCTCGTCGGCTCAGTATATCACGCTCCCCGTGTTGTTCAACTACTATCTGCGCACAGGCGAGTCGCGCTACGTGGTCTTCTCTGCCGGCCCTTACGTGGCCTATGGCGTGAGAGGAAAGATGCGCACCAAGGGCGATGCCGAGAAGCCCGGCAGCGAAAAGCTCTTCTACTCCACCGACACCTTTAAGGAGCCGGGTGCCCACCGCTTTGATGCCGGCGTGGAAGTGGCCATTGGCTATCAGTTTCCCAGCGGAATCACCGTGGGATTGGAGACCGACTTAGGCCTCACTCGCTTCAACAAATCCGGTAGCCGCAACGTGTCGGGCCTCATCTCGTTTACCTATACTTTTAAGAACGACTGAGCCGCCGCTCCTCCAAAATACCTAAAAATGGGTATTGCGGGCTTGGAGCGAATGGTCTACCTTTGCATCGGATGACAAAGCCACATCCTGCAGCTCGTAAGAGCAAGGCGGCTGCCACGTTGCGAGAACGGCCACAGTCACCTCTTGAATTAAGTAAAAAATAAATTGTTATGTCTAAGTCTGTAGGGCGGTAGTTTCAGTAGAAGCTGCCGCCCCTTTCGTTTTGCAGCCACCGGCTCTAAGGCTCTTTTTTTACCCTTTCTAATCGCTTGAAAATCAAGGGCCATTTTCGGGCGTTTCTTAGGTAAAAGCTAGGTGAATTTCGGT
>CALCHR010000161.1 GCA_937901185.1 uncultured Bacteroidales bacterium
AGGGGGATCATTGTGCACTTCAATAATAAGACCATCTGAACCGCAAGCAGTTGCAGCGTATGCCAGAGAAGGCACCATACGGGAATGGCCGCAAGCGTGAGAAGGGTCAATGATTACCGGCAGATGTGACATTTCTTTAAGAGAAGGAATTGCAGAAACGTCCAGTGTGTTTCTTGTGTATGTCTCGAATGTACGGATACCTCTCTCGCAGAGGATAACATTCTCATTGCCGCCTGCCATAATATATTCAGCACTCATAAGAAGCTCTTTGAGTGTATTTGCAAGACCGCGCTTAAGAAGGATGGGCTTCTTTGTTCTTCCCAGCTCCTTGAGGAGTTCAAAGTTCTGCATATTACGTGCACCAACCTGAATCATATCTACATCTTCAAACAAAGGCAGATGGTTAGCATTCATAATCTCGCTGACAATAGGAAGTCCTGTAACCTCTTTCGCCTTAAGCAAAAGTTCAATTCCGTCAGCCTTGAGTCCCTGAAAATCGTAGGGAGATGTACGGGGTTTGAAAGCACCACCACGAAGAATGTTTGCACCTGCCTGCTTAACACGCTGTGCAACAAGAATGATCTGCTCCTCGCTCTCGATGGAACAAGGACCGGCAATCATTGCAAAGTTACCCTTGCCTATCTTCACACCGGACACATCAACAACTGTGTCATCAGGGAAGAACTTGCGGTTTGCTTTCTTGTAAGGTTCGCTGATTCTGCGCACACTCTCAACAATCTCCAGGCCCTCAAGCAGCTCTATATCTATACGACTTGTGTCACCGATAAGACCAAGAACTGTGTGGAAATCACCTTCGGAAATGTTAACCTTGAGTCCCATCCCCTCCAGCCAGTTGATGAGATTGTCCTGCTGAAGTTTTTCAACACCTGTTTTAAGTACTGCAATCATAATTTTACCTCCAAAATCTAAGGCCTAAGATAAAAAACAAAACACCGCAGTGATTATCCACTGCGGTGTAATCCATCTATAATCTGAAATGTTATTTCCAGAAAATTTGCAGCTCAAATCACTTCTACTATTTTAGTTCTGGCTAAAAAAGTAAAAGTAATAAAAGCATGCTGCAAAAAGATTTCTGCTCATAACATTAGGTCTCCTGAAAAGATTTTACTTATTTTATCACGTTAAATGACAAAAGTCAATACATTACCGAAAATTTCATATTTTTTCACATTTGCCACTGACACATAGTATAAAGCACAGCAAAACCCCTCTCGCCATCTGAATTTTACCATAAAAAACAAGAAAATAAAAAAATTGCATTATTTTTCAAAATAGTTATTGACAAACCCGTATGTTAATGCTATAATGTTCAAGCGCTCGAAAAAAGGGCGCAAACAAATGCGAGTGTGCTGGAATAGGCAGACAGGCACGTTTGAGGGGCGTGTGTGGAGACGCGTACGGGTTCAAGTCCCGTCACTCGCACCAAAACAAAAAACACAGTATATAAGCCAAAGTTATGAAGAACGGCTTGTTTACTGTGTTTTTTTGTTTTTTTTATATATTAAAAATAGATTTAGTTATTTTTATATTTTTTTAGCATTTTTTATAAAAATATCACACGAAATATCACACAAAAATTTTGTTGTTTTAATCATTTATGAAGTTTTGAGATAAAGTCGCTCAGGTAGTTGGCACCCCTGCTGCCCAGGATGCCAGTCAGTGCTATGCCGACCCAGGGCCAGGCAAAGCTGATGCCCACCCCCTGGAACAGGTCCGCGCCTGTTGCAAAGCACAGAAGCACAGACACGACGACCGCTACGACCTGAGTAATAGCGGTCTTATGGTCTTTGTTTGTGATTGCACGGCCCAGACTTTTGCCGTATTCTACCAACGCCTCAGTCACAATGGCCAGCGCGATAATAAGAGTTAATCCGTTCATATTGTACCTCCTTAGCGGTTAATAAGGTGCTCCTGCAGTTCCGTCTTAGCGTCCTGCATTTGCTTGATATTGTTACCGTCTATGCCGTGGTCAAGGAGAGCCAGGAGCGCGTGCATCGTGGCGCGGTTCCCTGCGTCGATGTCGTCCAACCTGCCCTTATCGTGGGCCAGCTTACTCTCCACGGTTTTCTTCCAGCTCTCCAGGTCGGCCAGACGCTTGTCCAGCTCCTCGCTGGGAGCCTTTGCGGCCTTAACTGCCTTTACTATTTTCTCAATAGCGTTTGACAGTAGCACAATGGCGGAAGCTCCCGCCAGTATTACAGTCCATAACTGCCCCATTGGCCGCCCTCCTTATGACGCGATAATGGCATCTTTGAAGCCCGCAGCCTTTACTTTCTTAAGCATAGCCTCAGCGTTTGCCTTTGATGAATAAGCGCCGACCTGTACGCGGTAGACCTTGCTGGAGTTTTCCTCTGTAGGGGCTTTGTATTTCTTGCCGTAGTAGTTGCAGACGCCCTTAGCGATTGCCTCACCAATAGCCTGAGCGTTATTAATAATCCACTTAGCGCCCTCTTTGGTGTCGTGGAACTCTACCTCCAGGTATGTAGCGATTGCCTTAGTAGAGTTAAGCTCTGCAAGGCCAGGGCGATACCACAGCGCATAGTCCTTGCCAGGGCTGAGGGGTGCTACTGCGCTCAGAATAGCGTTACCTGCCTTATTGTTTGCCTTTGTATTGCTGAAAAGCATTACAAGGGTGCCGCCTGTGGTCTTACCGTTTGCAGCGTTTGTGTGGATCGGGATATGCAGGTCTGCGCCCCAGTTGTCGCTCTCTGCGATTGTTTTATACATATCCTGGCCTTTAGGGGCTTTCTTTACAGAGAAGCCGCAGCGTTCCAGCGCAGTCTTAGCATAGTCTGCTATTCGGTTACACTGCTCCATTTCGTTGGTATTACCATACGCGTAAATGTTTGCATTCTGGTTGGAAGGACTCAGGTAAATTTTCTTTTTTGCCATAGATGTTGCCTCCTTAATTTTTTTAATATCAAAAGCGCCACCCGGAGAGGGCAGCGCTTTTTTAAGCATTAAGTAACTCCTGCTTAGATAAGTCCATACTCTGTGAGCATTTCCTTAACATTTTCGTTTTTAAGGACTTTCTTCTGCTGTCCCTGGTTGAGTTCACTGTACAGCAGCTGCAGCGCTTCCCTTACGGCTGCGTACTTAGCAGCCTCAAAATCTAAGCGGGCCTGTACAGCTTCATTCAATGTGTTTTTATTCATCGAAATGTACCCCCAAACGTTCAAGAGCGTTGATGTAATCGGTTTCTGTTGCAGGCTGAATAGGGTCGGGGTTTTCACTCTCTAAAATAGCGTAAAATTTACACTTATCGGATACAAAATCCTCAACTGTGCAAGTTGTTGCACCTCGTTGAAAACCCAAAGCGGATGGTGTACCAACGGGGTTTCCTTCCTCGTCATATTCCTCATATGCATCAAGTCGATTATCGTGTAACTTATAACCCTCATTAGGTGTGATTTCGTACAGACGATGTTTATCGTCAATATAAACTTTTTTCATCTTTGTATTTTCAACCAAGGTGTCTACCATAGGTTCAAAAATTATTTTCATAACAATCACCCCTTATTTAATATGTCCAACCTAAACTGGTAACATATTCTTTCCAAGTACCTCCATTAGGAGCTGTGTTGCCCTCTGCATCGAGAGCTTCCCAACAATCACTTGAAAATTTAACAGAATAAGTAAACTCTTTATCTGTTCCTGCATAATCTTTAAGATGTGCAATTATATTTTTCATACTCTCCACAGTAAGCGGAGAACTTGATATTGTAAAATTACCTGTAATAAGTCCTTCGATAGTGATGTTTTCCAACTTTGCACAAGCTATAAATGAGCTTGTACCAATCGGGTAAGTTTCGGAAACTATCAGTTTATCAATAGTTGTTACAGGACACGCCCTGAAAACATTATTAGCGTTAGTAGCACTTGAAACTTTTCTCATATCTACTACACCAATACGAGAAAATTTTCCGCTATAGAATGCCCAAGCAAACATTGTACATTCAGAAAAGTCTAGTGTAACTCCTTGCTCTTCCAAAATCTGAACTAAATCACCATTTATAGAGGGGTTATAAAACATATATTCTGCCATTTTGGGTTTAATATCATATTTGGGCTTGAAATTATCAATAGTCCAACCGCTATAACAAAAGGCGTATCTGTAATCAGTTCTTAAAATGGTTCCTCCTCCAGCATTAGTTGCTGTTTGACAAGCATCCCAAAAAGTATCATACCAGCTATCACCACCGCCACCGTCTGCTTTTCCTGCCTCATAGCCTTTGTTGTAAACATCGTCTACTTTAGGGGCATAAACATCAATAGTTTCGGTATCTGCAACAGTAACTCCCTTTGCTTCAATGGCTGTTTTAAGGTCGGTCTTTGCCTGCTGTATCCTCTGTAATTCATTAACAATACTCATTCAATCACCGCCTTATATACTCGCAAGAAAATCTTCCAAGCCGTCGAGGGCATCCGCTACTGCCTCCGCTACTGCCTTACCACTCTGTGGAGCTTCGCTCTCCGGTTTGTAGGTTTGGTCTACTTCAAGCCCTAAAACCCTCAGCAAGTCCTCGACGGAAATATCGTCTGACAACTCAAAGCCTGCGATTTTTCGGGTGTTAGGTACATAGCCTTTAGTAACCTTCTTCGGGTTTGTTGTTGTACCAACTGTTATGCCTATAATCTTACTCATACGCTCACCTCTGTAATAGTTACCTGAATAGTGTAGTCGTTTTGCGGCTTATCGCCAAGTGCATAAACAGTCACGACGCCGTCCTCGTTTTCTGTTACAAAAGCAAGGTCTTTCTGGTAGAAAATAGCCAGCTGCTCGATGCTGGGCGTCAGGTCAACCTGGCTGAAAGGAGTTACCCCCTCAATATCCACTATCTGCGAATAGGGGCTAGCGTCGCCCTTCCACCCGTCCGAAGTAAGAACGACCTCAGCCAATCTCACAGCATAGCCACTGCCGCCGCCCCCGTTGATTAGGTTATTAATTCGCTCCATAATCTGGTCGTAGACGTCGGGAGTCGGGTCTGCGGGCACCCCTGAGCTGCAGCGGATAGAACGCTCGCAGGGGATAATAACGCCCATTGTGGTCTTAAGGTTGCCTGCAAAGACACCGATCTCAACCTCTGAAATGTCGGAGAGCGGCTCAATCTCTGCTTCTGTGCCTGAGAATACTACGTCCCTGTGCTCTTTCACACCATTGCGGGCGTAATTGAGACGGGCTGTCTTTACCTCCAGCCCCTCCCATTCGCTGTCAAAAGTAAAAAGCAATTTATACTTATTACCGCAGACTATATGAGAGTTAGGGGGCGCTGTAGCGCGTAAGTCAGACACGTTTATATTAATTGCCTTTATCTGGTCCATATCTTTACTCCTTTAATCTTAAGCTGTGCGGCGCCATACGGACACCTGAATGTAAGGCGGCATATTGTTATGCTCAGCGCCGCCGCCTGCGGCCACTGTGCCGTAAGCCATGTTACTGCCACCAGAAGCCAGCCAGGAGTGCGTCTTTGTGCCACTGACGTTGCCTGAATACACCGATCCATGAGTATGACTGGGTAACTCATTAACCGTCAGCGTGAGGGTCTTTTCGCCGCCTGTTAGACCTATCTCGCCGTTAGCGTCTACGGCCCACAGGAACGCATTAGATATACGCACCCAGGTGCCGCCGAACATTTCCGCGGGGTTCTTGTGGCTGTATGAAATATACACACTGTCCACGGGGTATATGTAGTCCAGGAGACTGCGCAGCTGCGCGGGTGTAGCCTTGTAGTAAGGCGTAGGCACCTGGTCCACAAGAGTGCCCGGGAATGTAACCTCTACGCGGCTCATCATAGTGTTAGACGTGTACCAGTCCTGCAGGGTTATAGTGTCGTAGTTGGAGCCTTTTTTGACGTAAAGGCCCCAGGTCAGAGCGCTGTCGGGTGCAAGGTACGCGTCGTAGTTCGCGCCCTCGTAGGTTATAGAACCCACGGAGGAGCTCGTAGCTGTAGAGTTACGAAGCGACACGTGCACAGTCATAGGCGCCACAGCCTGGCGGCTTGAAAATACAAAAGTAATCGGGGTGTCTGCGTTTGCCGCAATAACCTCAATAGTCGCCATTCTTATGAAGCCCTGCGTACCCGACACCCCAGGCGTTGACAAGGTGTATCTGTTACCTATCTGATTAAGGGACAACGCGTTCTCCAGGGTGTTTGCCTTTTCGGCTATTTTACCCACCGCCATACTGGTGCCGTTGGTGCCCCAGTTTATAAGCGTAAAGGCAGTAGGCGCCTGGGTCGAGCTTACAAAGGCCCCGTGATTATCTGTAACTGATACCTCGACTATGTAAGAACTGTCAACGTCCGCGGCAAAAATTCGGTTTCCATTTGTAACGGTATAAACATTTTCATACGACGTCAGCTCCACTTCTGTGAAGGTGTCGGCTCCAGTCTTTTTGTATCTCAGTTTATATGTGGCTGTGTTTTTATTGCTCAGCGCGGTGACTTTTGCAGAGAACTCTACGTGCACGTAAGCACCGCGGGCGTTCTCCGTTCCGTCTGAGTTGCACCTGAAAATACTAAGGTCGGTAATATGTGGCGCGCTGTAGTCCAGTATATTAAGGGACACTGCTTTTTTATAAGACCGTCCGCGCTTATCTGTTACAGTGGCCTCTACGGATCGGGTGCCCGAGAACTTGAGCACGTCTGTAGTAAAGGACGCCTGCGCGTATGTCTCGCCTACTGCAAGCACCTTGTAGGACGCTATGGGTGACCCGTAGGCTGTTGTAGGAGTTACTACAACTTTGAGCTTAGAAAGACCCTTGACGTAGGCGCCGTATGTACTGTAGACGCTTGTTGCGTCTGATACAGCCACAGTACAAGAAGGCTTGACTGTGGAGGGAATTGTCGCGGTAAAGCCGCAGTATTTAGTACCTATCAGCTTTGTGCCGCTATAAGTGTCTACGTATATGGTACCGCTGCCGCTGACGGTGGCGGGTAACTTTCCCATAAACGACTCAGGGATTTTCCACCTAAAGCCTGTACCTACCGCTGTGGCTGCTGCGCCAGTGTCTGCGTCAATACACGTGCCGCTAAGGTTTCCAAAAGCATAACGGACCCTGTGGGTGAACGTAGACGACTGTCGGTTCATGTGTACGGAGATTGTGTCTCCAAAGTTTCCGACGTTCTGCGTGTGGTTCGGGTAGGTTATGCAGGACGGCTGAGAAGCGCGCGCAAGGGTTGTCAAAGTAAACGATCCAGAAGCGCTACCGCTTGAGGGTGACACGTTATTAGTAAAAGACGCGCTGACTGTTACAGTCTTAGCGCCGTCTGCGTTATGCGGTACGCCCGTAAAAGTGACGGAGCCTATTTTCAGCCAAGCACCCGCGGCTATGTCTACGCGGTTTGAGTTGCTATAAGTAAAGGATTTATTCGACACGCCTGTACATTTCACAGTACAGGGTATCTTTGCGCCGTACATATAACTGCCGGAGTTGCTACTACGTCCTATATACACGTCAACCTTGACGCTGGAGGTATTATCCTCAGCACTTGTGGCGGACTCTGTTACTTCCAGCTTAAAAGTCCATACAGACGACGACGTGCTGCCGTTAATTGTTGCCATATTTTAACCTCCCACCTTTAAGAATGATAGCGAGCCATTAGGCTGGGGCACAAAAGCAAAGTTACCAAACTGCGCACGCTCGTTGACCTCAATAACTATGTTACCTGTGTGGAAGTCTACGCCGTCCCACCAGCCAAACTGTGCGCCGTTCTTCTTAAACACGATCAGGTCGTTTTCAATCGTAAGGGTAATAGCGCTCTCACTGTTGCCCAGTTCGATATTGCCGTCCACAAACCTTATATACTTGTTGATTTCTTCAAACTTTGCGCGATTGTCCCCGTCGTTTTCGTCCACTTTTTTCTCCAGAGTGTCGAATTCAAAAGTAAAGTCCTCTTTTGTCTGGGTCATACTGGTGGAGATTTTAGAGTCTACCTGGTCATTGGTAGCAAAAGTCTCTGACACCTGAGTTAGTATCTTAGTGCTTTCCTGGCTTATGAGAGACTCCATTGTTTTCTCTGTAGCCTGGACAGCCTGAGATATTCCCAGGGTGTAGTCCGCCTTGATATCGTGTTTGACCTTATGCAGTTCGCTGCTACTCTGTTTATCCCCCGCCACGCTTGCGCCCGTAAGAGAGCTTTTATCTTTGCCCAGGGTAATGCGGTCATTATCAGGTTGTAGAAGGTCCTCTGTACGTTCAGTCAGCAGAAAATACTCATCTATGCCGTGAGGAGGGGAATAAACTCTTATTTCGTCTCCTACCTGGAAAGTGTCGATACTCTTATCCACGTAGGACAGGTCCAGCGCAGTTAAAGACAAGGAAGTGACTATATAACGGTTA
>CALCHR010000162.1 GCA_937901185.1 uncultured Bacteroidales bacterium
ACAGCGCTACAGGCAATGCCGTCATCAACAACCGACTGAGTGATAACCGTGCAGAATATATCCTACGTTTATTGGAACAAAGGGGTGTTGACAATAAGAAGATACTGAAGGTTTCAGAAGGTGGTATTGACAGATTCAATCCCGATGAAGCCAACAGACACACAAAGATTGAGCTGCATATAAAATAATTTTTTTCATTTTCATGGTAAGGCTTGCTCGTGATGAGTGGGCCTTATTTTATTCCTTAATCGACAAAATCACCCTGAAAACCGCTTCTTAATCGACAAAATTTCCGTCTTTATGAATAACTGCGATTCTTATTAGAAAATATGTTCATACAATCAAAAGACAGGAATTATCACCAAAGCCAGTGATAATTCCTGTCTTTTATGCTTTCCAGAGAGGTTCATCTTCCCAATCTGTAGGGAATCCTACTGCCGCAATATCAACTGTGGGATACTTGTCAATAAGTCTTTTTAATTTATCCTTAAACTTGTTATTTGGTGAAACCGTAAACAACAAGTATTGAATCATGCATATACGGTAATAGATCCTTTTGGGATTTGTCTTTCTAATATCTATCCATGGAAATGCCGTAATTTGTGGATTAGCAGTGTTGATGGCGAGTTCTCTATTCCAGGTTCTCGTGTGATGACAGCACATATTCCGTAAATTGCCTAATACAAGCATCCATGAAGTGAAAGCCGGTTCCTGAAGACCAAAATATTTAGCCACTTTTTTCTTTGCTTTCGGACTCATGAGATTCATAAATATATGACACAAGTTCCCTAATGGTAAAATCTCCGCAATCATCCACGCTGGTGGAAATCTATGAGAGTCCGAATATTTATTTTTAAAATGAATGATGAATTCTTCCTTGGATTTTTCGTATTCAGATTGAATCAAAGACAACGACGAATTAAAATGAAATTCACTTTTGAAATATTTACGTTCGGTCATCCAAAAGATGTCACCTAATACATCAGAAACGATATTTACGATTGTGCTTCGAAAAGCTACTTCTATTTTTTCTATTTCATTGAATAAAAGAAGTCGTAATTTACGGTCGAAACGATACATATTCATAAGCTTATCGAATGATGCTTCTTGCTTGAATAGGTGCTTGTGTTTCGGTTCTTTGTATAAGGGATAAAAGTATGCCTTTAGTCTGAAATAGCCTATATTGCGAATATAATTTATCGCTTTTGCATTATTAGATATTATCAGTCCTTTTTCTTTCAGACTTGACACAAGTTCTTCAGTGGTCTTGTTTGTTTTGTTATACTTGGCCATACTATTATATATAAAAAAAACGACCTGCCTATTTGAGCATTGTTAAGAGGCTTGGCAGGTTCTACTGAGTGCAAAGATAATACAATCTTTGTTTTCACACAAACGATGGCACAAACTGTATGCCAAGAATAGATGCAATTCTAAAGAAACTTGACAACTGAATATCCGCTTTACCTCGCTCTACGCGTGCGATGTAGCTTTGATCGCGTCCTAACTTTTCAGCGACCTCTTTTTGTGTCAATTTCAACTCCTTGCGACGTTCTTTGAGCATATTGCCATAAAACCATGCCAAAGACTGCTCGTCAAATTCATTGCGGGTTTCCGTACCATGAGTGCCGTATTTGTCATCGAGCATCTTGTTGGTAGTAGAAAGTTTTGCTAATTTGGTTTCATCAATCTTTCTCATAATTCAAGGTCTTTTAATATTTTCTCTGCTTTACTTATCTGTTTCTTATAATCCTTTTCCGACTTTTTTAGAAAACCATTCAGCAAAAGTATTCGGGTGGATTGTATTATGTTGTCGTGGTCAATGGCAAACAACACGGTTCTATATTCACTCGTCCCTACAGAAACTCGCATCTCATATAAATCAGTATTCACGAGGTGCTTGACAAACTTATTCGGCAGCGCATAGACAGTCTGGATAACATTGAATACGTGCTCAAATTTTTGTTTCACATTCTCGGTTAATCCTTCGTAGAACAATTCAAACTCTTGTGACTTATAGATAACTCTAATATCAGTTTTACTTTCCTCATCGCTATTCATAATGCAAATATAACTAATTAGTCATAAATCAAGCAAGGTCCAAGAGAAAAAAATACTAACAAAAGAAAACTTTAACAAGTTCCACAAGAGATATCTCTACTTCTAACATTTTAGAAATATGGATAAAGAGTGAGGGTGTTTACCTGCAAATTCTTAGTAGCTTTCTAGGAAATCTTAGTAAACTTCTAGGAAAAACTAGAAAACTCCGAGTTTTACTTAGTAAACTCCGAAGAAACGGTCGGAAATCACTACTGATTTCCAGATAGTTGCAAAGGGCATTTTTGAGGCATGGAGGGGCACAAAGATGGTAATCTGGAAACAAGGTGTAACATTCTTCGGCCTCGACTCAATATTTATATGCCGCCAACCTTTATCTACGCCTCAGAGCATATCAACCAATCAAAACAAGCCGCAGAGCCAGGCCCAGGCGTCGCCTACGAGTTTGGCCAACTCAATAAGCAGGAACACCAGCCCAACGATTAGCAAGCAGAGGAGCACCACCAGCAAAGCCATCAAGAGAGCTTTGCGGTTTACCTGACTGATGACTTCTTTCTCGCCGGCTACAAAGCCTTCCACTAAGCGTGCATTCTTGGTGTACGACTTGCTGACGAAGTCAAGAACGGTGCCTACGAAGAACGGCAAGAGGCCGACGAGCACGTCGAGCAGCACGTTGCAGAGCATGGCCAATGTCAGGGGGAGGCTACGCACCTTCACGGCACTCACATAGAGGAAGGGTGCCACCAAGAGGGCGGTTACTACATCGCCGTAGCCGGGAAGGAGGAATCCGACAATGGGGTCGAGATAGTAGCGGTCCATCACGCGCGCCGTGGCTTGCATAAAGCGATAGGACAAGGATGTTTGTATCTCGCCCAAACGCTTGGGGCCGATGGGGGCTTTAGAGGCTTGCTGACGGGTTTTACTAAAGAGGCTCATGGGGATGTCTATATAAAAATATACAATGGCGCCTTGTTAGGACTTACGTTCCAACTCTTGCAGGCTCTCCATCTTCTTTGTTTCCAAGAACTCGTAGACACCGCAGAGGTGTTCGCGCACACGGCCATGACCGAACTCATAGACCTTGGTGGCCAGGCCGTCGAGGAAGTCGCGGTCGTGGCTCACGCAGATGAGTGTGCCGTCGAAGTCCTGAAGGGCTTGCTTAAGGATGTCCTTAGTTTTGAGGTCGAGGTGGTTGGTGGGCTCATCGAGGATGAGGAGATTGACGGGCTCGAGCAAGAGTTTCATCAAGGCCAAGCGGGTGCGCTCGCCGCCGGAGAGTACTTTCACTTTCTTGGTGCTGGCTTCGCCGCCGAACATAAAGGCGCCGAGCAGGTCGCGTATCTTGTTGCGGATGTCGCCCTTTGCCACATCGTCGATGGTCTGGAAGACGGTGAGGTTTTCATCGAGCAGCGAGGCCTGGTTCTGCGCAAAATAGCCTATCTGCACATTGTGGCCGAGCTGAAGATTGCCTTCGTGCTGTAGCTCGTTCATGATGCACTTGACGAGCGTAGACTTACCCTCGCCGTTGCGGCCTACGAAGGCCACCTTGTCGCCGCGCTCAATGGTAAGGCTCACTTTGGAGAAGATTTGCTTATCGCCAAAGGCCTTGCCCACTCCGTCCATCATGACGGGATACTGTCCGCTACGTGGTGAGGGCGGGAACTTAAGGCGCAAGGCTGAGGTGTCTTCTTCGTCCACCTCTATAAGCTCCAGTTTCTCCAGCATCTTCACGCGGCTCTGCACCTGGAACGTCTTGGAGTAAGTGCCTTTGAAGCGCTCAATAAAGTCTTTCGTCTCCTGAATCATCTTCTGCTGCTCCTCCCATTGTTTCATTTGCTGATCGCGCCGCTCAGCACGCAACTGGAGATACTGGGAATAGTTCACCTTGTAATCGTAGATGCGACCCATCGTTACCTCGATGGTGCGCGTGGTGATGTTGTCTACAAACTTACGGTCGTGGCTGATGACTACTACGGCCTTGCCGTTGCTGATGAGAAAGTCTTCCAGCCATCCGATACTCTCGATGTCCAAGTGGTTGGTGGGCTCGTCGAGCAAGAGGACGTCGGGGTTGCGCAAGAGCATTTTTGCCAATTCAATACGCATGCGCCATCCGCCGGAGAACTCGCTCGTCTGGCGATTGAAGTCTTTGCGCTCGAAGCCCAGACCGAGGAGTGTCTTCTCTACGTCTTCCTCGAAATGGGTCATGTCGATGGCATAGAACTTTTCGCTCTTGGTGGCCACCTCTTCGATGAGGGCCATATACTCGTCGCTCTCGTAGTCGGTGCGCTCGGCAAGCTGCTTGTTGAGTTCCTCAATCTCTGCCTCCATGTTGTGCAGGTGGGCAAAGGCCTGCGATGCCTCTTCGAAAACGGTGCGGCCATCCTCGGTCATGAGGTGCTGAGGGAGATAGGCTATCACGGTATCCTTTGGCGCTGACACCTGTCCGCGAGTGGCTTGACGCACGCCGGCGAGAATCTTCAGCAAGGTAGACTTACCGGCTCCGTTCTTACCCATCAAAGCGATGCGGTCCTTGTCGTTAATCACAAAAGAGATGTCACTGAAAAGTGTGGTGCCGCCAAACTCTACGGCCAATCCGTCAACTGAAACCATTTTCTTCTTAGCTTATATATTTTGTAACACGGCTTGTTACTTGTGGTTACATGAGAAGTAACTCATGGTTACATGGCTTGTAACTATTGGTTACATAAGAAGTAACCCATGGTTACACGGCGTGTTACTTTCTGTAAAACAAATCCGAGTGGTTGTTTGAGCCGTTTACCGCTCATCCCAACCACTCGGTTAAACGTATATTAAATAGGTCTTATAATTAGAAACTATACTTGGTACCGAACATCAGTTTGACATCAGCCTCGGCAGGACGCCAGCCGTTTGCCATAATGGAGCTGGACATCACTTGGAGAGAAGGCTCTGCGAACACCTCGATCTGAGGAGTTACCTTCACACCAAATTGAAGACCGGCTTGTACGCCAACGCCCCAAGTGCGTGAATAGTCCTTGCCGCTGCAAGTGTTGGCTGCGATACCGGCGAAGGCTGCCATCTGGAACTTCTTGGCATCGGTGCTTTCGCCTGTAGTCAAAGCCAAGAGATTTACCAAATAGTCTACGTGCAATGAGAGGAGGTTCTTGTTGGAGGTATGATCGTGGCGGAGCATAGAGTTAGACAAACCGGCACGCACACCGGAAACTCCGGTCAGCCAACGGCCGTAGGTTACATCTGTGGTGAAGGTAAAACGCTTACCGCCCTCCACGAAGGAGAAGTTCTGCGTGTTGATACCTGTACCCAAGGCTACAGAGACAAACTGCTTTTTCTCGGGGGCAGAGGCCTTGCGGAAACTGAAAGAACCCTTCTCGCCACCGAAGTTGTAGTTCACACCGACGAGAGCGGCGGCCTGCACCTTCATGTAGCGGCTCATGTACTCAACGGGGCGACGGAACTGATAAGTCAGCATCGGCTCGGCATAGAGTTCGATAGAGGGAGACACGCGGAACGCCAACTGCAAACCGGCATGTACATCGGGGTTTATCTTTGTTTGGCCGGGACGATAGTCTACACCGAAGTTCAAACCTCCGAACAAACGGGTGGAGAACAAGCGATCTTCCTTGTAGCCGAAGCATACGGCGTGCAAGTCGGTCATCACGTCGGCGCCAATCATAGCCTTGGCATAGTGGCCATAATTGTTCTCATTATTATTATAAAGAGCTGCTACATTACCGCGCCAAGCCAAGAACGGATTGAACCAGTGGCCGAAGCTGAAGCGTGTCATGAAGCCATACATGTCGGGATACTTGCGCTCGTTGGCATTGGCTGTAGCACCCATTGCCAAAGACATAAAGGAATGAGAGGCGTCTACATCGTAGGTGCCGCGGTCTAACATGATAGACTTGGGACTGAACGAGAAACTGTACTTGGTACCTACCAACATCTTCACATCGGCTTCGGCAGGACGCCAACCATTTGCCATAATAGAACTGGTCATCACCTGAACTGAAGGCTCTGCGAAAATTTCTACCTGAGGAGTTACGTTCACACCAAACTGCATACCGGCCTCAACTCCAACACCCCATGTGCGGGAAAAGTCGGCTCCGCCGCAAGTGTTACCAGCCAAACCGGCGAAGGCCATCATCTGGAAACGCTTATTGTCTGTACGCTCGCCGGTGGTTAAAGCCAAGAGGTTCACCATATAGTCGGCATGCAAAGTGGTCAAGTTCTTGTTGGAAGTATTCTCGAGGCGGATGGTCGTATTAGATAAACCGGCACGAATACCAGAGATGCCATTGAACCAGTAGCCGTAGTTTACATCAGCAGCGAAAGTCATACGCTTGCCGCCTTCCACGAAAGAGAAATTCTGCGTATTCAAGCCGGTGCCAATGGCGCCTGATACAAACTGCTTGTGCTCGGGACGCTCCACCTTTCTAAAGGTAGCTGAACCTTTCTCGCCACCGAAGTTGTAGTTCACACCGACAAGAGCAGCGGCCTGCACCTTCATGTAGCGGCTCATGTACTCAACGGGACGACGGAACTGATAGGTCAGCATCGGCTCGGCATAGAGTTCGATAGAGGGAGACACGCGGAACGCCAACTGCAAACCGGCATGTACATCGGGGTTTATCTTTGTTTGGCCGGGACGATAGTCTACACCGAAGTTCAAACCTCCGAACAAACGGGTGGAGAACAAGCGATCTTCCTTGTAGCCGAAGCATACGGCGTGCAAGTCGGTCATCACGTCGGCGCCAATCATAGCCTTGGCATAGTGGCCATAATTGTTCTCATTATTATTATAAAGAGCTGCTACATTACCGCGCCAAGCCAAGAACGGATTGAACCAGTGGCCGAAGCTGAAGCGTGTCATGAAGCCATACATGTCGGGATACTTGCGCTCGTTGGCATTGGCTGTAGCACCCATCGCCAAAGAAACAAAGGAGTGACTCTTATCGGCATCGTATGTACCACGGTCTAGCATAATGGATGTCGGGCTGAAAGAGAAGTTGTACTTGGTACCAACCAACAACTTCATATCAGCTTCAGCAGGACGCCATCCCTTATCCATAATAGAACTGGTCATCACCTGAATTGAAGGCTCCAAGAAGAATTCGATTGCGGGATTCAAGTTCACACCAAACTGCATACCGGTTTGGATACCGCCACCCCATGTGCGAGAATAGTCGGCTCCGCCGCAGGTGTTTCCTACCAAACCTGCGAAAGCCAGCATTTGGAAACGCTTGTCGTCTGTGCGCTCACCGGTGGTCAAAGCCAAGAGGTTCACCAAATAATCGGCATGCAAACCTGTCAAGTTCTTATTGGAAGTATTATTGTGGCGAATCATAGAGTTGGACAAACCGAGACGAACACCGGATACACCATTGAACCAATAGCCATAGTTCACATCAGCAGCAAAGGTCATACGCTTGGCGCCTTGAACAAAAGAGAAGTTTTGTGTGTTCAAACCAGTACCCAACGCTCCAGATATAAACTGCTTATGCTGGGGACGCTCTACGTTCTTAAATGTAGCTGAGCCCTGCTCACCTCCAAAGAGATAGTTCATACCAAAATATACAGCAGGCTGGAACTTCATAAGGTTGCTCATTGTTTCTACCGGGCGTACAAACTGATAAGCCAATTGAGGCTCTACATAAAGTTCTATTTCCTTATTTAGGCGGAAGGCAAACTGCAAGCCGGCGTGTACATCGGGAATAAACTGGTGTACCACGGGACGATAGTCATATCCCAAATTGAAACCTCCGACCACATTGGTAGAGAAAAGACGGTTGGGGTTATGACCAAAAGCCATAGCAGTAACATTGGCCAAAAGGTCTGCACCGACCATAAACTTAGCATAATGTCTGTAGTTCGAAGTATTATTATAGAGTGCAGAGATGTTTCCTCTCCAGGCTGCAAATGGAGAGAACCAATGGCCGAAACTAAAGCGTCCGGCAAAGCCGTACATGCTGGGATAAGGAAGCTCGTTTGCATTTGAGGTTACACCAAGCGCCAAAGAAACAAAAGAATGTTCTCCGTCACCATCGTAAGTTCCTCGGTCAAATGATTTCTCTGTACCACCAAAGGTCTTCAATTGTATACCCGCCAATACAGAAGCTACAAGGTCGCCACCAAAAGCCGGGGTGGTTCCTGCGAGATAGCTGTCTCTATACAAGCGTAATTGAGGCTCTACAAATACGCCCCACATATTATCTATATGATACAACCCTTTGACAGAAGCACTCATACCCACAAAACCTCCACGCTTATTCAAACGGTTGTAGTTTACACCAAGAGTTGTAATCAACTCGGCACGGCGCTCAGGATTGTAGCCATGGAATGTGTTAGTGGCATTCCACATATAGTCCAAGCCGAAGCCTATCATCTCATGCTTCTTGCGCTGATTATCACCGGCAGAAATTCTTCCGGCCTCAGCCCACAAACGAGCACCAGATGTTGCAGTAAACCATTTTCCTACACCCATAAAGGCTTTGGGAGTAATATTTTTGGCAATACGGTCGAACGTTCTGGAAGAGATAGGAAGGAGCGGAGCGAATCCGGCTTCAAACTCCAACTTGTCCCACCATTTACGCATGTGGAAATTCTCTTTATTGCGAGCACGCTGCTCATAAGTGTTCAAGCCTTGATGGATAGTAAAACCTGCCATCAAAGACAACACGGCATCCATGTTCTTTGTAGCACGAACATTAGACGCATAATCATTTCCATAGAAATCTATACGCGGTTCAAGGAAGAAATCTGTACCATGAGCGATGCGCACATTGGCTTGTACACCGGCACCAAATCCGGGAGTAAACTGATGACCATAATCTCCGGAAGTGGCGTTTAGACTAAAGCCTGCAACACCAGTCAGCCAGAATTTGCGGTCGGGATTATAGCCGCCAAAGGCGTTATGCAGATTAAGCATATAGTCAGCACCCACACTTAAACCTTTGTATTTCTTATATAAGTGGGCTGCGCCATTACGGCTCTTACTGATCTGCGCAGTTAAGCGAGCACCATGTTTATAAGTGAACCATTTTCCGCCGCTCAAAGCAATTCGTCCTCCCAAATTGTTCTCAAAGCCTCCGCCATATTTAGCGAGTCCTAAACTTGGACCACCAGAGAGAGAGAGGAACATATCATTCAAGAATGAGCCATCATGGGCGGTACGATAGTTTTCACCCATCGGGCGACGAACATCCGTAGGACGCATACGATAACCGAAACCGGCCATCACACTTCCCACCGGATAAAAACCGCGGTCATTATCAATGTGGATTAAGTTCTTGCCATAAAAGCCTAAACGCGGTTCTACATAGGCATATGTATAATCTGAAAGATGATACTGGGCGCGAACACCAAAGTGAGCTCCGAAAGAGAATTTTCTACCCAAATCTTCTTGGGCTACGAGTCTGCTTCCCGTTTGTGAGTAATTAAAATCAAGACCTACGATACCATAGAACTCCAGGTCCTTGTGCTTATCATACTTTCTAGAGCCCAAAGCTGTGAAGTTCATCAAGTAGTCTGTAGAGAAGCCCATGGCACGAGCATCGATAGATGACAGTTTGTATTCTGCTGCGTTCAAGCTTACGCGCACACCATGTTCCGGAGTAATCCAATCGCCGACGGTGATGTTACCCATCAAGCCGGGAGTATACATATTGAGCGCTGTGCTACGAGTGAAATAGGTATTGAAGCCCAAACCAAATTCAAAGAACATATGATCTCCGAACTTTTTATTGGGATAGTGTTTGGTCACTTGCGGACGTTGCAACAAGTACAACCAGTGGTTTGCAGAATCCTTTGCAAATACATTCTGATTGGGATACTGATATACAAAGCCCAGAGGGTCTCTGCGCACTGAATCGGTCTTTACTTCTAAAGAATCGCTGTATTCAAGCTCCTCTTCATCCTCAAAAGTCGCATCATCTTGCGCTACGGCAATTTGTGTGCAAGAGAGAGTTGCAATAAGCAACAAGTACTTAATATATTTTATATCAAATAGTATCATTTATTGCCCTCCTCTGTCTTTTCTGTATCGTTAGTTCCGTCAGCAGTTTTTTCATCTTCATTTTCTGATGTATTTTCAGGCACAGAAGTTTCCATCTTACCTACTTCTGCACTATCGTCGTCCGTCTTTTTTGTTACATCCATTTCTTCCTCTGCCTTATTTAGAGGGGTCTCTGAGGTTGCCACTGGGGCTTCCTCGCTCTGCTTCTTACTTTTTTTCTTTTTGCTCTTCTTAGCTTTGGCTTTCTTTGCTTTCTTAGAAACTTCCTCTGCCTTATTTTCCAAGCTATCCACTACTGTGTTTAAGCTATCCTGAACAGCGATGACTGTTTTTTCTGCAGTCACAAGCAAGCTATCTGTGGCTGTAGCCAAGCTCATAGAATCTGTCAACTGCATCACTGAGTCTGTAGGCAAGGATGCCACTTTGCCTTTTTTCTTTGCTTTCTTGGCAGCCTTCTTAGCAGCTTTTTCTGCCTCTTTAGCAGCCTTGGCTTCAGCCTTCAGGCGAATTTCTTCTTCGGCTTTGGCTGCGGCTTCTTTTTCGGCTTGTATTCTGGCCTTCTCGGCTTCTTCATCGGCCTTCACCTTTGCCTTATAGCCTTCAAATGTGAGACTCAAGTCGATATTCTCAATCTCCTTCATGAAGCGAGCCATTTCTTTGCGCTCACGCTCTTCTATCTCCTCGCGAGTCATGAACAGCGTCTCCCAAGCTTCTTTGAACATGGGGAGCTGAGAGAGGTCGCCATCATAGCGAGCCGCATTTTCCAAATCAGGGCGCATGCGGATGGCTTTATATAAGACTTCTTCGGCCTTCTCAGAATTTTCCATTCTGTTATAACAAACCGCAGTCAGATAAAGAGAGACAGGGTCGTTGGGGTTCAAAGAGTCATTGCAAAGCTGCAGAGCCTCTTCATTGTCCTTATCTCTGTCACGCATCAAGAGCATGATCACTCTATTGCGAGGAGAAGTTTTGGCGATCATCTCGAAATTGTCATCGCGTGCCTGCTTGTCGCCGGCCAATACTTTCACGAAGATTCTCAGGCGCTTGTTGTTTTCTGTCTGGGGCATCGCTCTACCTTGCAGCACACTATCCGCAGCACTAAACTTTGAATGGTGCAGCAAAGAGATTACGTGGTTGTTGAACACCTGCTCCGGCATCAACACACCTTGTTTTGTAAAACGGTCAATAATCCAGCGGCGGCGCTGCACATATTTTTTCAGCATCTCCGGGTCCGGATTGTTGTTCTTGATCAACTCGCACTGCAGGTCGTTGGCAAAGAAATAACTATTGGGATACAGCTCTACCAGTTCCTTCAGCATATCCAGACGCTTGACGCTATCGGTCTCACTCTTATAAAGCTGCCAGGCATAATATTGAGGAAGAACAGATATACCATTTTCCGCATATTCCTTGCGCACATCTTCCATGGACTTCTTACCATAGATTACATACTGCAACTGGTAGCGGGTGGTACGGAAGCGGGGAAGATATTTTTCCTTGATCATCTCATAACAACCCAAGCCACGAATGCGCTGATACTGGCCATCGATGCTTGACACCTGAGAACAGATTTCTCTGATTTGCTCCACCTCCGTGGTCAAACCATCCTCGGCCATGGCATCTGCCACTTGCTCCCAGGTGGCCACTTCAGCCTTATCGTTCATGCCCCAACGAATACCGGCACCTTTTGCTCCAAGCTGTCCTTTGAAATAGTTTCTCAGAGAAGTCAAACGAGCATTTGCCAAACGGACGTTGTTTTGATAACCACCTTCGGGCGAAGCGCCTCCGACGAAGGTCACACCCATCACGCGAGAGTTTTTCTGCGAAAAAATAACATCAAGAGCCTTCTTCATTTTGGCCAACTCAATTTGGTTGATGGAGTCGGACAATTTCAGTTCGCTCTGACCATTATCGAAGAAGATTTTCATCTCGCCGTCCTGTTTCTGCGGCTCATCGTTCGGTTCCTGCGGAAAGTGTTTAGGGTCGGTGATGGTTTGAGAAGCGAAGTTATACTCCAACCAGCGCCAGGGACGAGAAACACCGACCGCGCGGATAGCTGTATCCACGCGAAGCACACGGTGATAGTCTTCGTAAGCCGTTAGGATATAGAATACATAGTTGTCCTTTAAGTCCTCTGCATAGTAGTAGCTCTTACCACCATCTACATTCCACAGGCGTTTTTCACGCTTCGTTCTTTTTACCACCACATTATTTGAATCTCTCACCTCAATCCATTCGCCCATTTGCAAAGAATCTTCAGCCACAATGCGCATACCACCGGACAATAAGTCCTGAGACATATCAAAATCATACATACGATTCTGAGTAATGTCATATTCTGTACGGTCTACCACCAAGGGAGTCAGATAAGTCATCTGCACCTTGCCGGCCTGATTAGAAAAATCTTTCCAATCTGACTCAGCATTTCCAATCAATCGTTTAGCTACCGGCTGTACCACCCAACGATTGTCTATATCCATATAATCGCCCTTAGGATTCAAACCATCCAGACTGATAGGAATCCAGTTACCTTCAGCTTTGGCTATTGTAGGTTTAATTACACCACCTTCGAGAGTAGCATTAACATTTGCATGGTCCAAATCTGTACCTTTAAACACTTCTTTCAACTGAAGAACAACATCAATTTTCGTACGACCCTTAAGTTTAACCAATTGTTCTTCAAACATATAATGTGTTAATTTTAGAGTTTCATCTCCAAAAAACTGTCCTTTAATATCTCCATTATCATCAGAGATATACGTTTGTCCATCATTGTGAGTAATATTTACAGCCTCAACTTTAGGGAGAGGAACTGGATCAAGTTTAGAAGATTCTTTTCCCTTAACATGAATAACTACAGTTTTCTGTGCAAACGCAGAACTTCCTACGCCCCCAAAGAGCATAAGAAGGAAAGCCACACGAACGATAGTTGCTAAAGATATCTTAGTGTAAAATTTTTCCATGCCTAATCCTATTTTATTAAATAGACAAACGTGACACCCGCCTTGATCGGGGCAAACATTATTTTCTTATTGTTCCGCTCCATGGCAAAACTGCCTTCGCGGAATTTACGCTCATTGACAGATATCAATCCCAAACCGAGAGTGGTCTCCAAACTCCAGCGGCTATTCAACACGAAAGAATAACCACCGGTTACACCACCTCCGAGAGCAATGCCATCGTGGATGGTTTTACCAAACTGCATATTGTACATACTGGCCAAACCTGCAGCACCCACAAACCAACGGGCATGCGGACGAGAGCTAAACCAGTATCTCACCTCGGGCTGAAAAGTTGCATGATGAGGCTTAAAATTTCCTACACTGAAAGGATTGAAAGACAATTCCGCATTCACGGTAAAGAAACGTGTAATACGAAACTCGGCTCCAAAATTAGGGGACAACGTAGCCCAAGAGAGCGCATTAGACTTTAAGCCAATGCGTTGAGCCTGAATATCTTGCACCAAAAATAAGAGACCTGCTGCAACCAGCAGACCCTTAATCCACGATTTCAATTTCATTCTTCTAACTTTATTTCGGGTGCAAAAATACATTTTTTTAACGAAAGAAAATAATAAAATATAAGTTTTTTGAACTTTAGAAGAATAGAAAAATTAGGAAATAATGTTTTAAGACATATTCTGACACGCATTTTTGTGTCAAAATATGGCAATAAATGCCCGTCGCAAAAGAGCTTTTTCCTAAAATACGGAGGGCGTATTGAGGCTTGATTGGCTGCCCAAAAAGATTTCCCCCACCCCATCAAGAGCCGTCTGAAACTTACCTCGATAAAAAAACTATATTTTTCTTATTGAGTAAAGAGTTTCCTCCCCTTCGAAAAATACGAATTTCATTTACAATTTTAGCGCTGATTATCAAAAGGTTTGAAAAGGCATTTCTTCGGTAACTACTAGGAAAAACTAGGTAACTACTAGGAAAAACTAGAAGTTTACTAAGTTTTCCTAGAAAGCTACTAAGAAATGGCAGGAATATATTGCCTGAAAATAGAGAAGCGTTTTCAGCTTCTGCAACTGCTATTAGAATATAAAATAGAGGGGGAGAAAAGGAAAGAGGGTCATGTCTTTTCAGACACAACCCTCTTTGGTCATATAAACACAAGCTATGTTTATTCAGCTTTGGGTGTTTCTTCAACCACAGCTTCAGCAGTTTCTACTGTTTCGGCAGCTGCAGCAGTCTTCTTAGAACGACGAGTGCGAGTAGCCTTCTTAGTAGTCTTAGCCATGTTCTCATCGTAGTCTACCAACTCGATGAAGCACATGGGTGCAGCATCGTTAGCACGGAAACCGGTCTTGATGATACGAGTGTATCCACCGGGACGGTCAGCAATCTTAGTAGCTACTTCGTTGAACAACTCAGTTACAGTATACTTGTCTTGCAAATAGCTGAACACTACACGACGAGAGTTGGTAGTATCATTCTTTGCCTTTGTGAGCAGAGGCTCTACATACTTCTTAAGGGCCTTAGCCTTAGCGAGAGTCGTAGTGATTCTTTTGTGCTTAATCAAAGAGCAAGCCATGTTAGAAAGCATAGCTGATCTGTGAGAAGCAGTACGACTCAAATGGTTGAATTTCTTATTATGTCTCATTTTTCAATTATTCTTTATCTAATTTATACTTAGAAATGTCGGTTCCAAACGACAGATTCAGACCCTCGAGCAAATCATCAAGCTCCGTGAGCGATTTCTTACCGAAGTTGCGGAACTTAAGAAGATCGTTTTTGTTGAACTGAACCAGATCGCCGAGCGTATCTACATCAGCTGCCTTCAAGCAGTTGAGAGCACGTACAGAGAGGTTCATATCAACAAGACGAGTCTTGAGAAGTTGGCGCATGTGCAATACCTCTTCATCGAATTCTTCATTTTCTACGTTGGCCGAATCGTCCATCGTAATCTTCTCATCGGAGAAGAGCATGAAGTGGTAGATGAGAATCTTGGCAGCTTCTTTCAAAGCATCCTTCGGGTGGATGGAACCGTCCGTAGTGATTTCAAGTACGAGTTTGTCATAGTCCGTCTTTTGCTCAACACGGAAAGGCTCTACTACATACTTAACATTACGGATAGGTGTGTAAATCGAATCGATAGGAATTGTATTAACATCTGTGCAGAAGTCGCGGTTTTCGTCAGCGGGAACCCAACCACGGCCTTTGTTGATGGTCAACTCTATTTGCATTGATGCCTTAGCATCCAAATGGCAAATTACTAACTCCGGATTTAACACTTCAAATCCAGTCAAGTACTTGCTAATATCACCGGCTCTAAACTCTGAAACATTAGAGATGGTCATACTAACTTTCTCTGTCTCGAATTCTTCTACAATTTGCTTGAAGCGAACCTGCTTGAGGTTCAGAATAATGTTGGTCACGTCCTCACGTACTCCAGGAACGGAGGCGAATTCATGCTCCACACCAGAAATCTTTATCGTATTGATAGCAAAGCCTTCAAGTGAAGAGAGGAGGATGCGACGCAAGGCATTTCCGACGGTTGTGCCGAAACCCGGCTCCAAAGGACGGAACTCAAACTTTCCGTACTTAGGATCGCTTTCCAACATTATTACTTTGTCAGGTTTTTGAAATGCTAATATCGCCATGAAAATTAGTTTTTTAATTAGTTTTTAGAGTACAACTCGACAATCAACTGCTCCTTGATGTTCTCAGGGATGTCTGCACGCTCAGGCTTGTGAAGGAACTTTCCAGACTTAGAAGTCTCATCCCATTCAATCCAAGGATACTTGCTGTGGTTGAAACCAGCGAGAGCTTCAGCAACCACTTCAAGAGACTTAGACTTCTCGCGAACAGCTACAATCTGACCGGGCTTAACACTGTAAGAAGCAATGTTCACAACCTTGCCATCAACAGTGATGTGCTTGTGATTAACCAATTGGCGAGCAGCAGCACGTGTAGGAGCAATACCCAAACGATATACTACATTGTCAAGACGGCACTCCAAAGCTTGCAATAACAACTCACCGGTAATGCCACTCTGAGAAGCAGCCTTGTCAAACATGTTGCGGAACTGCTTTTCAAGTACACCGTAAGTATATTTTGCTTTCTGCTTTTCTGCTAACATCACGCCGTATTCAGAAGTCTTGCGACGACGAGAGTTACCATGTTGTCCAGGAGGATAGTTACGCTTTGACAATACTTTATCTGCGCCAAAAATTGCCTCTCCGAACTTACGAGCAATGCGAGACTTTGGTCCAATATATCTAGCCATATTTCTTAATTTGATTTAATAGTTTTAAGTGTTAATTATCAAATGCTTGAACACATTAGATTAAACTCTTCTTCTCTTCGGAGGGCGGCAGCCATTATGAGGCAACGGAGTTACGTCGATAATTTCAACAACTTCGATACCAGCACCATGACAAGCACGAATAGCTGACTCACGACCATTACCGGGACCCTTTACATAAGCCTTAACCTTACGAAGTCCTAAGTCGAATGCAACCTTAGCGCAATCCTGGGCAGCCATTTGAGCAGCATAAGGAGTATTCTTCTTAGAGCCACGGAAACCCATTTTACCAGCTGAAGACCATGAAATAACTTGGCCTTCGCTGTTAGCCAATGATACTATGATATTGTTGAAAGAACTATGTACATGCAATTGACCCATTGCATCTACTTTCACAACTCTTTTCTTAGTTGAGACTGTTTTTTTTGCCATATCCTATTTATTATTTAGTAGCTTTTTTCTTATTTGCGACAGTCTTCTTTCTACCCTTGCGAGTACGTGCATTATTCTTTGTGCTTTGACCACGTACAGGAAGACCGATACGATGACGAACTCCGCGATAGCAACCGATATCCATCAAACGCTTGATGTTCAACTGGATTTCTGTACGAAGATCACCTTCAACCTTGTACTCGGCACCGATTATCTCGCGAATCTTAGCAGCTTGATCATCTGTCCAATCTTTTACTTTTAGATCTCTGTCTATGCCGGCCTTATCCAAAATTTTAGCCGAGCTACTGCGACCTATTCCATAGATATAGGTCAAAGCGATCTCACCTCTCTTATTCTGAGGTAAATCAACACCAACAATTCTTATTGCCATATATGCTTTATTTTATTTTGCAAATATTATTAACCCTGGCGAGTCTTGAACTTGGGGTTCTTTTTGTTAATCAAATACAAACGTCCCTTACGACGAACGATTTTGCAGTCTGCAGTACGCTTTTTTAAAGATGCTCTTGTTTTCATATATTATTTCTTATTATTTGTATCTAAAAACAATCCGGCCTTTTGTCAGGTCATACGGACTCATTTCCACTTTTACTTTGTCTCCAGGAAGAATTTTTATATAATGCATACGCATCTTTCCTGATATATGGCCTGTAATCTCATGGCCATTTTCTAATTCTACTCGAAACATCGCATTGCTTAAAGCTTCTACAATGACTCCGTCTTGCTCTATAGCTGTTTGTTTTGCCATATCAATTTTGTTCTATCTGTTTATCGATTTCCTCAAACGATGAAAGAATATCTACTTTACCATGATGTATTGCTACTGTATGCTCAAAGTGAGCAGCAGGCTTACCATCTTTTGTTCTCACACCCCATTTATCAGGCAACATAACCAATTCATGTGATCCCATTGTTATCATTGGTTCTATAGCTATACACATTCCGTTCTTCAATTGTTTGCCAACTCCTTTATTACCATAGTTGGGCACTTGAGGATCTTCATGCATTTCGCGGCCAATACCATGTCCTACAAACTCACGGACAACTCCGTAGCCATAGCTTTCACAATAAGATTGAACCGCATATCCGATATCACCAATTCGTTTCCCAGGAAGGACTTGTTCTATAGCCTTGTATAAAGACTCTCTTGTTACCCTTAACAGTTCTTTCACTTTAGGATCAACTTCGCCAACACAAAAAGTATAGCAAGAGTCTCCACAAAAACCATCCAACAAAGTACCACAATCAACAGAAATTATATCTCCTTCTCTTAATGGTTCGTCATTCGGAATTCCATGTACCACTACATCATTTACAGAAGTACAGATTGAGGCTGGAAAATCTGCTCCGTAGGGATTTGGAAAACCTTTGAAGGTGGGTATTGCACCATGGTCTCTAATAAACTGCTCAGCTAAAGAGTCTAACTCACGCGTCGTGACCCCAGGCTTCACATTTTTTGATATCTCTAAGAGTGTTTTACTAACCAATAAATTGGCTTTTCTCAACAACTCTATTTCATCATCTGTCTTCAGATATACCATCAGACAACCAATTCTTTAATAAGCAGAAACATTGCCAGAACGAGAGCGAACATGTCCTGAGTTCAACAACCCGTCATAATGTTTTACTAACAAATGACTTTCTATTTGCTGTAAGGTATCCAATACAACACCAACAAGGATTAGCAATGAAGTACCTCCGAAGAATTGGGCAAAACTTTGGTTGATTCCAAAAGCACCAGCAAAAGCAGGCATAATTGCAATCAAAGCGATAAAGAATGCTCCAGGGAAAGTCAAATGGGTCATTACATTATCAATGTAATCAGCTGTACTCTTACCGGGTTTGATTCCTGGTATAAAACCATTATTGCGTTTCATATCTTCAGCCATTTGAATAGGATTCAAAGTGATAGCTGTATAGAAATAAGTAAATGCAACAATTAAGAATACAAATACGATATTATACAAAACACTTGTATTGTCAAGGAATTGACTAAGAGCAGGACTACTTCCTTCACCGGCCATTTGAGCCAATGTTAAAGGAACGAACATAATTGCTTGAGCAAAGATAATCGGCATTACGTTGGCTGCAAACAATTTCAAAGGAATGTATTGACGTGCACCACCAAATTGTCTGTTACCTTCAACACGCTTAGCATACTGAACAGGAATCTTGCGAACAGCCTTGACTAACAATATAGCTAAAGCCATTACTGCAAGGAGGGCTATAATCTCAAATAAGAATTTAATCAGTCCACCACCTTCAGCTCCGCTTAATGCAGAAGTAAATTCTTCAACTAAAGCAACCGGCATACGAGCAATGATACCAATCATAATAATTATAGAGACACCATTACCAATTCCTTTATCAGTAATACGTTCTCCAAGCCACAAAACAAACATACTTCCAGCAGCTAAGATAATAGTAGACGAAAGCATAAAACCAAAGCCATCACCAACTAAAAATGCTCCAGAACCTGCAGTTTGGGCTTTCAAGTTAATCAAATAAGTAGGAGCTTGGAAAAGAAGAATGGCAATTGTCAACCAACGAGTATATTGATTGATCTTTCTTCTTCCACTCTCTCCTTCTCTTTGCATCTTCTGAAAATAAGGAACAGCAACAGCCAAAAGCTGAATTACAATCGAAGCTGTAATATATGGAATAATTCCTAATGCGAAAATAGAAGCATTAGAGAATGCGCCTCCAGAAAAAGCTTCCAGCAGGGACATCAAACCTTCACTCGTTTGTTTTTGCAATTGCTGCAATCTCTCAGGATCAATTCCTGGAAGCACCACAAAAGAACCAAAACGATAGATGGTTATGAAAAGGAGAGTGGTGAGGATTCGATTTCTCAAATCCTCAATTCTCCAAATGTTCCTTATTGTATCGACTATTTTTTTCATCGATTCAAACTAATTTTTAAAGTTTTGTAGCAGTTCCACCTACGGCCAAGATTGCAGCATTTGCTGACTTTGAGAATGCATGAGCCTCAACTTCCAACTTGACAGTAAGTTCACCATTACCAAGGATTTTAACCAACTGAGTAGAAGAAATAAAGCCTGCAGCTACCAACTCTTCAACACCAATCTTAGAAAGATTCTTTGTTTCAGCCAAAGTCTGAAGAGTAGACAGATTAATAGCCTTATATTCAACTCTATTGATATTTTTGAAACCGAACTTAGGAACGCGGCGTTGCAATGGCATCTGACCTCCTTCAAAGCCAATCTTCTTGCTATAACCAGAGCGCTGCTTAGCTCCCTTATGTCCACGTGTAGAAGTTCCACCCATACCAGAACCCGGTCCACGACCTATTCTTTTACGAGTTTTAGTTGAACCTACAGCAGGTTTTAATGTATGTAATTTCATAATTTACTTACGTTTAATTATTCTACAACAGTTACAAGATGGTGAACCTTACGAATCATACCACGAACTACAGGATTATCCTCTTTTTCAACAACCTTAGACATTTTAGTCAGGCCAAGAGCATCCAAAGTTCTCTTTTGATCAATTGAAGCACCAATTCTGCTCTTTGTTTGCTTAATTTTGATAGTTGCCATAATTCAATGTATTATCCTCTGAATACTTTTTCCATAGATACACCACGATGCATAGCGACCGTACGAGCATCACGCATTTCACTCAACGCTTTAATTGTAGCCTTTACCAAGTTATGAGGATTTGAAGAACCCTTTGACTTTGCCAAAACGTCTTTTACACCTACACTTTCCAAGACAGCGCGCATTGCACCACCAGCTACAACTCCGGTACCTTCAGAAGCAGGAAGTATCAAAACATCAGCACCTCCAAACTTAGCAGCTTGTTCATGAGGAACTGTACCTTTAATTACGGGTACTTTGATCAAGTTCTTCTTGGCAGCTTCTACACCTTTAGCAATAGCAGCAGTAACTTCTCCTGCTTTTCCTAAACCACAGCCAATGACGCCTTTACCATCACCTACAACAACAATTGCTGCAAAAGTAAAAGTGCGACCACCTTTAGTTACCTTGGTTACACGATTGATAGCAACCAGTCTATCTTTCAATTCTTCGCTATTAACATTTACTCTGTTTGCCATAATCATTAGAATTTTAATCCGCCCTTACGAGCACCATCAGCAACTTCTTTTACACGGCCATGATAGAGATAACCGTTACGATCAAACACAACAGCGGTAATACCTGCTTCAAGAGCTTTCTTAGCCGCAGCCTCGCCAACCTTTGCAGCCTGTTCCTTCTTAGGCATATTTTCCATACCAAGAGAAGATGCAGCCACTAAAGTCTGGGCAGTTTCATCATTTATAATTTGTACATAAATCTGCTTATTGCTACGAAACACACTCATACGAGGACGTGCTGCAGTTCCCGAGATTTTGTTACGTACTCGGTACTTAATATTTATGCGTCTTTGTTCTTTTTTAGTTGTCATAATCTTATTAATTTAAAATTACTTAGCACCAGCAGACTTACCAGATTTTCTACGAACCTGCTCACCTACATAGAGAATACCCTTTCCTTTATAAGGTTCAGGCTTGCGGAAAGAACGAATTTTCGCACATACCAATCCTAAGAGTTGTTTGTCGCAAGACTCCAAGCAAATATACGGATTCTTATTTCTTTCAGACTTTGTTTCAACCTTTATTTCTTGAGGTAATTGGATAAAAATACTATGAGTATAACCTAAAGAAAACTCAATAATATTTCCTTGGTTAGAAACACGATAACCAACACCGACAAGCTCCATTTCTTTTTTATAGCCTTCAGAAACACCTACAACCATATTATTTACAAGTGCTCTATAAAGGCCATGAAAAGCTTGTTTTTGCTTCTGTTCTACAGTGTCATTTTTCTCATCAATAGAGAAAGTAATCACATTATCTTCTACAGAAACTATAATAGAAGGATTAACAACTTGGCTAAGTTCACCCTTCGGTCCTTTTACAGACACTACATTATCCTTCAAGGTAACAACTACTCCTGCAGGAATGTTAATCGGCAATTTACCAATTCTAGACATTTTATTCCTCCTATAAATTAATAAACATAGCAAAGAACTTCACCACCAATCTTCAACTCAGCAGCTTCTTTGTCTGTCATTACACCTTTAGACGTAGAGATAATAGCTATACCTAGTCCATTTATTACTCTCGGCATCTCACGATAACCTGTATATTTACGCATACCAGGTGTAGAGACTCTTGTCAAGCTCTTGATAGCATTGACTTTGCTCTGAGGATTATACTTCAAAGCAATTTTGATTGTACCTTGAGGTCCATCTTCCTCAAACTTGTAATTGAGGATATACCCCTTGTCAAAAAGGATCTTTGTGATTTCCTTTTTCAAATTTGATGCAGGCACTTCTACCACACGATGCTTCGCCATGATAGCATTGCGCAACCGCGTCAAATAATCTGCTATAGGATCTGTCATATAAAAAATTATTAATTAATCGGGACACCCCGACAATATTAAATAAAAAATTTTACCAACTTGCTTTTTTAACTCCAGGAATCAAACCTTGTGAAGCCATCTCGCGGAATTGAATACGAGATAATCCAAACAAACGAATATATCCTTTAGGACGACCTGTCAATTTACAGCGATTGTGTAAACGGATAGGGTTCGCATTGCGAGGAATTTCCTGAAGTTTACGTGCTGCTTCATAAGCTTCTACAGGATCATTTGATTTATTCACAATTTCCTTGAGAGCTGCACGCTTTGCTGCATATTTGGCTACCAACTTGGCTCTTTTCACTTCACGAGCCTTCATAGATTCTTTTGCCATATTGCTTTAATTGTTTTTTGCGTTCTTAAAGGGAAGACCAAATTCTTTCAAAAGAGCATATCCCTCTTCATCAGTTGCTGCTGAAGTCACGAAAGTAATATTCATACCTAAGATTCTATCAATAGCATCAATGTTTATTTCAGGGAAGATAATTTGTTCTTGAATACCTAAGGTATAATTGCCTTTACCATCCAACTTACCTTCGATTCCCTTGAAGTCACGAATACGAGGCAATGCAACTTTAACCAACTTCTCTAAGAACTCATACATCTTCTCACGACGCAAGGTAACCATTACACCAATGGGCATCTTTTTACGCAATTTGAAGTTGGACACGTCCTTACGAGAAACTGTAGCTACTGCTTTTTGACCTGTGATAGCAGTCAATTCATTTATTGCTACATCAATAATTTTCTTATCAGCAGTCGCCATTCCTAAACCCTGATTGATTACAATCTTTTTAAGTACAGGAACCTGCATTGAAGAAGAATAATTGAATTGTTTCTTCAGAGCCGGAGCTATACGCTCGGCATATTCAATTTTAAGCTTTGCTGTATTCATTATTTAATCTCCTCTCCTGATTTTTTTGCATAACGCACCAACTTGCCTTCTTCGTTCTTTCTACGACCAATGCGAGTAGGCTTTCCACTCTTAGGATCCACCACATTCAAGTTTGAGATATGAATGGGAGCTTCCATTTTAATAATACCTCCTTGAGGATTCTTTGCATTAGGTTTCTGACTTTTAGAAACCATGTTAACACCTTCTACAATTGCACGCTGTTTTTCAACAAGAACTTTCAAAACCTTTCCGGTCTTACCTTTGCTCTCACCAGCGTTTACAAAAACGGTGTCACCTTTCTTTATATGTAACTTGCTCATTACTTTTATCTATTTCAGGATTAAAGTACTTCAGGTGCTAAAGAAACGACTTTCATATTCACCATACGCAACTCACGTGCTACAGGACCGAAAATACGACTACCTCTCAATTCACCGGCATTGTTGAGCAACACGCAAGCATTGTCATCAAAACGAATATAAGAACCATCCGGACGACGAATTTCTTTCTTAGTACGTACAATCAAAGCCTTTGATACGGCACCTTTTTTAACATCACTCGACGGGATTACGCTCTTTACAGAAACGACAATCACATCGCCGACAGAAGCATAGCGTCTACGAGTTCCACCCAACACACGGATGCAAAGAGCTTCACGGGCTCCGCTATTATCTGCTACAGTCAATCTTGATTCTGCTTGTATCATAATTACTTAGCTCTTTCTACAATTTCAACTACTCTCCAACGTTTTGTTTTGCTCAAAGGACGAGTTTCCATGATCAACACAGTATCACCTACATTGCAATCATTCTTTTCGTCATGAACATGGTATTTCTTTGTTTTGGAGATAAACTTACCATAAATAGGGTGTTTTTCCTTAAACTTAGCAGCTACTATAATAGTTTTTTCCATTTTAGTGCTTACAACAACACCCTGTCTTGTTTTTCTTAAATTTCTAGCTTCCATCTGAACTAAATGTCTTATTTATTAAGTTCAACTTCACGCAACACAGTCTTCATTTTGGCAATCGTACGACGAGTAGCCTTAATCTGTGCAGGATTTTCCAGAGGGGAGATGCTGTGATTCAGCAACATTTGGTTGTACTTTGCAACCTCAGTCTGAAGACGCTCTGCCAACTCGTTAGTCGGGATTTGTCTGATTTCTGCGATTTTCATAATTAAGCGTTTTTGTCGTAATCGTGTCTTACAATAAACTTAGTTGTCACGGGAAGCTTTTGAGCTGCAAGACGAAGAGCCTCTTTTGCAACTTCAAAAGGAACACCTTCTATCTCAAAAATTATACGACCTGGAGTAATAGGGAATACATATCCTACAGGATCACCCTTACCTTTACCCATTCGGACATCTGCAGGTTTCTTGGTTACAGGTTTATCCGGAAAAATTCGTATCCAGCTTTGTCCTTCACGCTGCATATAACGTGTCATTGCAACACGGGCAGCTTCTATCTGACGACCGGTAAGCCAATGAGTATCTAGACTCTTGATACCAAAGCTACCAAATGCCAACTGGTTACCACGTTGAGCATTTCCTTTGCAGCGGCCTTTTTGCGGTCTTCTGTATTTTGTTCTTTTAGGTTGTAACATAATACTCTTACTGATCTAACTAATTAACGGTTGTTGTTTCTCTTACCACGGAATTTACGGCCACCATTGTTAAAATTACCACGGCCTGTTTCTTTTTCCGGAGTAAAGTTAGGAGCCAAATCACGCTTTCCGTAAACTTCTCCACGGCAAATCCAAACTTTAATACCAAGCAATCCTACTTTTGTAAGAGCTTCAGTTTGGCAATAATCTATATCTGCGCGGAAAGTATGAAGAGGTGTACGTCCTTCTTTGAACATTTCCTTACGTGCCATTTCTGCACCATTCAAACGTCCTGAAATTTGAATTTTAATACCCTCAGCTCCCATACGCATTGCATTAGCAATAGCCATTTTAATAGCGCGACGATAAGCAATCTTACCTTCTACTTGGCGAGCGATGCTCTTACCTACAATATTGGCATCCAAGTCGGGTTTCTTCACTTCAAAGATGTTAATCTGAACATCTTTATCTGTGATTTTCTTCAACTCTTCTTTCAGCTTATCTACTTCCTGTCCGCCTTTACCGATGATAATACCGGGGCGTGAGGTACATACTGTAATTGTAATCAGTTTGGGGGTACGTTCAATCACGATGCGAGAAACGCTAGCCTTAGCCAAGCGAGCATCGAGATATTTACGAATCTTGCTATCTTCGAGCAAGGTATCGCCGAAGTTAGAACCTCCATACCAGTTAGAATCCCAACCACGGATAATACCAAGTCGGTTACTTATCGGATTTACTTTTTGTCCCATTCTTCTTTCAATTAATCATTAGTTTTAGTACCTACGAAGAGCGTAACGTGGTTTGAACGCTTGCGAATTCTATAACCTCTACCCTGAGGAGCCGGTCTCATACGCTTCAACGTAACTCCTTCGTCAACGTAAATCTTAGTTATAAATAATTCGCCATCTTCGGCTTTACGATCGTTTTTCTGTTCCCAATTTGCGATTGCAGAACGCAGCAATTTTTCAACATCTGCAGAAGCTGCTTTCTTAGAGAATCTCAGTGTACCGAGAGCTCTATTTACCTCCATACCGCGAACCATGTCTACAACATAGCGCATTTTACGCGGAGAAGAAGGTACGTTGCGCAATTTAGCAAAGTACTGGGTCTTAAGGGCTTCTTTTCTTGCTTCAGCCACTAATCTTTTTCTTGCTCCCATTTATTTTTTCTTTATTATTTCTGGATTGAATAACCCTGCTTATTTTTTCTTATTACCAGCATGGCCGCCAAACTTGCGTGTGGGTGCGAACTCACCGAGTTTGTGTCCTACCATGTTTTCTGTAACGTAAACAGGGATAAATTTATTTCCGTTGTGAACTGCGACTGTATGTCCTACAAAATCAGGAGAAATCATCGAAGCTCTGGCCCAAGTTTTTACTACGCTCTTCTTGCCAGTTTCATTCATAGCAAGAATTTTCTTTTCCAAAGAAACTGCGATGTACGGACCTTTCTTTAATGAACGACTCATATAATCCTAAATATTTTAGTGCTTATTACTTTTTACGTCTTTCAATAATGTACTTATTAGACTGCTTCTTCGGAGCTCTTGTCTTCAAGCCCTTAGCATACAAGCCTGTACGTGAACGCGGGTGTCCACCTGACTGGCGACCTTCACCACCACCCATCGGGTGATCTACAGGGTTCATAACCACACCACGGTTGTGAGGACGACGACCCAACCAGCGAGAACGTCCGGCTTTACCAGAGCATTCCAAAGCGTGGTCCGAGTTACCTACTGTACCAATAGTGGCCTTACAAGCACTAAGAATCTGACGAGTTTCGCCTGAGGGCAATTTAACTACACAATACTTACCTTCGCGAGAAGTGAGCTGTGCAAAGTTACCTGCTGAACGAACCAACAAGGCACCTTGTCCCGGACGAAGTTCAATGTTGTGGATAACTGTACCTACAGGGATATTCTGCAGGGGAAGTGCATTTCCTACTTCAGGAGCTGCTTCTGCACCTGACATAAGTTGGTCACCCACCTTCAATCCATTAGGAGCGATAATATAACGCTTTTCACCATCAGCGTAGAACAACAAAGCGATACGAGCCGAACGGTTGGGGTCGTATTCAATTGTTTTTACCACTGCGGGAACACCATCTTTCTCTCTCTTGAAGTCAATGAAGCGGAATTTCTTCTTGTGACCACCACCCATATAACGCATGGTCATCTTACCTACGTTATTACGGCCGCCAGTTGAGCGCTTACCGGTTACGAGAGATTTTTCTGGTACGGATGCAGTAATTTCTTCGAACGTACCAATAATTTTGTGTCTTTGCCCCGGTGTTGTGGGCTTAAATTTACGTACTGCCATCTGTTATTAAATATTACTATAAAAATCAATAGTATCACCTTCTTTCAAGGTAACAACAGCCTTCTTGAAAGCATTGGTTCTGCCGCGAAGCAGTCCGGCCTTTGTATAGCGAGACTTATTCTTGCCGGCATAAACCATGGTATTAACAGCAACAACTGTAACATTATACAGTGCTTCAACTTCTGCTTTAATCTGAAGCTTGTTAGCCTCAGGACGAACTACGAAGCCAAACTTGTTTTGCTTCTCCGTAGCGTCGTTCATCTTTTCTGTAACCAGCGGTTTTACGATAAATGCCATAATCTACTTCGCTTCTTTATTTGGTTAAAACAGCTTCGATTTTAGCAACTGCGCTTTCAGTTACAACCATAACTCCGGCATCCAACACACCATAAGTGTTGATGTCAGAAGCGATAGCAACCTTAGCACGCTGCAAGTTGCGAGCTGACAAATATACATTTTTATTTGCTTCAGGCATAACCATAAGGACTTTTTTGTCAGAAATTTTAAGATTATTTACAATTTCTACAAAAGTCTTAGTCTTAGGAGCCTCTAAGTTAAAGTCTTCAACAACCACAATTGCGTTTTCCTGCAACTTGTAGGCGAGAGCGCTACGACGAGCCAAAGCCGTTACCTTCTTATTCAATTTGAAAGAATAGTTACGGGGCTTAGGACCAAACACGCGAGCACCACCTACCAATACAGGTGAGTTGATATCACCGCGACGTGCTCCACCACCACCCTTCTGGCGTCCGAGCTTACGAGTTGAGCCACTCATTTCACTTCTCTCTTTAGACTTTGCTGTACCTTGGCGCTGAGCAGCGAGGTAGCGTCTTACATCGAGATAAATAGCGTGATCGTTGGGTTCAATGCCGAATACGGCGTCATTGAGAACTACCTTTCTGCCGGTATCTTCTCCTTTAATATTCAATACACTTACTTCCATTACTTCTCAACTATTACAATTGAACCTTTACAACCAGGAACAGAACCCTTGATAAGCAAGAGGTTGTGTTCAGGTATCACCTTTAACACTTTCAAGTTCTGAGTAGTTACGCGATTACCGCCCATCTGTCCACCCATGCGAAGACCTTTGAATACCTTTGCGGGGTAAGAGCAAGCACCGATTGAACCCGGCTTGCGCAAGCGGTCGTCCTGACCGTGTGTAGTCTGACCTACACCACCAAAACCATGACGTTTCACAACACCCTGGAAACCTTTACCTTTAGAAGTTCCTACTACGTCTACAAACTCTGCACCGTTGAAAAGCTCCACTGTCAAAGTGTCGCCCAAGTTCAACTCCTGGTCGAAGCCTGCAAACTCAGCTAAGTGACGCTTGGGAGTAACACCAGCCTTCTTAAAATGACCGAGCAAAGGAGCAGATACATTCTTCTCCTTTACATCTTGGAAACCTACCTGCACAGCAGCATAGCCATCCTTCTCGACATTTTTAATCTGAGTTACCACGCAAGGACCTACTTCAATCACAGTGCACGGCACATTCTTGCCGTCGGCACTAAAAACGGAAGTCATTCCGATTTTCTTTCCTAATAATCCTGGCATTTCAGTTTTATTTATATGAATAAATTTAAGTTATTTCTCTCTAATCCGTAGCCTCCAGTCGCCGTCGCGGCTTTAGGGCGGAAGGTTATTACTAACCCTGGCAAAGCCATTAAAAATAAAGCAGTTAAATAATATCTACTACTTTTCGGGATGCAAATTTACGCATTTATTCTTAACTAGCAAATATTTACACCTATTTTTTTACTTTTTATTATACAGAGGATGAAGAAGATAAGCGAGTTGCATTTTTCCCAACACCGAATGGGCCTACTACTTAAGAACTGTAAATTTTGCCACTCTATTATATATATAAATAATGTGTAGCGGGTGGGCGGTCACTTCATAAATGGCATTATGTTTTTCTCGGAGGATGCTATCAGCTGATAAAAGATTTTAGAGGTCTTCGATGAGCTATTTTTCCTCGTAGAGAAATTCAGCATGATATACTTGTTTTTCTTAGTAGCTTTCTAGGAAAACTTAGTAAACTTCTAGTTTTTCCTAGTA
>CALCHR010000163.1 GCA_937901185.1 uncultured Bacteroidales bacterium
TGCAAGACCTTGAAGCGCTTGGCTGTCCGGTCGTAACGATCACACAGAGCGCGCGAAACCTTAACGACGCGACAGTCGCCATTCAGCTCTTGACAAAGAGCGGCGCGCTTGAGTACGACGAACGGAACGAGCTGCTCACGTGGTCGATGATAAACGCGGCCATCGTGCGCAATAGCTTCGAGGAAATAAAAGTTGACAAGAAGCCGGGCGCAAAGTTCAAACGTATAGACCCAGTTGACGCCGTAATCGACGCGCACGCGCTTATGCTTATGAGCACCGGCGCAGAAGGTGGCACTGTAGACGTGGACAGTGAGCTGGACTACTATCTCAAGCTTATGGGCTGGAAGAAATAAAGGGAGACAAAAATGGGACTTTTAAACCGCAAAGACAAAAAAAGAAATAAAAGCGACGCCTCGAGGGAGAGCATGAGTCTCAACCAGCTCTTGGAGTTTTTAGGCGTTCACAGCGTTGACGGCGAAGCCTTGAGCGAGGCGACCTACTTCGCCTGCCTCAAAGTATTAAGTGAGAGCATCGGCAAGCTTCCGCTCAAGTTGCAGCAATACACACCAGAGCACGGCATCCGCACGGCGCGCGATCATTTATATTATAGAATGCTCAACGAGCGCCCGAACCGCTTCATGACCGCCTCAGTCTTTTGGGGCGCGATGGAAATGTGCAGGAACCACTACGGCAACGGCTACGCGTGGATAGACACTCGAGACATCGAGCGCCCTCAGCTCTGGCTTATGAACCCCGAAAAGGTCCGCGTGATATACGACAACGCCCGCAAACTCGCGGACGTTCCCGACGTGTACTACAGCTACAGCGCACCGACGGGCAACGTGGTCCTCGGCTCTGAAGAAGTGATACACGTCAAGAGTCACCATACAGTTGACGGACTTGTCGGCGTCTCCGTTCGTGAGCAGCTTGCGAGCACCATCCAGGGCAACATCAAAGCGCAGAACCTCATTAACAAAATGTACAACAGCGGAATGACCGCGAAGAGCGTGCTCCAATACACCGGAGACTTGAGTAACGAGAACGTGCAGACGCTCGTCAAAGGAATAGAAGCCTACGCGAAGGGCGAGATGAAAGAGCTCGGACTTGAGAACATCGTGCCCATCCCGGTCGGCTTCAGCTTGACGCCGGACAATCAGTTCGTCGAGATTAAACAGTACAGCGCGTTGCAAATCGCCAGCGCGTTCGGCGTGAAACCTTACCAGGTCGGAGACTACACCAAGAGCAGCTACGCGAGCGCAGAGGCTCAGCAGCTCAGCTTCTTAGTCGACACGCTTCTCTATATCGTCAAGCAGTACGAAGAAGAAATAGGCTACAAACTCTTGACTGACGACGAAGAGGTGAAGGGCTACCACGCGAAATTCAACACGGGCGTGATATTAAGAGCAGACCAACAAACACAAATAAACACGCTCAGCGCTGCGGTCAGCAACTTCCTCATGACACCAAACGAAGCCCGCGAACGTCTCGACCTTCCAAGCAAGGAAGGCGGCGACCAGCTGCTCGGCAACGGTGCAAGCATCCCGGTCCAATATACCGGGGCGCAATATACAAACATAAACAATAACACAGGAGACGACAAGCATGGCAGAAATTAAGAACCCCGACGAAAGACTTCCGGGTATGATTGAAAAGGCGGCCAACTTAGCGGCGCACGACGTCACTGAGGAAGACCTCAAGCTCATCAACAAGCACGCGCTCACGCCTCTCCAAGCCGAGGACGTGTTTGTCTTCCGCGCTGTCTTATGCGATAACGAACTCGACAGACAGTACGAGCGCTTCAACTTGAAAGCGTTGCAAGAGTTGCAGAAGGCATTCATCGGCAAGACGGTCATCAAGGACCACAGGCGCAGCGCAGACAATCAGGTGGCGCGCATCTATGCGACCGAGCTCGAGCAAGGCACGAAAGCAACCGCTTCCGGCGAATTGTACACGAAGCTCATCGCCAAGTGCTACATGGTAAAGACGGCAGGCAACGCCGACCTCATCGCTGAAATAAAGGGAGGCATCAAGAAAGAGGGCAGCGTCGGTTTCTCCGTATCGAGTGCAATCTGCTCGATATGTGGAACGGACAACGCGAAGAGCTACTGCTCACACTACAAAGGCAGAAGCTACGACAAGGAAGGCGGCAAGCAGTTGTGCACGTTCACACTCGCGGGCATCAAGGACGCCTACGAGTTCAGCCTCGTGGCAGTGCCAGCACAAAAGGCTGCGGGCGCTTGCAAGAGCTACACAGGGGAGGAAGTCTACGAAAAGGAAGAGACACCGGAAGTAGTAGAACCCGAAGAAACCGAAAACGCCGACAAGGCGAAGGAAATGGCGCTCCGCGCTAGAATAAGCGAAGCGAAAGCTCGCACAGTAAAAAACTAAAAGTCAATTTTTAAAGGAGGAAATAAAAATGACTAAAAGAATGAGAGAACTCCAAGCTCAAATCTTGGAACTTACCAACGAAGCAAAAGGCTATATGGAAGGCGAAAACAAAGACCTCGAAAAAGCAGAGGGCTGTCTCAATAAAGCCGAAGAGCTTCAAAAAGAACTTGACCTTCTCGGCAAGATCGAAAACGCAAAGAAGGCAAACGCTGCCGACGTAGCAACTGAAGTAGAAGGCACCAAAAAGGCCGACGGCTTCGAACTCATCGTGAAGATGATGAACGGCAAAGCAACCGAAGCAGAAAAGGCTGCACTCGTAACAGGAACCGACTCGGCAAACGGTGAGAACTACCTCATCCCTGAAGACGTAAAGACCGAAATCAACGAACTCAGAAAGAGTTACGTGAGCGCGAAGGAACTCGTGACCGTAGAGCCTACTGCATCATTGACCGGTTCGGTGAACTACGAAAAGGGAGCACCTGCGGGACTTGTTGACTTCGACGACGGCGACGCTATCGCAGAAGAGTCTAGCATTCAGTTCGACAAGATACCGTTCACCATCGGCTTCAAGGGCAAACTCATCCCAGTATCACGCATCCTTGCAAAAGGCGAGCGCGCTGGACTTATGAGCTACCTCGACAAATGGTTCGTAAAGAACGCAATCATCAGCGAGAACGCGGACATCTTCGCAACTTTAAAAGCAGGCTACAACGGAGGCACGCCTAAAGCTATCGCAGGATGGAAGGCACTCAAGAGGTCAATCAACGTTGACCTCGACCCAGCTTGCAAAATCAACGGCGTGATCGCAACTAACCAGTCAGGCTTCGCAATGCTCGACGAGGAAGAGGATGCAAACGGTAGACCAATTCTTCAACCAAACCCAGCAAACCCAACCGAGAAACTCTTCCAGGGTCTTGTTGTTAAAGTGTACCCAGACGCACAACTTCCAAATATCGACGCGACTCACTTCCCTGTAATTTACGGCGACACTAAAGCAGGCGCAACCTTCAAAGAGTTCGAGAGCTTAGAGTTCAATGTGTCTGAGCACTTCCTCTTCAACAAGAACCAAAACTGCTTGAGAGCTATCGAAGGCTACGACGTAATGAGCACCGACAAGGGTGCGTACATTTACGGCAGCTTAACCGCTACTGTAAAAGCTTAATTAAGGCAAGGAGGTGACGGCTATGATGCCAGAAATCGACGAAGCCAAGGAATACTTGGGCATTGACTACGCTGACGAAGTCACCGACAAGAATGTGACCCGTGCGCTGGAAACCGCCAAGAAAACGCTCCAGGGCGCCGTGGGTGACGACATGGAGACGTACCTGCCCAATGACTCGCGCGTTAAAGAGCTGGTCCTGATTTATCTGGATGACCTCTACAGCGAGCGGGGCGTCTCT
>CALCHR010000164.1 GCA_937901185.1 uncultured Bacteroidales bacterium
GTTCCTTAGCTTTGGCTTCGTTGAACTTCTCCATATCCACCTCACGAGCCTTGCGGTATACACGGCGCACCTCGGCGTCACTTTTGATACGCGCTTTTTTCATCTGCAATAGTACAAGACTGCCAGTGAGTGTAACTACGCCGATATCATGACCAGGGCTTGCTTCTACTGCCACAATGTCGTCTTTCTGCAAAGAAATCTTATTGCTGTTTAAGTAATACCCCTTGCGTGTGTTCTTAAATTGCACCTCCACAAAATCCGTTTCCTCAAGGTTGCCCGGTACATCGGCCAGCCAATCAAAAACGTTAAGTTTCTTATCTTGTCGGCCGCATCCCTGACAGCTTAATCCATCGCAGCCATTCGTCTTGTAATCGTTCATATAGGTCTTATGCTTACATCATTGTGCGCGCGCACAATCCTTCAAAGTACAAAGATAGAGTTTTTTTGTGAATGAACAAAAAGGAGGTGATTTTTTAGACATCCTAATCGTTGCACTTAAATAAGAATCTCTTTGGATTGTATTCAAGCAAAAAGAGATTGCGAGCAAATCCGAATTCGCTCGCAATGTCTTTGCCATATAGATTTTATTACTTCTCCTCTACGAGTGAGATGTTCTGTACCTCAGATTTTTTCCCGAGGTATTCTGGGAGATTCATTCCTGCGAGGTCAAAGAGGTCGCTCAATGGCGGTACTGATTTCATTAACCCCGACACGAAATTGGCGGTAGAGCCCTTGCCATCTGCTCCGTTGCCAGAATCCCAAACGGTAACGTGATCGATGTTTACGCCCTTGACGGCTTCAACTTGTGTCTTGACGAGTTCGGGTAGTTTTTCGAGCAAGAGCAGCATATAAGCCTTGTTGGCATCGCCGCCTGCTGCCTGCACCATCTTGTCGTAACCGGCAGCTTGCTTGGTGAGTATTTCGTAGAGACCTTTCGCCTCGGCTTCCATCTTGGCATAGATGGCATCAGCCTCACCCTTTGCCTTTACGCGTGCCTTCTCGGCTTCTGCTTCGGCTTCGATGATGCGACGTTGCTTCTCAATCTCTTCGGGTACGATGATGTTGGCCTGTTGCGTTGAACGCTCGCGTTCGGCACGTGCAAGCTCGGCCTCTTTTTCTGCGGCATAGGCTTCTTGCAATGCTTTTGCTTGTTGCACCTTTTCGGCTGCGATGGCGAGTCGGTTGGCTTCGGCCTCCTTCTCACGGCGGTGGGCATTAGAGTTGGCAATGTCAATCTGTGCATTGTTCTCTCCCTTTACGGCGATGGCGTTGGCCTCAGAGGTCTTGATACGTGTGTCGCGCACGGCTTCGGCTTTACCGATTTCACCGTATTTGTCCTGTTCGGCTACGCTCACCTTGGCTTCATTGATCGCCTTGGCTGCGGCCTCCTTACCGAGTGCTTCGATATATCCGCTCTCGTCCTTGATGTCAGTAACGTTTACGTTGATGAGGCGCAGGCCAATTTTCTTAAGCTCTACCTCTACGTTCTTTGATATGTTCTCAAGGAACTTGTCGCGGTCGCTATTGATTTCTTCGATAGACATGGTGGCGATGACCAGACGGAGCTGACCGAAGAGGATGTCTCGTGCGAGCTCTTGAATCTCGCTGGAGCTTAGTCCCAGAAGGCGCTCTGCGGCATTGTTCATCGAGTCGGCCTCGGTAGAGATACCTACGGTAAATCGGCAAGGTACGTCGACGCGGATGTTCTGACGCGACAGGGCATTGGTCAGGTTGGCATCGATGGAGATGGGTGTAAGGTTCAAGTAGGCATAGTCCTGTATGATGGGCCACACGAACTTACCTCCTCCATGGATGCACTTGGCCGAGCCACCTCCGGTCTTTCCATATACTACTAAAATTTTGTCTGACGGACAACGTCTGTAACGACGAATCACTGCTGCAACGGTGGCGAAGCCTACCATTATCAGAATCAGTCCTAAAAATGCGATACTCATGATTATAAGTGTTTAGTGTTTTTAGTGTAGGGGCCGACCGACGTGTCGGCCCTATTTAGTGTTATCGTTCTTCGACTCTCGAACTTTGTCAATTGTGGATTGTCTTTTTTTTTACACGCGCTCCACTTCGAGTAGCTCTGCGCCTATGACCTTGGTGATGCGCACCTTGACGCCTGTGGGTATGGTGTCTCCTTCGGTCATTGCCTCCAATTCGTGCATCGACCCGCGCACGCTCACCATCACCTTGCCCACGCCCTCTTTCTTACCGGGGATGCGCAGGTAGGTATCGGCAATCTGCCCCAACGTCTCTTCCAGTTTGAAGGTCTTGTCGGCCGAGAGCTTCATCACTTGGCGTATGATGACGATGAATACGACTACGAAGCACAGTCCCACCGCCATGGCCGCCAGCTGCAGCGACAGCATATTGGTAATTGTTTCGCTGAGCACAACTCCTGCCCATCCATATCCGAGCATGAAGTTCACCAGGTTGCGGAAGGTGGAATATCCCGACACGCCACCCAGCTCCACATCTTCGAAGCCCATGCCGTCGTCGGTGTCGGCATCGAGTCCGAGGAATGCCATGATTGTCTGCACCAGGAAGAAGGCGCTTGAGATTACTGCCAGTCCCCAGAACACCTGCATGGGGAGTTCTAATGCGAGAAATTTGTCCATCATATCTTTTTACACTTTTAACGGGTTTTGTTTTCTATGCATCTTCAGGCAAAGTTACTCCATATTTCACAGCATTGCAAGTGCTCGTGTCAAAATCTGATTATGTTTTGCAACATGCAAAAAGGTCATCAGCAGTGCTGATGACCTTTCCTTGTTTCTTTCTTTGAGTTGTCCTACCTGGATTCGAACCAAGACAAACAGAACCAAAACCTGTTGTGCTACCATTACACCATAGGACAATCCTCGTGCGCCTCCTTCCGGAAAAGCGTTGCAAAGATAGAGCATTTTCTCTATCCCTGCAAATTTTTATGGTTTTTTTACTCTGCTATCAGCAAGAAATAGTTCTTCTTGCCGCGTTGCACGAGCAGATACTTGTCGTTGAGCAGGTCGGCAGTGGTGATTTCCTGATCAAATGCCGCGAGCTTTTCCTTGTTGAGTGCTACGCCACCTCCCTGTGCCATCTTGCGCATCTCGCCCTTTGAGGGGAACACAGCTGCATCCTCCACGAAGAGGTCCACAGCCTTCACGCCAGCTTCAATTTTCTCGCGCGACACCTTGAACTGGGGCACGCCGTCAAACACGGCGAGCAGGGTGTCTTCGTCGAGTTTCACGAGTGCGTCGTGGGTGTTGTTGCCGAAGAGGATTCCCGATGCTTCCACAGCAGCCTCATAGTCGGCCTCTGAGTGCACCATGATGGTCACCTCCTTGGCGAGGCGTTTCTGCAAGGTGCGCATGTGGGGTGCTTCGGTGTGCTCGGCGATGAGTGCCTCAATCTCTTCGCGGCCGATGGCAGTGAAGATCTTGATGTACTTGGCAGCGTCGTCGTCGCTCACGTTGAGCCAGAACTGGTAGAACTTGTAGGGCGACGTGTAGCGGGGATCGAGCCATACGTTACCAGACTCAGTCTTGCCGAATTTGCCGCCGTCAGCCTTGGTGATGAGCGGACAGGTGAGTGCATATACCTCATTGCCGCTGGTGCGACGGATGAGCTCGGCACCGGTGGTGATGTTGCCCCACTGGTCGCTACCGCCCATCTGCAAGCGACATCCCTTCTCCTGATAGAGGTGGAGGAAGTCGTAGCCCTGCAACAGCTGATAGGTAAACTCAGTGAAGGAGAGGCCGTCGCTGGCTTCGCCGTTGAGGCGGCGCTTCACGCTGTCCTTAGCCATCATATAGTTTACGGTGATGTGCTTACCGATTTCGCGGGCAAAGTCCAGGAAGGAGTAGCCCTTCATCCAGTCGTAGTTGTTCACCAGCTCGGCTGCGTTGGGGGCGTCGCTGTCAAAGTCGAGAAAGCGGCTGAGCTGCTCTTTGATGCAAGCCACGTTGTGGCGCAAGGTCTCTTCGTTGAGCAAGTTGCGCTCTGCGCTCTTGCCGGAGGGGTCGCCAATCATACCGGTGGCGCCGCCCACGAGGGCAAGGGGCTTGTGGCCCGCGCGTTGGAAGTGGCGCAGCATCATCACGCCACAGAGGTGGCCAATGTGCAAGCTGTCGGCGGTGGGGTCTATGCCGAGGTAGGCAGTGGCCATTCCCTTGTCGAGCATCTCTTCTGTGCCCGGCATCATTTGGTGGAGCATTCCGCGCCACCTTAGTTCGTCTACAAAGTTCATGGTCTGATGTTTGTATGTATTGTTATATAAAAAATCGTAGTGGGGTGCGTTTCTTACGCCTTGCAAAGATAGCATTTCCGTGGCTATCAGAGGACAAAGTGCCTTCTTTTTTATAGCATCAGTGCCCTTTCTTGCTCGCGGCATACCTCTGCGATGGTACACGGAGCGTCGTCGGTCTCCGTGTGTCGACGCTCTGCGGGTACAAGGCGCAGGCTGTCGGGGTGGAAGTGAAGCCCGAAACTCAGGTCGAAGCCTGCCTCGAGCAACTGGCAAGCCAGCTGGGGCTTGCCGCGAAAGCCGTGGATGGTCCAGCGATGGGTGGGGCGCAGGAGTTTGTGGAGCGCCAGCAAGCGGTCGAAGGCCCGGACGCAATGGAGCGTCATGGGCAGGCCGTATTGTTCGGCGAGGGCAGCCTGGGCAACGAACACCTCTTCCTGCATAGCCATTGGAGCACCCTGCAAGCGGTCGAGCCCGCATTCGCCAAGGGCTACAATCTGCGGATGAGGTAGCAGTTCTTTCAGTCCCTCCATCATGGATTTCACATCGCCTGTTGTCCACCACGGATGAATGCCGGCCGAATAGAGCGCGCCTTCTTCGGGGCAGAAAGTATGCGGCCGGAGCAAAATCTCTTGTGGCAGGTTGACGATGCCGCGCCCGGGAGGCGTGGAAAGATGATGGGTGTGGAAATCAAAAGCGGAGTCCATTTCAGAAAGAAAGTGGAGGTGTTTTTTCAGAAGGAAATCGTTGTAGCAGGAAATGGCTGCTTCAAGGCACAGGGTCGTATCCGCTTCCGCCCCAAGGATGGCAACGAAGCAGGCGGCGCACCGCTAAATACAAGCCTTTGACTGGGCCGTGCTTCTGTAGAGCTTCCATCGCATAAGCAGAGCAAGTGGGCGTGAAGCGGCAGGCAGGCGGTGTGAGGGGAGAGATAAAGTTCCGATAGAAACGGATGGGCGCTACGAGGAGGGCTACAAGAATTTTTCTCATAAGGATTCTGTTTCTTCAGTGGCGCTGCGCAGGGCGGCGGCCTTCTCTGCGGTGTAAAGCAAAAGGGCCTTTACTTTCTTACGAACCAGCTCGGAGTCCATAGGCTTATCTGCCAACCATATAAAGCCAATGTGCCATCCCTCTTCTTGCGGCAGCGTGGAGAGTAGCAGTTCCTTTTGCAAGCGGTAGGCTTCGCGTAGCTGTCGCTTGGCTCGGTTGCGGTCTACGGCGTGGCGCAGTTTGCGCTTGGCAACACTCAGCAGCACTTTGACAGCAGGTCCGTGTTCGTGGTCCACCTTCTTGCAAACAATGCGTAAGGGGTAGGCTGAATGGGAGAATGTGCCCGCACGGAACAGCGCCTCTATCTCTTTCTGCAGACAAAGGTGCTCGGCTTTCGGAAAGGTGAATCGCTTTGTAGTCATTGGGTGCGGGGTATTAAAAAAGAGCTAACCGCCGGTAGTTACGGATTTGTGGTCCGCGCCGAACTGTTAGCTCCTATGAGGTGTGTTGCAACGGTGACGGCGCGTACGCCGGTGCGTCTATTTCTTGTTACATTCTTCTAGGTAGAGGTCTATCGAACCGGTGATAGAGGGTGCTTTTGGCGTGGGGGCTTCGAGGTGCAAGGTGAGACCTGCTTCTTCGATGGCCTTAGCTGTGGCTTTTCCGAAGGAAGCCAGGCGGATGTTGCGCTCCTTGAAGTCGGGCACGTTTTTCAGCAGTGATTCTACGCCGGCAGGGGTGAAGAGCACCACCATATCGCAGTCGAGCTCATGGTCAGTAGGTAGCGGATTGCTCACAGTGCGGTACATGATGCACTCAGTATGCTTGAGTTTCTTGGCCTCCATCATCAAGTGGACCTCGTCGCTGTGAACGTCGCTCTGAGGGAACAGATAGTTTTCGGTCTTGTGTTTGACCATGAGGGTAATAAGGTCGTCCCACTTTCCGGTTGCGCTGAAGAACACTTTGCGCTTGCGGTATTGCACATACTTTTGGATGTAGAGCGCAACGGTTTCGGAGATGCCAAAGTACTTCATGTCTTCCGGAATGCTGATACGCATTTCCTTGCAGAGATTAAAGAAGTGGTCGATGGCATGGCGCGAGTTGAACACGACAGCGGTGTGTTCTAAGATCTGAATTTTCTGCTGACGGAATTCGCGAGGCGTGAGCCCTTCGATCTTGATGAATGGATGGAATATAAACTCGACATTGTGCTTCTTAGCTATGTCGAAGTAGGGAGACTTCTCTGAAGCCGGAGCCGGCTGTGATACCAGAATCTTCTTTACCATGAACACCTATAAACTAATACTTATTTACAGCTCTAAAAAACTGCTTGCAAGTTCCAAAATTTCCCAGAGGAAGAACAAGGGCAGAATTTCGAGCGCACAAAAATACAAAAATAAATGCACACCACCGAATCTGTAGCCGAAAAATATCTGAAAACACTTGTAAAACAGCAGGATTTTGATGGTGGCGAGTATGCACACGAACAAAAATTGAAGGGTTGAATAGTCTAAGTCGAAGTAGACCACGAGCAGTGTGAGGGGAAGCAAGGCAAAGCCCAGGGCGAGCACCGAGAGGTGGTAGATGTTTTGCCAAAGGGTGGTTTGACTGTGGGTAAAGAATACGTTGTTCACAAACTTGTAGAGCAATGTTTTTCCCACAACGAAGAGGCTGCATAAGCCTATGGCTGTGCCTAATATATGATGGGGAGAAAGCCGGGTAAAGAGGTCGCCGTGACACTCTTGAACGTGGCCTGTATAGAGAATGCCGAGCAAGAAACAGGTTTGTACAACGAGGAAGAGGTTGCCGCGCAGTTCTGTGTCGTTGCGGTCGGTGAAGAGGTTTTTGCTTTGGCGGTGATAGAAGAAGTCCTTGACGTTGTCGGAGATAAATTGCCAGGAGCCGGTTATCACTCCGACCATGATGAAGAAACCCAGTAGGAGCAAGCCGGTCACATAGTTGTCTGTGCGGAATTGATAGGGGAGTGGTTCGCCGGCTATGCCGGTGGCGCAGTAGGCGGTTTGCTTTGCGCTCCATTCTTGGCCGTGGTTTTGGGAGGCGGCGAAGAGGTTGATGGTGTTGAGCTGCGAAGCGACGGTGGTGTCGGGAAAGACGCAGAGGCTGCTGTCGGTCGGTGCTGTAAGGCTGTCGGTGGAGAGAGGCTCTACCTGTGTCGCTTCGTGGAGTTTGACTGTGGTCGAGGTATGCACCGGTTTGACCGGCACGCTGGTTGCGAGCGTGTCGGGGGTTGTTGTTTCCTTGGAGAGCTTGAGGCTGTCAGTTTTGAGGCTGTCGGCTTTCAAGGGGTGTGCCACGATGGTGCTGTCGGCCACTGCTTGATACATGGACTCTTTCTTTTAGAGGGCGGCGAGTTTACGGATGGAGCTGTCCCAAAGAGGTGTGGTCTCTGCCAGGTGGATGGCTTCTTCGGGGGTGTTGGCCACTTGCCAGATGGCGGCGTGTTGTTCGCGCATGAAGCGTTGTTCTACGGCGCACTCCAGTTGTGCGAGCAGGGGGTTGAAGTATCCGTCTGTGTTGAGGATGACGATGGGTTTGAGATAGAGGCCGAGTTGTTTCCAGGTGATGATTTCGAGGAGTTCCTCGAGTGTGCCTACTCCTCCGGGCAGTGCAATGCAGGCGTCGGAGAGTTCGGCCATCTTCTCTTTGCGGCTGTGCATATTGTCGACCACTATGAGTTCTGACATGCCTTTGTGCTCCCATCCTTGTTCCACCATGAACTGCGGGATAACGCCTATGGCTTTTCCGCCGCCGGCCAGACAGGCTTCGGAGGTAGCTCCCATCAGTCCGGTGCGCCCTGCTCCGTTCACCAGGGTGTGACCTTTTTCTGCCAAGAGGCTTCCGAGCCTTCGGGCTGCGTGGATGTAGACTTCGGGCACTTGTCCGCTCGAAGCGCTGTAAACGGTGATGTGCATGGTGTAGGCTTATAGATATTCAGCGCCGGCAGGGGTGAACGTGCCGGCGCTGAGAGATTAGAGATTGAAGGCGGCTTTGATTTTTTCTACGTAGTCGAGTTTCTCCCAGGTGAAGAGTTCCACCTCGAGGGTCTTTTCTTCCATGCCTCGGCTGCTGAATGTCTTGGTCACGGTCATCGGTGTGCGTCCCATGTGGCCATAGCTGGCAGTTTCTTCGTAGATGGGGAATCGGAGTTTGAGGCGTTCTTCGATGGCGCGTGGGCGCAGGTCGAAGAGTTCCTTAACCTTTTCGGCTATCTCGCCGTCGGAGATGGCCACGTGGCTCTTGCCGTAGGTGTTTACGTAGACGGAGATGGGCTCTGCCACGCCGATGGCGTAGCTCAGCTGTACGAGCATTTCGTCGGCCACTCCGGCTGCCACCATGTTCTTTGCAATGTGGCGTGCGGCGTAGGCTGCCGAGCGGTCCACCTTTGAGGGGTCTTTGCCGGAGAATGCTCCGCCGCCGTGGGCGCCTTTTCCGCCGTAGGTGTCAACGATGATTTTGCGGCCGGTCAGTCCGGTGTCGCCGTGCGGGCCTCCGATGACAAACTTGCCGGTGGGGTTGACGAAATACTTGATGGCGCCTTTCTCGAAGAGGGCTTTCACCTCGGGGGTGTGAACGCGCTCGCGGATGACGCGCGGTATGAGGATGCTCACCACGTCGTGGCGGATTTGGTCGAGCATGAGTTGGTCGGCCTTTTCTTGTGAGCCGGCCTCTTCGGCGCTGATAAAGTCATCGTGCTGAGTAGAGACAACGATGGTGTCGATGCGCACGGCGCGGTCGTTGTCGTCGTATTCGATGGTCACCTGGCTCTTTGAGTCGGGGCGAAGATAGGTCATCTGCTTGCCCTCGCGGCGTATCTCGGCCAGTACGATAAGGATGTCGTGGGCCAAGGAGAGGGGCAGCGGCATGTAGGTGTCGGTCTCGTTGTTGGCATAGCCGAACATCATGCCCTGGTCGCCGGCGCCTTGAGTCATAGGGTCTTGACGCTCCACGCCGCGGTTGATGTCGGCGCTTTGTTCGTGGATGGCGCTCAACACACCGCAGCTCTCGGCTTCAAATTTGTATTCGGCTTTGGTATATCCGATGCGGCGGATGGTGCGGCGGGCTATTTCTTGCAGGTCGGCAAATGCTTCCGACTTCACTTCGCCGGCCACCACTACTTGTCCGGTGGTGACGAGGGTCTCGCAGGCCACTTTCGAGGTGGGGTCGTAGGCCAAGAGCTCATCGAGCACGGCGTCGGATATCTGGTCGGCTACTTTGTCGGGGTGTCCTTCAGACACTGATTCGGAGGTAAAGAGGTATGCCATAGTTTCTTTTGAGTATATAAGTTGATGATATAAAAAAATCTGCTTCATCTCCCTGACGGAGTGAAAGCAGAACGTCTCAAGATAGGCTCTCGCCTGTGCAGACCGCTCGCGGCGTGCGAGACGGCTCAAAATTTTAGCATTTTTTACAGAGGTTGCAAGCAGCCAAATCTTTCCTCGTTCTGTTTTACGGGTGCAAAGTTACGCCTTTCTCTTCAATCGGCCAAGTAAAAGGGCATCATTATGTTTTTTTAGGATTATGCGAAAGGGTGGTATGTTGCCTCGGTTTTCTTAGTAGCTTTCTAGGAAAACTTAGTAAACTTCTAGGAAAAACTAGTAA
>CALCHR010000165.1 GCA_937901185.1 uncultured Bacteroidales bacterium
ACTAGGAAAAATTTGTAGTTTACTAAGTTTTCCTAGAAAGCTACTAAGAAAAAGCCCTGAAAGAGGTGGGTTTCTTTCAGGGCTTATGGGGAGGGGTGGAGAGGTCCGGTCCCGGGTTTGTATTGCCGGCTGCCGGAGCGCCACTATTTCAAGTCGAACTTTTTAATCTTGACATCTTTCAGATAGTTGGGATAGTCTATCTCTGCGTTTCTTACGCGCTCCAGAAGAATGGGCTGCTTGTTCCAGTGGAAGGGCTTGAAGTCGGTAGTCTTCACCGTCTTGTTGTTCTTCCATACCAGTCCGTCCACCGATTTGGCATAGAGCAAGGGGGCGTCGAAGTGGTAAAACTCGTTGTTCTCTATGCGGATGCTGCCTTTCTTGCCGCCATGGAAATAGTGGGTCTGACCCTTGAGCGAAGGTATCTCGGGATAGATGGAGATGACGGCGTTGGTGAACTGGAACATGCTGGTCAAGGCGTTGATGAACTTGTTTTTGCGGATGACCAAATCGCGCACGGCGCCCGATTCGTACCAGCCGTTGCAGTCGCCGCAGAGCAGAATGGCTGTGCCCGATGTGTGGTCGAACACGTTCTTTTCGCAGACCGTCTTGCGGGGTGAACTGAAGAGAGCGCCGCGGGCGCGGTTGTTGCGCACGAGGTTCTTGCGGAACACAATCTCCGGCGTCCACGAGAGGTTTTCGATGCCGTAGGTGATATGGTTGTTCACCTCTTCAGGTACGGGCTTTGTGAAGCTGATGATAAACTCCTTGGCTCCTTTCACCGTAGGTTTGTCGGCAGGGCTGATGGTGCGGATGTAGTTCACTCCATCCACGTGGTCCATCGTGTTGGCTTTGATAAAGCAGATGCTGTCGCCGGGATCGCCCCAGGCAAAACCCCAGGCCTGTCCGTGTTCGTAGGCACAGCGCAGTGTGTGGTTGTCAATGCGCTCGCGCACCTTCAGGTAAACGCCGTGCACGTTGATGGCATCGTCCATCATGCCTTCGTAAAGGCCGCAGCACGAACTGATTTTACCCTTACACTGAGAGAAGTGGGTGGCGTCGGCCTGCGTGGTAAAATAGCGAGGGTCGTCCTTGCCGCGCAGACATACGCTGAACTGGCAGAGGTCGATGTTGGTGCAGCGTTGTGCAATGAGGCCCATGCCTTCGGCGTAGTGCACCTTTACGTTCTTCAACTTGGTATCTACATCGTGGTCAAGGAAGATGCCGGGAGTGGGGCGGCCGTATGTGCGCAAGGCCACCACAGTGCCGGAGGGTAGACGTTGGTCTTTCCAGTGTGGCGCAAGGTAAGTGCGTGGTCCCACTTCGCTGAGCTCGGAGAGGTTGAAGCCTATGTCGCTGGTGTTATATACAATGTGGCGGG
>CALCHR010000166.1 GCA_937901185.1 uncultured Bacteroidales bacterium
CGCCGCTCCACCTTGTCCACCGCTAACACCTGCTGCAAGGAATGTGTGTTTGAAGCCATATACCGTGACCTGTATGCCGCCTACAAGGACGAGCTTTCCTCGGACAGCCGACGCAAACAGGTTCCGGCATGGCTCAAGCGTCTGCAAATCATAGATTCCACGACCATCACGTTGTTCTCTAACCTCATATTCAAAGGTGCAGGGAGACATACCAAGACCGGCAAGAAGAAGGGTGGCATCAAGGTTCATGCCAACATCCATGCAAACGAAGGCGTGCCTTCGGACATCCGCTTCACCTCGGCAGCCACCAACGACAGTTTCATGCTCCGCCTATCGAATTATGCCTGTGGTGACATCGTAGCACTTGACCGGGCGTACATTGACTACGCCAAGTTTAAGGAACTGAGCCGAAGGGAAGTTATATACGTAACAAAGATGAAGAAGAACCTGACCTTTGACACGGTAAGCGACACAATGTATATGCATCCGGAGGGGCTGATGGAGTGCCGCGTGCAGCACGTCATCTTCCACAAGCATGTCAAATATGGAGAAGACATTGAGCATCATGCGCGTATCATTACATACGTGGACATCAAGAAGGGAAAGGCCAGGCTCGTCTCACTGCTTACCAACGATATGGACATGGAGGTGGAGGACATAGTGGGCATATACCGCAAACGTTGGGAGATAGAACTGCTTTTCAAACAACTCAAGCAGAATTTTCCATTGAGATACTTTTATGGGGAGAGTGCAAACGCCATCAAGATACAAATATGGGTAACGCTCATTGCCAACCTGCTGCTCATGGTTATGCAGAGGCGTATTAAGCGAAGTTGGAGCTTTTCAAATCTCGCAACGATGTTCCGTATCATGCTTATGTACTATGTCAACTGCTATACTTTCTTTGAACAGCCGGAGAGAGACTGGCTTAAAATAATTGAAATGGACAATCCAAAGCCTGACGAACCAGCACTTTTCGATTAGGGGGCTTACTTCCCAAAAAAATAAGAGGGTGTCACATCCTCTTTTTATCACAAAGCCCCGACTTTCTCAAGCCAGGGCTTTGCTATGTCGTAAAAAAATCGTAACTTTACGACACCAAAATCAAATTATGCAAAAGTACCACTTTCGTCCGTATTGTCCAAATCAAACGATACTTTTTCCTCAAAGGATAGACAAGGATATCGTAGAAAACGATCCTGTCCGCATTGTCAGCAGCATAGTCGAGACCCTCGACCTAAGCAGTTTCCGCAAACTATACAAGGAGCGCGGTCGCAGTCCCTATAATCCAAAGATGCTGCTGAAGGTCGTCATCTACGCCTACATGAACAACATCTACTCTTGCCGCAAGATAGAGCAGGCCTTGAAGCGTGACGTGCATTTCATCTGGCTGGCAGGCTATGAACAGCCCGACTTTGTCACCGTCAACCGTTTCCGCAACCGCGTTTAAGGATGAGATAAGCAACGTGTTCACCCAGCTTGTGCTCCTGCTGAGTTCCAAGGGTCTGGTTACGCTGGACGTGGAGTACATCGACGGCACGAAGATTGAGTCCAAGGCCAACAAGTACACCTTCGTTTGTCGCAAAGACGGTCGAGAAGAACCGCGCCAGGCTGATGGAGAAGATAAAGACGCTTCTATGCCAAATTGACGACGCCATCGCTCAAGGCAAGGCTGCAACGGAGGAAGCTGTCTGTTTCACTCCTGAGATGCTGTCGGAGATATCGGACGAACTGCGCCAGTCCCTTTCCGAACTGCCCGCACCTAGGAGCAAGGAAGAGAAAAAGGCCGTGCGCAAGAAAAAGAAACAGGCCAGACAGATAGAACAGATGCGCGACAAGCTCTCGGAATATGACAACCATCTGGAAACGATGGGGGAACGCAATTCCTACAGCAAGACCGACCCTGATGCGACCTTCATGAGGATGAAGGAGGATGCCATGAACAACGGGCAGACCAAACCCGGCTATAACCTGCAGATAGCGACGGAGAACCTGTACATTACGGACTTCGGCTTCTTTCATAATCCGACAGACACGCTTACAATGCCTACTTTCCTCTATTCCTTCCATGACAGATACGGGCATTATGCCAAGGAAACCTGTTCCGACTCCGGATACGGAAGCGAGGAGAACTACTCCTTCATGGAAGACCATGACATCAAGGCGTTCGTAAAGTACGGCCTTTTCCACAAGGAGCAGAAGCGTGCCTTCAGGAACGACATCTTCCGCATAGAGAACCTGTACTATAACCGCGAGCAGGACTATTTCGTCTGTCCGATGGGGCAGCACATGCAAAGGATTGGGATGA
>CALCHR010000167.1 GCA_937901185.1 uncultured Bacteroidales bacterium
TAGGAAAAACTAGAAGTTTACTAAGTTTTCCTAGAAAGCTACTAAGAAAAACAAGGGCTACACAATGAACGTCGGCACCATCAGAACACAAAAAAAGTTCCTACAAACCCGAAGGATTGCAGGAACTTCTATACTTGAAGAAGTATGTAAGGACTACACCTTGATTTCTACTTCTACACCGCAAGGCAACTCAAGCTTCATCAAAGCGTCTACAGTCTTAGCAGTAGAGCTATAGATGTCGATGAGACGCTTGTAAGAAGAAAGCTCGAACTGTTCGCGAGACTTCTTATTTACGAACGTACTGCGGTTTACAGTGATGATGCGCTTACGAGTGGGCAAGGGAATTGGACCGCTTACGATAGCGCCGGTAGCCTTTACATTCTTTACGATCTTCTCAGCAGACTTTTCTACGAGAGTGTGGTCGTAAGACTTCAGTTTGATACGAATTTTTTGACTCATGATTTGTTTTTATTAAACCGTTTAGGCAGAGCGGGCTAAGAGTCATTCGTTAGCCCGCCGCCTTGACGGCATGATTGTTTTAATTAGATTACTTAATCAAGTCTACGCGGCCCTTAACTTCTTCGAGCACAGCCTTAGCGATGCTGTTAGAAACGGGAGCGTGGTGGTCGTACTGCATTGAGCTGGTAGCGCGACCAGAAGTGATGGTACGGAGAGCAGTTACGTAACCGAACATTTCTGCGAGGGGCACAGTAGCCTTAACGATACGAGCACCGCTGCGGGCGTTGTCCATACCTTCTACTTGGCCACGACGCTTGTTCAAGTCACCGATTACATCACCCATGTTCTCTTCGGGAGTTACCACTTCGAGCTTCATCATAGGCTCCATCAAGCAAGGACCTGCTTGAGCACAAGCGTTCTTGTAAGCCTGAATGGCAGCAATTTCGAATGACAACTGGTCAGAGTCTACGGGGTGGAAAGAACCATCGAGGAGCTCTACCTTGAGGCTGTCGAGAGGATAGTTACCGAGCACACCGCTCTTCATAGCGCTCTCAAAGCCCTTCTGTACAGAGGGGATGAATTCCTTAGGAATGTTACCACCGGTAACCTTGTTGATAAACTGCAAGCCGCCTTCTTTGAAGTCTTCATCAACGGGACCTACGTTCACGATGATGTCGGCAAACTTACCACGACCACCGGACTGCTTCTTGTAAACCTCGCGGAGGTTAACAGTCTTAGTAACGGCTTCCTTGTAGTTAACCTGGGGCTTACCTTGGTTACATTCTACCTTGAACTCGCGCTTGAGACGGTCGATGATAATATCGAGGTGAAGCTCACCCATACCGGAGATAACGGTCTGACCGCTCTGCTCGTCTGTCTTAACAGTAAATGTGGGGTCTTCTTCAGCCAACTTAGCAAGACCGGTAGAAAGTTTGTCGAGGTCTTTCTGAGTCTTGGGCTCTACAGCGATACCGATAACGGGATCGGGGAAGTCCATTGACTCGAGAACGATGGGTGCTCCTTCTTCAGCGAGGGTATCACCAGTGCGGATATCTTTGAAACCTACACCGGCACCAATATCACCGGCACCAATTACATCAACGGGGTTCTGGTGGTTTGAGTGCATCTGGAACAAACGTGATACACGTTCTTTCTTACCTGAACGTACGTTGAATATATAAGAACCAGAAGCTACCTTACCAGAGTATACACGGAAGAATGTCAAACGACCTACATAGGGGTCAGTGGCAATCTTGAACGCCAAAGCAGAAGTCTTTTCGTCTTCGCTGGGCTGACGGCTTTCTTCTTCGCCGGTCTCAGGATTTGTACCTACGATGGCAGGAGTATCCAGAGGAGAGGGGAGGAACATACAAACGTAGTCGAGCAAAGTTTGTACACCCTTGTTCTTAAATGAAGAACCGCAGGTCATAGGAACGATGTCGAGAGACAAAGTACCCTTACGGATAGCGGCTACGATTTCTTCTTCTGTGAGAGAATCGGGATCTTCGAAGAACTTCTCCATGAGGTTTTCGTCGCACTCAGCGGCTACTTCGAGCATCTTAGAGCGCCACTCTTCGGCTTCGTCGCGGAGGTTGGCGGGAATTTCTTCCACGTCGTACTCAGCACCCATTGTTTCGTCGTGCCAAAGGATAGCCTTCATCTTGATGAGGTCGATGATACCCTTGAAGTTTTCTTCTGCACCGATAGGAATTGATACGGGGCAAGGAGTTGCGCCGAGCACTTCCTTCATCTGGCGTACTACTTCATAGTAGTCGGCACCAGAGCGGTCCATTTTGTTTACATAACCAATACGGGGAACGTTGTATTTATCAGCCTGACGCCATACAGTCTCTGACTGAGGTTCAACACCACCTACTGCGCAGTAGGTAGCTACGGCACCGTCGAGCACGCGCAAAGAGCGCTCTACCTCGGCTGTAAAGTCTACGTGACCCGGAGTGTCAATCAAGTTGAACTTATACTGCTGTCCTGCCCAAGTCCAGAATGCTGTAGTGGCAGCAGAAGTGATGGTGATACCGCGCTCTTGTTCCTGAGCCATCCAGTCCATGGTGGCAGAACCGTCGTGAGTTTCACCAATCTTGTGAGTCTTACCAGTATAGAAAAGGATACGCTCTGACGTAGTAGTTTTACCAGCGTCGATGTGCGCCATAATACCGATGTTACGGGTAAAAAGTAGGTCTTGCTTTGCCATTGTCTTACCTCTTTAATATTAGAATCTGAAGTGAGCGAAGGCACGGTTAGCTTCGGCCATGCGGTGCATGTCTTCCTTACGCTTGTAGGCGCCACCTTGTTCGTTGAAAGCGTCCATGATTTCAGCTGCGAGCTTGTCGGCCATTGTCTTACCACCGCGCTTGCGAGCGTAGAGGATCATGTTCTTCATAGAAACAGACTCTTTGCGATCGGGGCGGATTTCTGTGGGCACCTGGAATGTTGCACCACCGATACGCCGGCTCTTTACTTCCACCTGGGGAGTTACTTTGTCGAGAGCAGCCTTCCAGATTTCGAGGGCTGACTTCTCTTGGTCCTTCATCTTCTCGCCTACGATATCGAGGGCCTTGTAGAAGATTTCATAGGAGATGTTTTTCTTACCATCGTACATAAGATGGTTTACGAACTTGGAAACTTTCTTGTCTCCGAAAACGGGATCTGGAAGAACCAGGCGTTTTTTAGGTTTTGCTTTTCTCATTTTGTGTAAATTGGTTTGTTAGGGCTGCATACTTAGTCTTCAATTCCCCTTTGGGATATTTACTCAACCGCTTCTGCTAACCAAATTATTTTTTTACTTCTTTGCTGCCTTGGGGCGCTTTGCTCCATACTTAGAACGGCGCTGTGTACGGTTGGCTACGCCTGATGTATCGAGCGTACCGCGTACGATGTGATAGCGCACACCGGGGAGGTCTTTTACACGACCACCGCGTACAAGCACGATGCTGTGTTCCTGCAAGTTATGGCCTTCTCCGGGGATGTAGGAGTTCACTTCCTTAGAGTTGGTCAAACGTACACGAGCCACCTTACGCATGGCAGAGTTAGGTTTCTTAGGCGTGGTGGTGTACACACGTACACATACGCCTCTACGCTGCGGGCAAGAATCCAAAGCCGGAGACTTTGACTTCTCAGTTACTGAGAGTCTGCCCTTTCTTACTAATTGTTGAATAGTAGGCATTTGTTTGATTTTTAAGTTGTTATATATATTGTTTTTCTTATTTTCGCTTTCAGAAAAGTGTACAATACACCTTTCGGGCGGCAAAGTTACAACAAAATATTCAAAGACACAAGCATATAGAGCGGTTATTTGTTATAAAAATTATTCGTACTGAGTACAGTAGGCCTTTTCTTGACAATTTTACTTCAATACATTTTTATGAAAATTTAACTATCCGCACCGGTGCATAACGCTATTTTTTCGCTCGGTGTTTACAAAATGAACGCGCGAGGCGCGCAGTTTTTCTTAGTAAACGCCGAATTTTTCTTCGGTAAAGCGTAGTTTTCTCCCATTTCCCGGTTAAAAAAAGCGGGACAACACTATGCTGTCCCGCTACGCTATTACAAATATAATATGCTTTTCTCCGATTTCCAAATCCTCGTTAACACCCTTTTACATATTGTTCCACGTATTTAGCGGCCGCTCGGGGTGGAAACAGGATTTGTTTCACGCACCGTCTCTCTTCGGTGGTGGGTGTCGCTCACTGCGGGATACAAAAATTTAGAGTTTTTCAAAAAAATGTGTACCTTTGTGGTCTTAAACCTACTTGTATCGGCCCTGTGGCATAGCGGAAGGCTCTTTTTCGGAGGCGAAGCGGCGAGCGGCAGATACACATTATTATATATTATATATAGCACCATGTCTATCGAGATAAGAAAAGTGGCCTCTGCTGCCGAGCTGAAAAAGTTTATCCGTTTCAACTACGAGTTCTATAAGAACTGCCCCTATTCTGTGCCCGACTTGTACGACGATATGCAGTCTACCTTCTCGCAGAAGAAGAACGCGGCGTTCGAGTTTTGCGAAGCCGAGTATTTTCTGGCTTACCGCAACGGGGAGATAGTGGGCCGCGTGGCAGCCATTATCAACAAGCGCGCCAACGAGACGTGGCAGCGCCGCGTGGTGCGCTTCGGCTGGATCGACTTTATCGACGACACGGAGGTGAGCAGCGCCTTGCTCGACGCCGTAAAGGCTTGGGGCAAGGAGCGCGGCATGGAAGAGATGGAGGGTCCGCTGGGCTTCACCGACCTCGACGCCGAGGGTATGCTCATCGAGGGCTTCGACCAGCTTTCTACGATGGCCACCATCTACAACTACCCCTACTATCCGCAACACATGGAACGCCTGGGCTTGGAAAAGTCGGCCGACTGGGTGGAAATGAAAATCTACATCCCCGAAGCCATCCCCGAAAAGCACCTCCGCATCTCAGACCTCGTGCAGCGCAAGTATGGTCTGCGCATCCGCAAGGTAAAGAGCCGCAAGGAGGTGATGGAAAGCGGACTGGGCCGTCGCATCTTCGAATTGGTCAACGAGGCTTACGCTCCGCTGTTTGGCTTCTCGCGCATGAGCGACCAGCAGATAGACAACTATGTGAAGATGTACGTACCTGTGCTCGACCTCCGCATGGTGACGCTCGTGGAAAACGCCGAGGGCGAGCTCGTGGCCGCCGGTATCTCCATGCCGTCACTCTCCAAGGCTTTGCAGAAAGCCAAAGGCCGCCTGTGGCCCTTCGGATGGTTCCACCTGCTGCGTGCGCTCTTCTGGAAGCGCCCCGAGGTGCTCGACTTGCTCCTCGTGGCCGTGCGCCCCGACTATCAAGGCAAGGGCGCCAACGCATTGCTCTTCACCGACCTCATCCCCGTCTATCAGAAACTCGGATACAAATATGCCGAGAGCAACCCTGAGCTGGAGGAGAACGACAAGGTGCAGAACCAATGGCAATACTTCCAGGTGGAGCAACACAAGCGCCGCCGCTGCTACAAAACCTCTATCTAATCCACAGACCTTATCTCCATAAACCGCCTTACGCAGAAACACATGTCAGAAGAACAACTCACCCCTGCCGCCAACGCCGTAGTCTACGACGAGAGTAAAATCCGCCACCTCGAAGATACTGACCACATCCGCACACGTCCCGGTATGTACATCGGTCGCCTTGGCGACGGTACGCACGCCGAAGACGGCATCTACGTGCTCCTGAAAGAAAGCATCGACAACAGTATCGACGAGTTCAACGAGGGCTTTGGCAAGCGCATAGAAGTGGACGTGGTAGAAAACAGTTCGGCCACCGTGCGCGACTATGGTCGCGGCATCCCCTTGGGCAGCCTGGTCGACGCCGTTTCTAAGTTGAACACCGGCGCCAAGTACGACACGTCGGTCTTCACAGCCAGCGTAGGCCTCAACGGTGTGGGTCTGAAAGCCGTGAACGCCCTCAGTCGCAAATTCATAGCCCGCAGCCACCGCGACGGCAAGCAGCACGAGGCTGTCTTTGAGCGCGGCGTACTCGTGAGCGACACCTATGCCGACACAGAAGAGGAGAACGGCACCTACATCTACTTTGAGCCCGACCCCGAGTTGTTCCAGAACTTCCACTTCCGCAATGAGTTTGTGGAAGACATGCTCCGCAATTACACCTACCTCAACACCGGGCTCGCCATCTTCCACAACGGACGCCGCATCATCAGCCGCAACGGTCTGGAAGACTTGCTGAGCGACAAAATGACCGCTCCGGGCCTCTACCCCATTGTCCATCTGCGCGGCGAAGGCATCGACATCGCCTTCACCCACACAGCGCAATACGGCGAGGAGTACTATTCCTTTGTAAACGGTCAGCACACCACACAAGGCGGTACGCACCAAAGCGCATTCAAGGAGCACATCGCCCGCACCATCAAGGAATACTTTGGTAAGAACTTCGACGTGCAGGACGTACGCAACGGTCTTGTGGCAGCCATCGCCGTGCGCGTCATCGAACCCATGTTTGAGAGTCAGACAAAGATTAAGCTCGGCTCGCTGACCATGGCGCCCGACAAAGACCGCAACGGAAATCCCTTCCCCCTCTCCGGCATCAGCGTCAATAAGTTTGTGGGCGATTTTATCAAGGAGAACGTAGACAACTTCCTGCATAAGAACCTCGACGTAGCCGAGGTGATACAACAGAAAATCCAGGAGAGCGAGAAGGAGCGCAAGGCCATCGCCGGCGTCACCAAACTGGCACGCGAGCGAGCCAAGAAAGCCAACCTGCACAACCGCAAGTTGCGCGACTGCCGCATACACCTGAACGACGCTCCGCCCAAGAGCAGAAAAGGCGAAGAGGACGACAACGAC
>CALCHR010000168.1 GCA_937901185.1 uncultured Bacteroidales bacterium
CGTAGCACTCAATGCCGGCTACGAAGCTTTGTCCTTGCTCTGCGAAAGGAAACACATCGAGGGCGATGCCGCCGACATCGTTGAGCGCATAGGCGATGTGCCTATCTACACCGGCTCGCGCGAACTACTGGCTTCGCTCACCGGCTACACACTAACCCGCGGCGTGCTCTGCGCCATGCGTCGCCCGATAGCACCAAGCGTGGCCGACGTCTGTGCCAACGCACGGCGCGTCGTACTGATTGACGGCGTGGTCGACACCACCAACATCGGTGCCATCTTTCGCTCGGCTGCGGCCTTGGGCATTGACGCCGTACTGCTATCGCCCACCTCGTGCGACCCACTCAATCGCCGCGCTGTCCGCGTATCTATGGGCTCCGTGTTTCTCGTTCCATGGACGTGGACCGACGGTTCTTTCTCCGAGCTACAGGCTTTGGGCTTCCGCACAGCGGCCATGGCGCTGACTGACCGCTCTGTCTCCATCGACCATCCGGCTTTGCGCGCCGAAAAGAAACTGGCCATCGTGATGGGTACAGAGGGCGACGGGCTGCCACAGGCCACCATCGAAGCCGCCGACTACGTTGTGCGCATCCCCATGGCCCACGGCGTCGACTCGCTCAATGTGGCCGCTGCTGCAGCTGTGGCTTTCTGGGAACTACGCAGCCCACACATTTAACTTATACTAACACGCCATCTGCACCTTTTTCTGTATCTTCGCAGTGAGAGCGCTCTGACAAAGATTTAGGGCGATGACTTTCACAGAAAACTATTACATAAAAACATGACAAACGGACGACTCCTCTGGGTGGACGATGAGATAGACCTCCTGCGTGCCCACATACTTTTCCTGGAAAAGAAAGACTACGAAGTGACCACTGCCTCAAACGGACAAGATGCGCTCGACATCTGCCGCAACGAACATTTCGACCTCATCCTGCTCGACGAAAACATGCCCGGTCTCAGCGGACTCGAAACGCTGGCCGGCATCAAAGAGATACAACCCGGCGTGCCCGTCGTGATGGTCACGAAGAACGAGGAGGAAGACATCATGGACCAGGCTATTGGTTCCAAGATTGCCGACTATCTCATCAAGCCCGTAAACCCCAACCAGATTCTACTCACACTCAAGAAGAATATCCACCAGCGCGAAATTATTTCCGAAGTGACGCAGACCGGCTACCGGCAAGACTTTGGGCGCATCGGTATGCAAATCAGCGAGAACCTATCGGCCGAGGAATGGAAAGAACTATACAAGCGATTGGTCTACTGGGAACTGGAGTTGAGCGAGACCGACGGAGCTATGAGCGAGATGTTGCAGATGCAGAAAGAAGAAGCCAACCTTTCTTTCTACAAGTTTATCCGCAGCAACTACGAAGGCTGGTTGGCCAACGCCGACAACCGTCCGCTGCTCAGCCCCGATATTTTCAAGCGCAAAGTGTTTCCCAAACTGAGCGAGGGGCGTAAAGTGTTTCTCCTCGTGCTTGACAATCTGCGCTTCGACCAATGGCGCGAGTTGGCAGGCCTCCTTAACGAAGACTTCGACATCGAAGAAGACCTCTACTACTCTATCCTGCCCACAGCCACCCAGTATGCTCGCAACGCCATATTTGCCGGATTGATGCCGCTGCAAATCAAGCAAATGTATCCCGAGCTCTGGGTGGAAGAAGAAGAGGACGAAGGGAAAAACCTCAACGAGGAAATGCTCATCTGCAAACAATTGGAGCGCTACCGACGCCGCGAAAATTTCACTTACAACAAGCTGAACAACTCTACGGCGGCTGACCGTTTGCTCTCTCAGTTCTCCACGCTCGCCGCATCGCCGCTCAACGTGCTCGTAATAAACTTCATAGACATCCTCTCCCATGCTCGCACCGAGTCGAAGATGGTGCGCGAACTGGCAGCCAACGAAGCGGCCTACCGCAGTCTGACACTGTCGTGGTTCCGCCATACGCCCATCAAAGAGCTGTTTCGCAACCTGGCCTCGCTCGACTACGAAATTATCATCACCACCGACCACGGCAGCATCCGCACCTCGACGCCCATCAAGGTGGTGGGCGACCGAAACGTCAATACCAACCTGCGCTACAAACTTGGCAAGAATCTCAGCTACAACCCCAAGGAGGTGTTCGAGATGAAAGACCCCAAACGCTTCGGGCTTCCCTCGCCCAATCTCTCTACCACATACATCTACGCCATCGGCGACAAATTCTTTGCCTATCCTAACAACTATAACCACTACGTGACCTACTACAAAGACACCTTCCAGCACGGCGGCATTTCCATGGAAGAAATGCTCGTGCCCCTCGTCACGTTGCGACCTAAGCGCAGATAGTTTTACGCCATACCACAAACAAGCAGCCCCCAAAGGTGAATACATCTTTTGGGGGCTGCTTGCTATTATTCCATCTACGTTCCCAACACGCACAACATTTTATAGTCTTTTTATACTCCGCCCTGCATTTTTAGCAAAAATTTAAGAGAGATTTTTCTGAATAACCTCTACCTTTGAGATACACAAAACTTAAACAAGATGAAACCCACTATGCTTACTCTGCTGTTCGCCGTTCTGTTGGGCAACAGCCTCTGCGCACAAACGGAGCGCTTCGTGCTCGAACCGCTTCCCTACCCGAGCCACGCACTTGAACCGGCCATCAGCCAACAAACTATGGAACTGCACCACGGCAAACACTTGGCTGCCTACATCAACAACGTAAACCGCGCCATCAGCGCAACGGAGTTTGAACAGTTGCCGCTCGAAGACATCTATCTCCGCTCCTCCGGCAGTCTGCAGAACAACGCCGGGCAGGTGCTGAACCATCGCCTCTACTTCGCACAGTTTTCTCCCCACGGCGGCGGCGAGCCTCAAGGGATTTTATTGGAAACCATCTGCCGCCAATGGGGCACGGTGGCCGAGTTCAAAGCTGAGTTTGAGAAGCGGGCCGCAAGTCTATTCGGGTCTGGCTGGATATGGCTGGCCATGCAGGAAGACAGCACCCTCGTCATCGTGCAAGAGCCTAACGGCCACAATCCGCTGCGCCACGGTTACATTCCCCTCCTAGGCTTCGACCTTTGGGAACATGCCTACTACCTCGACTACCAGAATCGCCGCGCAGAACACGTGGGCGCACTCTGGAATATTGTGAACTGGCGAGCCGTGGAACAGCGATTCGAGTAGCCTTTACCGGCCTCTAAAAAGCAAAACAAGAAAGGACCAACGCGAGGTTGGTCCTTTCTTGTGATAAGCGGAAAACTGATTCGCACCGCTTTGTTTTTTCTGCTTAAGGTTACTTCACATGTAACCGATGGTTACTTCTCATGTAACTCAAGGTTACTTCTCATGTAACCGATGGTTACAAGCCATGTAACCTTACTTTCTCAAGGATAAAATGAATTAGTCTATTTCCCAGGGATGCACTTTCTTTTTATAAGTGGGCGCAGGAGCATCGCTGGCTGCAAAAATAGAAGATAGCAATTTCTGGTCTTTGGGTTTGATAACACAAAGACCTTTTCGCATTCTCCAAAGTCTTACTTTGCCAAACTTTTCCACAAGCGTGCGCTTCACGGCCTCAGCCTTGGCCAGCGGCACTTCGCTCAAATCGTACACCAGTCCTTTGGCGCACGTGGGGTTATAAGCATAGATGTAAAACGGACATGTCTCTGCGGTGGCCACAGCGGCAGGATTCACTACGGAGAGCCACTGGCTTCTCTTTTCTTCGCGGAGCATGGCCATACGGCGCAAGCAAGTTTCGGCCTGGCCGCAGTTGGTCTGGATGCAGCGCCCAAAGGTGACGGGCATCTCGCTGAAGTCTATCAGTTCTTCTTTCATGGTGGTGTTAGTTAAGTAGGTTAGAAAAAGGGCGCGGCCTCTTCGGAAGCCGCGCCCATGGTTATAATGATTGTGTCAATGCGTGCTTAGAAGCTCCAATCCTCTTGCGACTTGCGAACGTAGCTCTTATAACGCTTGAGCGCAGCCTCTTTCGTTGCGGCATAGAGTTCGGCAGAAGCCTCATCGCCAAGGGCCTTCTTCAGAGAGAGGAAGCGCACCTCGCCATCGAGATATTCCTGGAACTTATCCCACTGCGGTTCCTTAGAGTCGAGCGTGAAGGGGTTCTTGCCTTCGTCGGCGAGCAGCGGATTGTAGCGCCAAAGGTGCCAGTAGCCACACTCAACGGCCTTAGCCTCTTCGGCCTGGCTCTTGCCCATACCGCCCTTGGCCTTCAAGCCGTGGTTGATACAGGGAGCGTAGGCAATGACGAGCGAAGGTCCGGGATAAGCTTCGGCCTCTTTGATGGCCTTGAGACATTGTGCCTGGTCGGCGCCCATGGCCACTTGTGCCACGTAAACATAGCCGTAGGTGGCTTGCATAAGGCCGAGGTCTTTCTTCGTTACGCGCTTACCGGCAGCTGCAAACTGTGCGATGGCTGCGATAGGTGTGGCCTTTGAAGCCTGACCGCCGGTGTTAGAGTAAACCTCGGTGTCGAGCACGAGGATGTTTACATCTTCGCCGCTGGCCAATACGTGGTCTAAGCCGCCATAGCCGATGTCGTAAGAAGCGCCGTCGCCGCCGATAATCCACTGGCTGCGCTTGGTGAGGAAGTGGCTGAGCTCATCGAGTTGCTGGCATACGGGACAGCCGGCAGCTGCGCTGGCTTTGATTTCGGGCTCAAGTTTGAGGGCAGCAGCACGGCTGGCTTCGGCATCGTTCTGGCCGGCAATCCATTCGCGGGCAGCTTCCTTGTAGGCCTCGCTCACCTTGTCGCTCTCCAACATTTGCTCCAAGAGAGCCTGAATGCGGGCACGCATCTTCTTGTTGGCCATCACCATACCGAGACCAAATTCGCAGAAGTCTTCGAAGAGTGAGTTTGCCCACGCAGGA
>CALCHR010000169.1 GCA_937901185.1 uncultured Bacteroidales bacterium
GTCCTGACGGGCATCATCGACTTCCTCAAAGGTGTATTTACTGCTGACTTCTCCGGCGCTTTTTCGGCGCTGGTCAAGATCGTCGGCGGCATCTGGGAGGGCCTTAAAACCGTCGTGAAGGCGCCGATCAATGCCGTGATCGGCATGATCAACTCGTTCATCGGTGGCCTGAACCGCATCAAGATCCCCGACTGGGTTCCCGGTATGGGCGGTAACGGCGTTCTGAACCTGAAAACCATCCCGCTGCTGGCGGCTGGTGGCGTTCTGGAACGTGGGCAGGTCGGTATGCTTGAAGGCACCGGCGCAGAAGCTGTCGTCCCTCTCCACAACAACAAGAAGTGGATCAACGCCGTCGCGAATGACATGGACGGCGCCCTGGGTGGCGGTCAGACGGTCGCTTTGTTGAAAGACATCCGCGACATCCTGGATATCATGGCAAGCGCAGGCGCCGGCATGAATCGGGACGCTATGATCCGCGCCCTGGTTGAAACCTTGGCAAAACCCATGGACAAGAAACTCGGCCAGATCCAGGCCGCGAAAGCGAGGGGGTAAAGTATGGCTAGGGAGACAAGATTCAACCAGATATACAGCCACCGAGACCTGAACCTGATCCAGCAGAGTGTGGACGTGCAACCCGCTGAGCCCAAGCTGAACCTGATTGACATCCCTGGTGCGGATGGCTCCGTCGATATGTCGGAGCTACCCGCCGGGCGGGGGGGCTACCACGACAGAACCCTGACGTGGACATACGCTCTCTATCCTGGCGACGACTGGCACACCAAGCATCGCCAGGTCAGCAACGCGCTGAACGGGCTCCGCTGCACGATCCACCTCGACACCGACTGGGACTGGTACTACGACGGCCGTCTGACCGTCAAGAAATACAACTACGACAAGGCGCTTCGGCAGATCACCGTAGAGGCCACCTGCTTCCCCTATAAGCGCAAGTTTGCCTATACCGACGTGCGGAAAGACCTCACAACAGAACCGCTGGAAATTGTGCTGACTAACACGCAGGAGCCGGTGGTCCCTGACTTTATGGCCTCCGTGCAGACCACGCTCACCTATAACGGCCGGTCTGTGACCATTCCCCCCGGTGCCTGGTTCTCGTCTCTGGATTTTGAACTGCCCAAGGGTGAGAGCACGATCACCGCGCATACGGTCAGCGGGACCGGCACGCTCCGCATTTTGTACAGGGAGGGATCTCTGTAATGTATCAGCTGTATTTTAACGGCCTGCCTATCTACGACCCCAGAGGACAGACCCGTGGCCTGATCATCACAGACCCGGACGTCCACCTGGCAGTCGGCGAGGCCGGCAGCGTTGCCTTAAACATTGACGACGACAACCCGGCGGCGTCCCTGCTGACGAAACTGGACGGCGTCCTGGAACTCCGTGCGGGTTCTGTGCGGATTTTCAAGGGGCGCATTACAAAAGACACCCGAGACTTTGACCTGACCCGGAGAATCGAAGCGGAGGGCCTCCTGGCCTGTCTGAACGACAGCGTCATCCCTCCGTATAATTTCCCGGACGACTTCCTGGAGGACGCAGCCTACCAGGCCGCCGCCGAGACCGGCAACGTGGTCGAGTTCTTCCTGGAGTGGGTTCTGGCCGAGCATAACAGCCAGGTCGGCACCGACCAGCAGAAGATCGTCCTGGGCGACGTCACCGTCAGCGACCCGAACAACTACATCCCCCGCGCCTCCAGTGAGTACCTGACCTCCATGGAAGTGGTGAAAAAGAAGCTAGTAGACCTTCTGGGTGGCCATCTCCTGCCCGACTACAGCGGCGACACCACGGTCCTGCACTACTACGACACCCTGCCCACCACTGGTGACGAGACAGGCCGTGCCTTCCGCGATGTAGAGCTTGAGCAGAAGGTGCTTGAGGAGGCTTACCGCATTGGCCTCGGTGCACAGTTCGGTGGTAAGTACATGGCACACGACGTGCGCATCATCCGCCTCCCCCGCCACGGTGCTTCATGCCCCGTAGGTCTTGGCGTATCATGCTCGGCCGACCGCAACATCAAGTGTAAGATCAATAAGGACGGTATCTGGATTGAGAAGATGGACGACAACCCAGGCTCACTCATCCCCGAAGAGCTCCGCAATGCCGGCGAAGGCGATGTAGTACGCATCGACCTCAACCGCCCCATGCCCGAGATCCTCGCTCAGCTCTCTCAGTACCCCGTGGCTACACGCCTCTCGCTCAATGGTACCATCATCGTAGGTCGCGATATCGCTCATGCGAAACTGAAAGAGCGCCTCGACCGCGGCGAAGACCTTCCCCAGTACATCAAGGATCATCCCATCTACTACGCTGGTCCGGCTAAGACTCCTGCTGGCATGGCTTGCGGCTCAATGGGCCCCACCACAGCGGGTCGTATGGACTCATACGTAGACCTCTTCCAGAGCCACGGCGGTAGCATGGTGATGCTTGCCAAGGGTAACCGCGCCCAGTGCGTGACCGACGCTTGCCAGAAGTATGGCGGCTTCTACCTCGGCTCAATTGGTGGTCCTGCCGCTATCCTCGCGCAGAACAACATCAAGAGCATCGAGTGCGTAGAGTACCCCGAGCTCGGCATGGAGGCCATTTGGAAGATTGAGGTGGAGGACTTTCCCGCATTCATCCTCGTCGACGACAAGGGCAACGACTTCTTCAAGCAGTTGAAGCCCACTTGTCCGATGAAGTAAGGAGAAACCTCAAGATAGCATTAAAGGCGAGCCATATGGCTCGCCTTTAATTGTTTAGGAAGTCATAGGAGATTTTGGAACCTCTTATGATAGCCTATATTCTCTTAAGAGGCATTGCTTTCTAAAACAATCCGTACGTCGTGCGCAGCACACGGAACTCGGTGCGGCGGTTTACGGCATTGCATATCTCCTGTTGCTCCTCGGGAAGAACGACAATATATTCTTCTGTGAGCGTGTCGCCCTCGTGCATGAATGCGTATCGCTCGGCCATTTTCTTGGTCACGGTCTTGGGCATGCTCTCGCCATACCCCTTGGCTATGAGACGATCGGCATCGATACCCTTGGCGATGAGGTGTGCCACCACGGATTCGGCACGACGTTGCGAGAGAAGCTGGTTGTATTCGTCGCGTCCCTTGTAGTCGCAGTGCGCACCCAGCTCGATCACGACGTGTGGATTGTCGGTCAAGAGTCGCACCAAGGCATCGAGTGCCACGATGGACGAGTCGGTGAGAGTGGCCGAATTGAACGCATAGAAGATATTGTCGATAAGCACGGGGCGCGTGATTGACGACAAGGGGAACTGTAGGGTATATTCACGGTCCTGTT
>CALCHR010000170.1 GCA_937901185.1 uncultured Bacteroidales bacterium
CAGGCTTCTGCAATATATATTCGTGGTTGAACCACACCATCTTCTTATAGTCGAAACGCGCACCGGCCTTGCTGCACTTTGAGAGGTCGAACTTCTTCACAAGCTCCTCCATTGACATCAGCTCCACGTCGTCGCCGGGGTTCCAGCCCAAAAGAGCCAGGAAGTTGATGACAGCCTCGGGCAGATAGTCGCTCTCACGGAAGCCCGATGAGACGGCACCGCTCGCAGGGTCGTGCCACTCGAGCGGGAAGACGGGGGAACCAAGACGGTCGCCGTCGCGTTTGGATAGCTTACCGTTGCCGTCTGGCTTCAATAGCAGTGGCAAGTGCGCAAACTCAGGCATAGTCTCCTCCCAACCAAATGCCTTATACAACAAATAGTGCAAAGGCAACGATGGCAACCACTCCTCGCCACGAATAACGTGCGAAATCTCCATCAAGTGGTCGTCCACGATGTTGGCCAAGTGGTAAGTGGGCAGTTGGTCGGCACTCTTATAGAGCACTTTGTCGTCGAGGATGGCAGAGTTGATTACCACCTCGCCACGAATGATGTCGTGCACGTGTACGTCGTGGCCCGGTTCTATCTTGAAGCGCACCACATACTGATGGCCGCTGGCAATGAGGGCGTCCACCTCTTCCTTGGAGAGGGTGAGCGAGTTGCGCATCTGTCCGCGGGTGCGGGCGTCGTATTGGAAGTTTTCAATCTCGGTGCGCTTCTGCTCCAGTTCTTCGGGGGTGTCGAAGGCGATGTAGGCCTTGTCTTCAGCAAGCAGCTGATCTACGTATTTCTTGTAGATGTCGCGGCGCTCGCTCTGGCGATAGGGGCCATGGTTGCCGCCGTAGCTTACGCCCTCGTCGAACTTGATGCCGAGCCACTTGAACGACTCGATGATGTACTCCTCCGCACCGGGAACGAAGCGGTTGGAGTCGGTGTCCTCAATGCGGAACACGAAGTCGCCGCCGTGCTGGCGCGCAAAGAGATAGTTGTAGAGCGCGGTGCGCACACCGCCGATATGTAGAGGTCCTGTAGGACTGGGCGCAAAGCGCACCCTTACTTTTCTTTCTGACATAGTCTTTTTATGTGTTTGGTTTTCAAATGCAAAAATAAGTAAATTTCTTATAGCAAGCAAGATTTTCCTTATTATACACAGCCAAGAGGCCTTGCACACAGAGGAAGTGGGCGAGTTTGATTTGTGTATTTATACAAATCTTAACCCCCTCTCCGACTTGCATTTTTAAGAAAGTTTAACTCGTAAGGAAATGCCGGCGGCGCAAAATTTTTCCGCAGCGGCGCAGAAATTTTCTTCGGTAACTACTAAGATTTCTTAGGTAACTACAAAATCGCCTTCGGTAACTACAAAATTTTCTTAGAACACTCCGAAGAAAACCCATTTTTTGCAGAAAAATAATGGCTGAATGGCTACAAAAAAGCGGGAACCTCTGGTAGGCTCTCGCTTCGCTGTTACAAAGATAATATGCTGAGCGCCGAAATCCAAATCAACACCGACGGCCTGTTTTGTATAGAACAGGTATAAACAGAACTGTTATTGCATATTCTTGCAAAACGGTGGCGCTCCGATTTTTTGCTTGCGGGCGGCTCAGGCAATGCCCAGCAGTTCGATGTCGAAGATGAGGGTGGAGTGGGCAGGGATGGGGCCCGAGGCGCGACTGCCGTAGCCTGCGGCGGCGGGGACGTAGATGGTCCAGCGGTCGCCCACGTGCATCTGCTGCAAGGCCACCTGCCAGCCCACGATGAGTTGGTTCAGGCGGAAAGCCTCGGGACAGCCGCGGCTGCGCGACTCGTCGAACACGCGGCCGTTGATGAGGCGGCCTTCGTAGTGGACGGTCACCACGCTCTGCGTCGTGGGGCAGGAGGTGCCTTCTCCGCGTTTCACGGGGCGGCAGAGCACACCGCAGGGTAGCGCCACGATGCCCTCTTCCCGGCGCAGCTCGGCCAGGAAGGCTTCGTTTTGTTCTTTGTAGATTTGCTTCTTGCTCATAGGGTGGAGAGGTTGCGGTTCTTAAATCAACAATGCCCGGTCTTGGTGGCCGGGCATTGCTATGATGAGGCTGAAGGGGAGAGATTAAGCTTGGCGCTCGATGTAGGCAATCACGTCGCCCTTGCTGACGTGGGCGCCTTGCTTGGCGTTGATTTCTACGAGCAGTCCGCCAAGGGCAGCGGGTAGTTCGTGAATTTGTCCATAGTTGTTTTCGATGTAGCAAAAGAACTCTCCGGCTTCATATTTCTTTCCGATAAACGGTTCGATGCTCTTCACGCACTCTGCGTCGCCGCCAATCTCCCAAAGGATGGTTCCGGCCTCGGGTGCCACGATGGCATCGGCCTTGGCGTGCTTCAGGGCGCTGGCCTCTTCGGGTGTCATGCCGCTGGCGTTGGCCTTGTCCTTAGCAGCTTGCAGGTCGGCAAGGAAGCGCTTCTTGGCTGCGCCGCTCTTGTAGTCGCGGTATTGGGTTTCGTGCATGGCAAACTCGAAGAGTTCCTCGTCGTCCTCGCCCAGCTCCCAGCCGTTCTCTTCTATCTCCTTGCGGAAGCGGTCCAGCTCGTCGGGGTAGTAGCTCTGCGGGTCGGCATCGGTAAACTCGAAGCCCTTTTCCTTGGCCAGTTCGATGATTTCGGGAGCCACCTCGCCGGGGAGCTTACCGCTCTTGCCGAGAATCATGCCCCAGATGCTGTTGTCCATCATCGAGTAGCGCGGCTTGTCCATCGACTCTGTGAGAAGGTTCATCAGGGCGATGTTCTTCACATATTGAGAGAAGGGAGTCACGAGGGGAGGATATCCCACCTTAGGCCAAACGTAGGCCACCTCGTCGAAGAGTTTTACGAGCAAAGCGTCTTCCGAGAGGGGCTCTTCGCCCTTGGCCACGCGGTTGTTGTTGATGGCGCTCATCACGCCGGTGAGGTCGGCCATCATACTTCCCATCATGCCGCCGGGCAGTCCGCAACCGAGCAACAAAGAAGACATCAGTTTGTTGCCCGAGTTCATAAAGTAGCCAAGGAAGTCGTCGATGAATTCTTGGGTGAGCTTGCGCGCCTCCATGTAGGCTTCCATGTTAATCTCAGGAACGTCGAAGCCGGCGTTCTTCAGCATGGACTGCACAGAGATGATGTCCGGGTGAACCTTACCCCATGAGAGCGGCTCGATGGCGGTGTCTATCACGTCGGCGCCGTTGCGGCACACTTCAAGGATGGTGGCCATCGAAAGACCCGGTCCGCTGTGGCCGTGGTATTGTATAATCACCTCGGGGTGCTTCTCTTTGATCATCTTGGTCAGACGGCCGAGCATAGCGGGCTGTCCGATTCCCGCCATGTCCTTCAAGCAGATTTCTGGGGCGCCGGCAGCGATGAGTTGGTCGGCAATGTCAGCGTAGTATTCTGCTGTGTGGATGGGCGAGTTGGTGATGCAGAGCGTGGCCTGCGGTGTCATTCCTGCTTCAAGGGCGTATTTGATAGAGGGGATGATGTTGCGCACATCGTTGAGGCCGCAGAAGATGCGGGTGATGTCTGTGCCCTGTGCATGCTTCACTTTGTACATCAAGCGGCGCACGTCGGCCGGTACGGGGAACATACGTAGTGCGTTCAAGCCACGGTCGAGCATGTGGGTCTTGATGCCCACTTCGTTGAAGGGCTTGGTGAAGGCACGTACAGCCTGGTTGGGGTTTTCGCCATAGAGAAGGTTCACCTGCTCAAAGGCACCGCCGTTGGTCTCGACGCGGCTGAAGCAGCCCATCTTGATGATGACCGGCGCAATGCGTTCCAACTGGTCTTTGCGCGGCTGGAATTTTCCAGAAGACTGGAACATGTCGCGGTAGACAAGGCTAAATTGAATTTTGCGTTTCTCCATATTCTAACAGATAAAATTTTTTAATACTCAGGGAGTGCCACAGTCGGTACGAGGCACTTTTTCCATTTGCAAAGATAGTGAATTTATTGTAACACAAGTATGTTATAACAGTTTTTTGCTATCTGCGGCTCTTCGAGTTGGGTTTTGCGGCGACTGACAAAGTGGGGCGCAATTCTTCTATACTCTTCGTGGCGCTTGGGAGTTGCCGTAGGCTCGCTGTTAAAGGAGGAGATTTTCTTTGCAGGCTCATAGCTTTGGTTACACGGCTTGTAACCTTGGGTAACATAAGAAGTAACCACCGGTTACACGGCTTGTAACCATCGGTTACATGGCTTGTAACTTTACTCGCTTTTTACTTTGGTGCGTTCAGGTAACGATAGCCGGCAAAAAGAAAGCTGCCCTGCCCGAGGGGGCAAGGCAGCGGTGGGTTGGGGTATTTATGAGCCGAAAGGCTTACTTCACCAATACTTTCTTACCATTGCTGGTCACGAAGATACCCTTGGCGGGGTTCTTCACCAGGCGTCCGTCGAGCGAGAAGAACTGCACGCGTTGCTGCTCGCCGCTTACGCTTTCGATGCCAGTGTCGTTGCCTTCACTCACGCTGAGTGCCAACTCTTCGCCGGCAGTCTCTGATTCATAGTAGGCCTTGTTGGCAGCGATGCTACCGACTGTGCCTTGCTTCTTGAAGCTTGCGCCGTTGAGCAAGTAAACGCGCTTGCCCAGGTTGTTAGCCTTGAGAGTACCCTTCAAGAGGTTGGCGGGAGCTTCGTCGGCTACGGTAGCTTCGGCAGCCAAAGGCAATTCGTAGTTGCCGGCTTCGGCGGCAAGGATGACAGCGCCCTTAACGGCTCCGGTCACCTCTTCAATCACTAGGCACTCTACGTTTTCAATCACTTCTTCCTTCACGGCAGCGTAGGCCTTTACGTCGGCCGGCATTTCAACGGCGAAGGGGAGGTTGATGGTGGTGTATCCGCTTTCGGGAACGCTTACGGGATAGCTTTCAACGGGTTCGATGTACCAGAGCGAAGCCGGAGCGGTAGTGGTCCAAGGTACGAGACGCTGGTTGTCGCCGGCGAGGTGCAAGCCCTTGTTTGAGCCGGTGTTGTTGTTGTTGATCACCTGGCTTTGACCATTGGGAGCTGACACGATGCTCCAAGTAGCTGCGTTGGTGGTAGTGGTGAGCACTTCGGGCTGAGTCTCGTTAGCGCCGAGCTTGCCCAGGTAGAGCTCGTAGTTACCATTGTAGAGGTAGTATTGGCCCTCTTTTTCTGTTTCAACGAAGCTGAAGAGCTGGTCGGCGTTCTCCAGGTTGTTGGTAGTGCCCACTGTGAAGCGAGAGGCTTCGGGCTTGAGGTAGAGCGTACCGTTTTGGCGTTCTACGTTGCGCAGGCGATACCACTTGTTGGCTTCTACTTCGATGGTGGGAAGTTCCAGGATGGCCTTATTGATGGCTTCGTAGGCTTCCTTGCTGGGAGCGGCCTTGTAAGCCTCGATGGTGCTTTTCACAGATTCCAAAGCGTCGGCCTTCACAGCTCCTACATAGTTGCCGCCACCGAGCAGGCTTTCGGTTTTCACGTCGATGCCTTCGGCCACAAAGGCGTGGCGGTCTACGTTGGGATTGTAGGTGTAGGCGCTATCGGTGATTTGCTCGATGCTATAGTTTTTGTAGACGATGGTATAGGCTGCACCGTAGGTCTCTTCTTCGTAGAGGAAGCCCACTGTGTTGTCGGCCTGCCAAGTCATGGTAGAATAGGCTGAGCCTATGTGGCTGGCTTGGTGACGTCCGTCCCAGTCCTTAGCAATGTTGGTGGGGTTCAGGAAGTCTTCCAGCGATGCCAATTCCTTGTAGTAGATACCTACGTTGGCGCGGCCTGAGCCGAAGGGAACAGACTGGAGGAGCAAGAACATATTCTTGCCGTCTTCCTTGCGGGTAACGGGCAGGCACATCACTTCGCCGTTGGTGGAGTTGTTCACGGCCACTACGCCGCTGTTGTTGGCGTTTGAAGAAACAGCAGTGCCCCAAGAACCGGCAGCTGTCTTGGTGTCGGTGAAGTTGTAGATGTTATAGAAACGACCACCGTGGATGCGTGAGCTGAGCAGGATGGAGCCGTCGGGAAGTTCTTCCACTTTGGGTTCGTCGCCGCCGCTGGTCACAGGAGGCACGTCGGCACCGCCCAGCACGTTCCAGTTGCCGCCGAAGTCGTCTGAGTAGAACACCCAGTTCGTGTAGTTGGCGTTCTTGTCCTTGCAGAGCACGGCACAGTAGAGGCGGTAGTATTCTCCCACCTTGGTGGTGTAGCTCTGCACAATCTTTCCTGAGCCGATAAACATGGCCATCACCGGGCCGCATGCTCCTTTGTCGAGGGCAGAGTAGAATTGCGGTGCGATGTCTACGGGGTCGGTCCACTTCTGACCATTGTCGTCAGAGTAGAAGCGGGCGATGTTTTGGTGGTTGCTGTTGGTGCCGCTGGGGAAAGATACGTTTCCGGCGCAGCTCAATACGAGCACGCGGCTCGATTCGCGGTCGGCTACGATACAGGGGTCGCCAAAGCCTACGTGCATAAAGTCGGGCGACTGCTTGCCTTGTCCCTCTACGATGGGGAACATGGCTTCCCAGGTGGCGCCGTTGTCTTTACTGATGCGAGCGTGGAGGTCGATGCGGCCGTAGGGAGCCATACCGATATCTGCGCCGCTGTGGCGATAGTCGGCCACGGCTATGAGGTCGCCGTTGAATGCTTTGGTGATGGCGGGGATGCGGTAGGGAATCTTACCGGGTTGGGTCACGAAGATGTCTACTTGCGGCTCGGCCTCTACGAGCGCGCGGCACACGGTCACATAGTAGTTGCTGAGAGTCACGCCCTTGTTTGAGCCGCTTTGCGTATAAGTGGCGCTGCGTTCTTTGAGTCCTGTCACATCTACGTGTTGTGTTTGGGTAGAGCTCTTGTAGGTCTTGCCGTCGATGGTGAGGGTTTCAGAGTGGCTGCCGTTCTGGTAGTTCTTGAAGTCGAAGCTATAGCCGGCTATGGCGCAACCTTCGGGGGCAGTCAGGGTGTGTGTACAGTTGTTGGAGGTGCCGGAGAAGGCGGCGATGTAGCCGTTCTCAGTGGTCATGTTGTTGACACCGGTGCTCAGGCTGAAGCCGTCGAGCACTGAGCTCGACCACACGGCGTGCCAGGTCTTGGTGGCGTTGCTGGAGGTGAAGCTGCCCTTGGCCTCGTTGATTTCCACAACGGTTTCGGCAAACTTGAAGCTCACGGTGGAGCCGGCATCCATGCCTTCAGCCCAGAAAGCAAGGTCGCCCACGCCACCAAAGTTGTTCATGGCATACTGGGTGCCGTGGAGGATGACGAAGTAGCCATCCACGTCGGTCAGTTGGTCAGATGCTTTCAAGTCCCAAGTGCCGATATAGTCTGCGGGCAGGTCGTTGACATCCTGCATAGTGGGGTAGGTGCTACCGCCGGTTCCGCCATATCCGGCAAGCTTTCCCATCTGCTTGCTTGAGGCCAACACTTTTCCGGGGCCGGCTTGCTTGTTATAGATTTGGTAACCCTTGGTCTCGTCGCCCACAAAGCACCAGAGGTCGGCGGCTTCGAGGGTGGAGTTTACTTTGAGCAGTTTGATGCGGTCGGCTCCGGCATTGTCGGAGATGACGTTTTGGTTGGTGCCAATCTGCATGGTGTACCATACAGTGCCTTTGGCAAATTCGCCATTGCTGATGGTGGTTGTCTTAAATGGCACTGCGGCTGCGAGGGCAGTCACCAAGAAAGAGCAAATCAGAGTGGATAGGAGTCTGAGATTTGTTCTCATAGGCTAAAGATTTGATAGATTAAAAAAATGATTGGATGTATAAGTTTCTTTGAATCAGTCCACAAATATAAATAATAAAATCAGAAGGCTCTCTCTGCTCTTCTCAAAATCCGCGTATTTTTAACAGACGGCAACAGTTTTTTCTCTCCGTGGCCTCAGTGCTTTCTTTTTTTGCGGGGTGTTTTAGCGTAGCCGTCGGCCATGTTTTCGGGCATCGCCGACAGCCTTTTTTTACCCCTACATCACCCCCGATTTCTTAGTAGTTACTTTCGCGTTCTTAGTAGTTACCAAAATTTTCTTAGTAGTTACCGAAATTCTCCTAGCTTTTACCTAAGAAATGCTCAAAAATGACCCTTGATTTTCAGGCGATTACAAAGGGCAAAAAAATGCCCCCGCAGCACCGGACATGAGGTAGCTGTGGAGGCGTTGAGAGGGATAGTAAAAGGAGAGACTATCAGAACTTCAAGTCGTAGAGCACCTGGTGGCGCTTCTGAAAACGCAGCCAGAAGCGGCGACGGGCGCGCATCACGTGTTTCTCACACTCGGCAGGGTCGTAACCACGGGCAAGGGCATACTCCTTGGCCAGGAATTTGAACCACTCGGGCTGGCCCCACAGACGGGCGAAGTTGGCACAGCCGCGAGCCAGGCCGACGGGGCCGAAGTACATGCGGTTGGTGTCGACCAAAGAAAAGCGCCACTCGCCGTTCACTCGGTCGAAGAGTACATTGCCGGGCGAATAGTCGAGGTGGAGAATGTCGGCGCGGTGAAGGCCGGCGGTGAAGCGGGCAAAGGCCCGGGATATCTCGCACAACTCGGGGGTGAGCTCGGCATTGCCAAACTCGTAGAACCTGCGGCTATAGGGACACTGCAGGCTGATGAAGTAGCTCACATCAATCAATCCGCCACGGCGCAACTCTACATAGGCCACGGGCGTGGGGGTCTCGAAGCCGGCCTCGATGATGCGCTGCGGATAGCTATAGGCGCGCAACCCTTTCGGAGCACGCAGGAAACTATACACAAAGCGGTTGAAGAGATTGGGGCGGCAGTATTGTTTTACGTTCAGCTCCAAGTCGCCCACGCGAAACACGCGGATGCTGTTGCGGCCTTTGTAGATTTCCTTGCCTTGGGAAAAATTTTGGTGGATGGTCTCTACAAAAGTGCGCAGCGACTCGTAGTGGGGGTGGAGAATGATTTTCATATTCAGAAAGGGGAATCAGAGTTGTGAAACGGCTTGGTAGAGGTCGCGGTGGTGGGTGGCATCGCCCCAGAACTGCTCGGTGATCCACTGGCGCTGAGGTAGCTCAAAATGCGCCTTGGCGGCTATCTGCTGCACCAATGCGTCGAAGGTATAGACACGCTCGCCGGGGGTGTACTCATCGAAGTCGAAAGCCAGGTCGCGGTCCTCGGTTACATACTCTTCATAGTCGAAGGGGAAGAGCAATATTTCCTTCTCAGGCATCAGGAGATAGTCGTAGTAGATGCTGCTATAGTCTGTCACCAACACGTCTGTGAAAGGCAGCAACGGATAGATGTCCATGCGGCTATCGAGGAAAACGATGTGGGGATAGGCTGCCGTGTCGATAGAAAGCTTTGTCAGCGGGTGGAGCTTGAAGACGAAGAGCGAATCGGTCTTCGCCAAAGCTTCCTCAAGGCGGGCGAGGTCAAAGCCGGCTTGCTTGATAAAATCTTTCTTACTACCACGCCACGTAGGCATATATATATATACGCGCGCGTAGGAACGTAAACGCTCGGCAAAGGCTACGGCCTCGTCGCCCTCTATGCGCTGCATGTGGGAGAGCAGTGCTTCCTTGCTGAACTTGAAGATGTCGCAGCGCGGATAGGTGCTTTCCACGCAACGGCTTTCGGGGATGCGGAAACACTCGGCAAAGTGCTTCGTCATCAAAGGGGCGGTGGAGAGGAAAAGGTGCGGGCGAACATAGTTGACGGGGTGGCGCAAGTAGCTCAACACGGGCACTTCGCGCGGGGCATTACTGATTTTGTGCTCCACGTTCTTGATGCCGACACCGTGCCAGAGATTCACGAGCTTGGCTCCGCCGTAAGTCCAGGCGTTGAGGGCAGAGACGCGGATGTCGTAGACGTAAACGCCGGCAGTGAGCAGGTGATACAACCCTTTGAGGCTGGCGGGGTGATAGGCCTTGAAGCCCAAGCGACGAACGGCGGCAAGGCTCTTGCGGTTCTTGGAAATCCAGTAGCAGTTTTCTTTTTTCAACTGCAACTTGGCATGGAGAAAAAAGTACTTGGTGTTGTTGTTGAAACCCTTGGCGTTGCCCACTAACCATTTGTCTTTCTGGCGCGGCACAAGGTAGGAGATGCCCAGGAAGATATGCAGAAAAGCATTGCCAAGGACCTTGAGAAAATATTTGAGGTTGTACTGCGTGCGGCGAGCCATATTCTTATTTTTTAGAAGGGAACAATGTTTCGCAGAGCGCCAGCGCTTGCTCGACGGTATCGTCCATATCGGCGTAGACGTATGCGCCGAGGCGGCCACCAAACACTACGCGCTCTTCGGCATCGGCCAGACGGCGATAGGCTTGATACAGGCTCTTGTTGCGCTCATCGTTGATGGGATAGTAAGGCTCTTTGCCTTCCTCGAAACTATCGGGATACTCGTAGGTAACTACCGTGGTGGGCGACTGCGTACCTTCAAAATGTTTGTGCTCAATGACGCGGGTGTAGGGAACTTCGCGCTCGCAATAGTTGATAACGGCGTTTCCCTGGAAGTCTTCTTCTTGCAAATGCCGGTGCTCAAAACGCAAGCTGCGATAGTCCAGGCGACCGAGCGTAAAGCCAAAATACTCGTCGATGCGACCTGTGTAAACGATGTGCTCTGCCAGTTCGCCCAAGTGGCGCTGCTGGCAAAAGTCGGTATTGAGGCGAACCTCCACACCATCGAGCAGTGCGTCGATGAGCTTGTTGTAGCCGCCGATGGGAATACCTTGGTAGCGGTCGTTGAAGTAATTGTTGTCGAAGGTAAAGCGGAAGGGGATGCGGCGAATGATGAAGGCCGGCAGTTCGGTGGCTGAGCGCCCCCATTGCTTCTCTGTGTAGCCTTTGATAAGGCGCTCGTAGATGTCGCGGCCACAGAGTTTCAAGGCTTGCTCTTCAAGATTGGCCGGCTCAATATCTGCGTAGTGGCTGCGCTGCTCTTCTATCTTGCGGCGGGCTTGCGAGGGAGTGCGCACGCCCCAAAGTTGATAGAAGGTGTTCATGTTGAAAGGCAGGTTGTAGAGCCGACCGTCGTAGAGCGCCATGGGTGAGTTGGTGAAGCGGTTGAACGCTACGAAGCTATTGACATAATCCCACACAGCCTTATTGTCGGTGTGGAAGATGTGGGCGCCATACTCGTGTACGTTGATGCCGTCCACCTCTCTGCAATAGAGATTGCCGCCGGTGTGGGTGCGTTTGTCGACCACCAAACAACGATAGCCGCGGGCCTTAGCTTCGTGGGCTATGACGGCGCCAAAAAGTCCGGCGCCAACGATAAGAAAGTCGTAGGGCTTACTCATACTTCTTCATCTCAAAATAATCGTCGGCCTTCTCCAAGGCTTGCTTTACGAAGTAGCCTTCTGCCAGGCGGCGGGCCATTTCCTGTGCATTTTTTCGCAAGGTGGCATAGTCTTCTTCAGCGAGGTTTTCGAGGCGGCTGTCCAATTCGCTCAACGAGGCCACTACCAGGCCTACGGCGTGGGCTTCCACAAAGGGCGCCATAGCTGCTTCGCGCCACACGATCACAGGAATGCCGGCGCGCAGATAGAAAGAGGTCTTGTGGGGATTGTTTATTTTCAAATACTCGCCCCAGGCGCCATCGCAGGCATCGAGCGAAGCGCCGTCCCACACCAGTCCGAAGTCGGCCTCGGCTTGTGCGATAAATTCTTCCGAGGGCAGGTAGCCGCGATAGTCCACTCGCTTCCAGCGGGAGGCTTCGTCGGTGTCGAGTCCGTTGCCGTAGAGCGAGAGGGTGTAATGGTGGATGGTGGGGTCGAGGTGGTAGAGAAACTTGCTGCGTCCGCGTGCCAAGCCGCCGGCATAAACCACGGAGTAAGGCTGATGGGGCGCGGCGGGAGCGGCGTTGTTTTTCTCGGAGATATAGTCGAAGATTTCAAGGCAGTGGATAGGCATTTTGCAACCGCTTTTGCGGAGATGGGCCTTCATGCTTTCGTTGTGGCAGACCAGAAAGTCGGTGTGCGAGAGGCGTACGGCTTCTTGCTCGGCCGTAAGGCGTTTGCGGCGGAAGGCGCCGAGGTCGTGGATGATGGTCACCACCTTTGCGCCTCGCAGATGGGCGAAACGGCAGAGCAGGGTGTAGTATTTTTTCAGGGGGTATTGCAACACGAGGACGTCGCCGCGATGCAGACAGAAGGGGGCTTTGAGCACGCCGCAGAGGGTGAGCAGGAAGGAGAGCACTTGGTTTTTGAAGTGGGTCTGCCGTAGGCCCACGTTCTTAAATCCCTCGCGCTGCATGATTTGCTCTATGTCTGACTTGGCTTTGTTGCCGGCGCTCGTCAAGTTGCGATAGTTGTGTGAGATATAGCAATACATTGTGTAGGCTTTTCAAAAATGGGGGCAGCACGCCTTGGCTGCCGGCCATCAGTTGTCTTTTCTTTTTTCTCTTGCGGCATTGATGTGGCGCAAGCACATTGCGGCATCCACCTTTCGCTCTTCGGCATAGCAGGCAGCCAGGAGCCGGAAGAAATGGTCGTCGCCGCTGAGCTGGGCCAGGTTGGCGCAACCTTTTTCCACACTGATGGGCGAGCCGTGCTTCATGCTGTTGGTGTCGATGAGCGAGAAGCGATAGCGGCCTTTCACATGGTCGTAGAGGATGTTGTCGGAAGAGAAATCGCGATGCAGAAAGCCGTTGCTATGCAAGCGGGCGGCGAAGTGGGCAAAGTGGCGCACCACGTCGTCGTGTTCCTCGCGCGGCAGGCTGTGGAGCATCGAAAGGTTGTAGCGATACTGCGACTGCAGGCAAACGAAGTAGGTGTTGCTTTTCAAAAATCCGTGGCGGAACAACAAATAGGCAATGGGTTCCGGACTTTCAAAGCCACGCTCACGCAAGAGCAGGGGCCATTTGTAAGCGCGCTCGCCCTTGCTGGCTTTATAAATACGACAGGCCACCCTTCCGCGCAACGAGGGAGGAGCATAGCGCTTCACGCAGAGCGTGAGGCCGTCTACCTTCAAGGTACGAATCACGTTGCGCCCGCGATGTATTTCATGCCCGTCGCGCTCAAAGTGTTCCTCCAAGCGGAGCAGATACTCGCGCAGGTGTTCGTATTTAGGGTTGAGGATGATTTTCATGGTACAGGTAAAAGTTTCTTTAAGCCCTCAGTGCCCGCATGGCACTTGGTTACTGCAAACTTACAAAAATCTTTCAGCTTATGGTCCATTTCCTATATAAAAATGAGCCGTCTGGGCATAAAAAAAGGGATACCGCTGTATCCCAACCTTGTTAACCTTAAATCTAATACTATGAAAAACACGATGCAAAGATACGTACTTTTTCTACTTCTGCAAGGTTTGGCGTAAAAAAAATAGCATTTGTGGCATTTTTTTTAGTTATTTATGTAATTTTGTAAAGCAGACTTTCCAAATATTTTACTTTTTGAAAGAATAAACATGGCTATCTAGAAAATTTTGCGCCACCCATCCTATATCCTCTCCCACCCCCTCTTTTTTCATCCCTACATCACCCCCATTTTCTTAGTAGCTTTCTAGGAAAACTTAGTAAACTTCTAGTTTTTCCTAGTAAA
>CALCHR010000171.1 GCA_937901185.1 uncultured Bacteroidales bacterium
AGTTACCGAAATTCACCTAGCTTTTACCTAAGAAACGCCCGAAAATGCCTATTGATTTTCAGCCACTTAGAAAGGGCCTAAAAATGGTTCTGAAACGACCGGCCTACCTCTCTGCGCAAAAGCAGACCGAAGCAGAGAAAATCTACATCTGCACGCTGCCCTTCCAAAGAAAAGAATGGCAACTTTTTTTGAAAAATTTTAACACTCCAAAATAGTCTATTTGTATTTATAAATTTATATTTGCAAATAAGAAAATTATACCCTCATTCGGGGAACTCAACAAACCTACATACCTATGAAGAAAAAAGAAATGTTAATGCTCATCGCCGGCACACTGCCTGCAATGGCCTTGGCCCAAGAACGTCCGAACATTATATATATAATGTGCGACGACATGGGCTACGGCGACCTGGGCTGCTATGGTCAGCAGCTGATCTCTACGCCCAACCTCGACCGCATGGCCGCTGAAGGCATGCGCTTCACACAAGCCTACGCCGGCAGTCCTGTGAGTGCGCCCTCCCGCGCCAGCTTCATGACGGGCCAGCACACCGGTCACGTGCATGTGCGCGGTAACCGCGAATATTGGCAAAGCGCCCGCCAGGAAAACATGTTTGGCAACAACCCCGACTATCGCATCATCGGCCAAGAGCCTTATAAGAATACCCACAAGATTATCCCCGAGCTCTTCAAAGAAGCCGGCTATACCACCGGTATGTTTGGCAAGTGGGCCGGCGGTTACTACAATCTTAACTATCCAGACACCTACAAGGTGGACGCCAACGGCAACACCATCACCAGCGCTTCGGGCACAAGCAGTAGCGCCTCCTTGCCCAACAAGCGCGGCATCGACTGCTACTACGGCTACATCTGTCAGTTCCAGGCCCACACCTACTATCCCAACTTCCTCAACCGCTACGACCCCGAGAAGTATGGCGATAAGCACATCGTGGTAGATACCCTCAAGCAGAACATCCAGCACCGCGACGTCTCTTCCGGCAATCCCGATTATGAGAACCGTGCGCAATATACCGCCGACCTCATTCACCGCTATGCGCTCGACTGGATAGACCGTCAATCCGACGATCAGCCCTTCCTCGGTATCTTCACCTACACACTGCCCCACGCAGAGTTGTGGCAGCCCAACGACAGCATCTTGCAGAAGTACACCCAAGCCTTCAAGTGCGACGACAGCGGATTTGGCGGCGCCTTCGGTTCATGGTACTATAAGAACTCCAACCGCCATGCGCAGTTTGCAGCCATGATTACCCGCCTCGATGCACAAGTGGGCGAAATCTTTGCTAAGCTCGAAGAGAAAGGTCTGGCAGATAACACACTCGTGATCTTCACCTCCGACAATGGCCCGCACGAAGAAGGCGGCGCCGACCCCGACTGGTTCAACCGCGACGGACTCTTGCGCGGCACCAAACGCTCCACCCACGAAGGCGGCATCCGCGTGCCCTTCATTGCCAAAGGTCCCGGCGTGCCCGCAGGTACGGTGAACGACCACCAGTTGGCCTTCTACGACCTCATGCCTACCTTGCTCGACTATGCCGGACTGAACGGCGATGCCTACAGCCGTAAAGCCAGCACAAGCAAGCAATACTTCGACGGCGTTTCCTTCAACCAAACGCTCCGCGGCAACGACGCCGAGCAGGAAAAGCATGAGTTCCTCTACTGGGAATTCCACGAGACCAACATGTTGGGTCTCCGCATGGGCGACTGGAAGCTCGTGGTGAAAAACGGCACCGCCATGCTCTACGACCTCTCTGTAGACGTGCATGAAGACAATGACGTGGCAGCCGAGAATCCCGAAGTGGTGAAACAAATGGTAGAGATAATGAACCGCGAGCACACCAGCAGCGACCTCTTCAAGGTGCAGATGCCCGGCGAAAGCTCAAAGAGATAAACCACAGAGAATCAGAATATTTTAATTGTTTCAAAAAAAGATTTTCCTATGAAAAAGATATTCACGCTCCTTCTGTTGGTGATGGCCATAAGCGCACAGGCCTTTGAGCAAAATAAATACTACACCATCCATCGCAACGGCGAAACCTCTTCCTATATCTACGCTAATGGTTCCAATATGGGTATCGGCGCACTCAATAGCGAAGATGGCGCCTACGTTTGGCAGTTGATTCCCACAGGCAAAGCCGATTGCTACTATGTGAAGAACGTGGGCACAGATACTTACATGCAGAGCACAAAGATTGAACTCAGCTCGCTGGTATCGCTCGGCACCGATCCCGTAGAGTTCGTCATCAGCACCGGCGCCGGCACCACCGGCTCAGGTACTACCTACTTCCTCGCCTCTAACGACCAGGACGGCATAGACTATAACAACGACGCCACCCTCGGCTTGAACAAAGGTGCTACAGGCGTTGTGGCCTACTACATCAAGACCGGCCGCGGCAATTCCTACTGGGAAATTAACGAAATCAACTATTCCGAAACTGGACCCGCTCCCTCCGTGCCCGAAGACGACGATGTGTGTGCAGCCATCGCTGCCTATCGCATTCCCTGCGGCACCTACTCTGCGAAGACTCGCTTAAAGAAGGTAGACGTAGAGGGCGAAGGCGTATTGAGCGAACTCCACTATACGCCCCAAGCCGCCGGCAAATACACACTCTATACCCGCGACCGCGCCACATTGATGGCGGGCGGGCAAGTGAA
>CALCHR010000172.1 GCA_937901185.1 uncultured Bacteroidales bacterium
GAGTTCTATGATAACGATAACGGTTTTGTAAAAGTTGCAGAATATCGTAATGGCGAGTTCCGTACAGTTGGTATGCGTTCTCCCAATTGGATTCTGGATCTGCAGAACTTCTTGAAGGCGTGACCATTTTTTGACCAACAAAAGGTCTGTAAAAGTATATAATCCAGATAATCTGTCTATATATTGCGCTTAAAAATCATTTTATAATTGGGAGCAGAAAGCTTGCTCTAAAATATCCGAATGATTTTTGTAAACCTGATAAGTCGGGTCGTACATATCGTGATAAAATGTATTTATATATTGACTCTGCTATTTATCGACTTGAAAAGTTTTTAAAGGCTAACCCTAAGTTAGTGATTATTGGTATTGAGCAGAAATTTGAATATGACTACGATGGAGTACATTCATTTAATGGATCTATCGACCGAGCTTTCTTAAATGTTGAAACAGGCGAAATTCTAATTCAAGATATTAAAACCTGGAGTGTGCCGGCTCAAAATAGTGAGTTAAAAGCACCTCTTCAGTTTGCTGTATATATGATGGCCGCTCAGCAACTTTGGGAAGTGCCTTTTGATAAAATTAAATGTGAATACGATCTTCCTTTATGCGATATTGTCCAGCCTGCACTATCTGATAATATTGTTGAAGAAGGCAGAGAGGTTTTAGATAAGTTATTTAAGGGAATTCAGAATGAAAACTTTAGACCTACAGTGTCAGCTCTTTGTCATTGGTGTGAGTATAACCCGCTTAATAATCCAAGCATTTTAGAAACAAAGCCTGAGGCTATTTGTCCTTACTTTAGTACTTGGCAAAAGTCTGGTGATAGTGTTAGAGATACTTTATGTAAATGGGAAGGCCTTGAAAATATTAGTGTCGATCGCCAGCTTATTATTAGCCAACTTAGGCAGGCGGCAACAGCACAAAGTCAGCTTAATATTACATAAGAGCCTGTGAAAAATAGGCTCTTTTTATTGTATAATATAATATGAGATATACGGAGGTTATAAATGAATTATCAATATGATTTAATTATAATTGGCGATAGTAAAGACGGAAATCAGCTAGTAAAAAGTATTGCTTCTGCAAATATTAATATTAAGATTGCTTTTATTAGCCGAGAGTTTAAGGCGTCAACCACACCAGATTTTATAAATGTCGAATATATTAAAGATGAAGCTATACTAACTGATTATAAAAACAGACTTTTTGGTTGTTATTTAAAGAGTGGAAATAGGCTTTATGCGACTCATTTAGTTTTTGCGGTCGGTGAAAAGTATGCACCACTTCTAGTTAATAATAAAAAAGTACCTAATGTTTTTAATACAACTATTGATATTCCTAAGGAAGCTAAGAAGCTGCCTGCTATTGTTTTAGTAAATAAGGAAGCGGATATTACAATGGCTTTTGAAGTTGCAAAGAAATATAAATACGTTTATTTATGCCTTGATGAGTTCACTGGTAAATGCTCTGAGGCTGTAAATAAAAAGCTATTACTTAAGCAGTCTTCGAATATTGTAGTATTGCCTAATACACACATTAAGAAAGTTTCAGCTTATGATGAAACACTAATTAACGTTGAGCTTGATAATTACTCAACAGTACTTTGTGCGGCCGTTTATGTTAAAACTGATGTTAGCCCTGATACTGCTTGTGTACCAGCTCGAGCTGGTCTAATTAAAGCTGACGAAGCAGGCTATCTTGAAACTGATAATAAGCTTGAGTCAACTTTAGTACCTAAGTGCTTTGCAGCCGGAAACTGTACTCAAAAGTGTACGAAGAAAATGATAAATTCTTTGATAGAAACTATTTTAGCTGATTTTGGAGGAAATTAATATGCTAACAATGGAGCAGAAGAATAATAACGAAATTAAGTTTATGGAGCTGCTTTCTAAGCTTAATATCGAGCTTACGGAACTTAATAAATTTCTGGATGAGATTGATTACTTTAATAAGCCCGCTTCAACTCAGTACATGGGAGCTTATCCTGGCGGACTTTGTGAGCATGCTCTTATTGTAGCACATGAGCTTGGAGTTTTATGTAATGCTTATTATCCCGGCAAGTATACTGAGGAAGATGTTATTAAGGTAGCTTTGCTTAAAGATATTTATAAGGCTACTATGTATGAAGCTTATATGAAAAATGTTAAAGATGATACTACTGGTCAGTGGGCTACTGTGCCCGCCTATAAAACACGTGAAGCTAACGCAAGACCTGTATTTGGTAATGCTGGCTTAAGTTCTTATATGCAGATTAAGAAGTATGTTGATTTGACTGATGAACAAATTGAAGCAATTCTTCATGCAAGTCCACAGAGTTTTGATCCGGATATCCACGAAGTAATGAGAGCTTATCCGTTGGTAACACTTACAAGAATGGCTGAAATTGCCGCCACATATATTAGCTAATCATCTAAAACGGTCTTTTAAAAGACCGTTTTTCTTATATTTTTATTGTATAATATAAAGTATAGTAAAATAGTTTGTAAAGGAAATATTAAATGAAAATTTTACTTTTTACTGACTTGCATATGTGCCCAAGAGCAAGTATTATAAATAAATGGGGTACGAAATACCCAAGTAGGCTTGAAAACTGCATTGAGTCTGTAAATTGGCTTGAGAGAAAAGCTGAAGAGCTTAGCTGTGATTATATTGTCAATCTCGGCGACTTCTTCGACAGACCTGATCTTACCAGTGAAACAATTACCGCATGCAATGAGATTAAGTGGTCTGATATAATGCATTATCATCTAGTCGGAAATCATGATGCGTCAGATAGCTCACTTACTTTTAGCTCAGTAAATAGGCTTCTTGCAGACAGGCATGTAATCATTGATAGTCCTCAAATGCTTATGTTGGATAATTGTGATATATGTTTTCTTCCCTATATTACTGACTGTGATAGAAAACCTTTATCTGAATACTTCCCAGAGCGCCTACCTGATCAGCCTAGAGTTATTTTATCGCATAACGATATTAGTGGTATTCAACTTGGCCCAGTAGTAACAAAAACAGGTTTTAGCCTTGAAGAAATTGAAGCAAATTGTTCAATCTTCTGCAATGGCCACTTGCACAACGGCCAAGCATTAACTGAGAAAGTTATTAATCTCGGTAATTTAACTGGCAAAGATTTTGGAGAAAATGCGCTCCAGTATAAGCATAATATAGCAATACTTGATACTAAAGATTTATCATTGACTTACATTGAGAATCCTTATGCCTATAATTTTTATAAGCTTCAAATTGATAGTGAAAGTGATATATACTGCTTAGACCAACTTAAAAATAATGCTGTATTGTCTATTAAATGTGAACAAGCTTTAGTTGAGCAAGTCAAACAAAAAATCGGCACGCTGAATAATGTAGTTGAGTCAAGGCTCATTATTACTAAAAATTACACAGAAAATATTGAGGCTGCAGAAGAAATTGATCTCTCTGTGGATCATCTTGCTCGCTTTATCGAATACTGCAAAGCGACTATTGAAAATAATACCATTTTAGAAGAGGAGATAGCCGAGGTCTGTAAATAAGCTTTTTACAAAAAACTTATTTATTTAATTTATCGTATAATATAATATGGAAAGACAACAGATTAAACAGTTAAATAAGGCTTATAAAAAGAGCTTTAATACTTTAAACAAATCTCTTCTTCAGTCAAAATCTACTGGTTTAAGCATTTTTGTAGAGCACTTAAGATACTTAAGGGATTCAATGCTTTTGGTGGCAGACGATGATTTAGAAAAAATTAATAAAACAAATACCAAGCTGACAACAATTATTACAGCAGTGGCTGAATATGAAGCTAGTCTAAGTACTAGCCAAAAAGTGTTTCATTGGAATAATTTTTGTGAGCTGGTTAAGCACAATATGGAGGATTGGTTGGAGTTAGATGATTCAGTTTAAAAAAATAACCGTACATAATTTTGGAAGCTATGCTCATACAGAGCTAGATCTTCAGAATAAGGGCTTTTGCCTGGTCTCAGGCCAAAATAATTGTGCAAAAGATGGTGCCTTAAGTAATGGCAGCGGTAAAAGTCAGATTTTTAGTGCTATTTGTTATGCCCTTACAGGAGAAACAATCGGCGGAATTAAATCTGGATTAAAAAATATTAATGTTGAAGAAACTGATTGTTGGGTGGAGCTTGAATTTCATTATAATAAAGATCGATATATAATTACTCGAGTACTTACACCAAAAACTGATATGAAAATTATTAAAAATGATATTGATATCAGTGGTAAGGGTATTAGAGAGTCAGAGAAGAAATTAGCAGAGGTTTTACCTGAGGTTACAAAAGACCTTATAACTTCCACTATTATAATGGGGCAGGGAAATATAACTCGATTTTCCTCATTTAGTCCCAGCGGGCGTAAGGAACTGCTTGAAAAGCTCACCAAGTCCGACTTCATGATAGAAGACCTTAAGGGCAGAATTTGTAACAGACAAACAGAGCTTTCAATAAAAATTAGAGAGTACGAAGATAGTTTAATTGCAAATAATACTCAACTTAATATCAGTAATAATAAGTTAACAGGACTTAAAAAAGAGCTCACTGAGCGAAGTATACCAGACTTTAGTGCTATTTTAAATCAGTTAGGGGCAGAGCAGACTGCTTTATCTGGTCAGTTAAGTAGCTTAAAAGTTGAAGGAGATACCTTGGAAGCGCAGCTTCAAGCGATGTCAGATGAGCTTGTACGTCTTACTGAAGCTAAGGCGGCTGAAAATGCCGAAGAGCTTGCAATGTATAATAAAAAATACAGCGAGCTCTCTGTTGAGAAAAATACCTTAACTCTAAAACGACAGACTTTATTAGCTGAGATTAAGAAGTTAAAAGCTATTACAGATATGTGTCCTACGTGTGGTCAGAAGCTGCCGAATGTTCAAAAGCCAAGTACGGCACAGCAAGAATTAGAGGTACAGCAATTAGACGAACAGCTTAAAGTTAATACTGAAAATTTCAGTAAAGCTAATGCGATTCATCAGCAATACTTAATTGAAATTGACGGCAGACACAAACAAAAGCTAGACAGTGCTAATGCAAACACAGTACACGTACGAAACCAGGTTAAGGCTAAGCGTGACCAGGAAAATCAGCTTAAGTATCAGCTTGAAAATATACAGACACAAATTAATAGGCAGTTGTATGATCAGCAACACTGGGCACAGTATACGAGCAAGCTAGAAAGTGACATTAGTTTGTATGAGCAAGAGATTGCTTCAATTACAAATATAATAAATATAACAACTAGTGCTAAAAATGAATTACTCGAGCACCTCGCAGTGATTAAGAAAATGGACACATTAGTCAAGCGAGATTTTAGAGGTTATTTGCTTACAAATATTATTACGTATCTTGATAAGAAAGCAAAAGAGTATTGTGAAGTTGTTTTCGGAACAAAAGAGCTTTCTCTAAGCCTTAATGGAAACTCACTTGATATTACTTACTGTAATAAAATGTTTGATCTGCTCTCTGGCGGAGAAAAACAAAGAGTGGACCTGATTCTACAGTTAGCTATTCGAGATATGCTAATAACGTATCTTGATTTGAATGCAAACATTTTAGTGCTGGATGAGATAACAGACTTTCTTGATAAGAAGAGCTGCAAAGCAGTAATGAATCTTCTTGAACATACTTTGCAAACAGTTGAGTCTGTGTTTATCATTTCACATCATGACGAAACATTGGAAATTCCGATTGATCATAAAATAACCATAGTAAAGAGCACTCAAGGCATTAGCGAGTTGTTCGATTATTAAAAGAAAGGACAAAACTAAATGTTATACAAAAAGCCCAGCGATCTTAAGTTTACGGATTTATGTATTTATATTGACGAGAATGTACCAAAGATAGCTAATCCCGGAGACTACCCTGAGATTGAAGCTACAATTTATAATTATCTTTGGCTATTAGTAAAAGCGCTAGCAATTAAAAAGTGCATGTTTAAAAAGTTTGAAGACTACGACGGTTATGCTTTTTATGCTGCAACTCGTTTGTTTTTAGCTTTACGTAAAAATTATTTGAATCAAGGTAAAGTTATTAAGGGTAAACAGATTAAGCCGATTAAATCTTGCTTAAATTACACGAAAGCTTTACTTTACCCGATGAAAATCGAGTATCAGCGAGAAACATTTAAAGAAATTATTGAAGAAGAGTTTGTCTCTAAGAAGTTCGATGCTTTTGCATATAAAGAGCAACTTAAAAACGAAGCAATGGACTCAGATGATATAGCTACACAGCTTAATTTATACTTGCATGAGGCTTTAAAGCAGCAGGGTAAATTACTAAGCGATTTGCTAGAAAAGTCACCTTTTGGGCCTGCAACACCTGAGTATAAAAACTTAAAGATCTCAATTTTGTTAAACAGTATTAATATTTTACAAACAAAAAAGAAATTAGTTGTGACCGACCAGCAAAGTATTATTTTGTGGCATTTGCCTAAAAATATGACTAATTATGTTAAAATTCTAGTCAAAGAGTACTTTACCGCAATCAAGCTTGAAATCATGGAATGTTGCAGAGAAGCTAGCCCTACAGATGAGACATTAGAGGCTATTTTGCAGTCAAATTGGGAGGAAAATTATTATGAAGAGCAGCACTAAGAAAGATATAAATAACCTACATTTGTCAGATATTTATTCACTCATGCTTTTTGTGCTTTTTAAAGTACAGGAGATTCCGGAGTACGCGGTAACTAGCGAGCTTTGTTACTTGCTTGACGGTGCAAATATGACGCGTCTACTTACATACTTTGCAGGTCGAACAATCAAGTTTCCCACTGAGTCAGATTTAGCAGTGGTAACCAATGCCTTACTGATGTATCAGTATATTAATCTTGACGGGGATACTTTTGTAGCAGCTCAGAATAAGCTTGGTAAGTTAACAAAAAGAGAGATGGATAAAGTTACCGATCTTTATGTTCAGCTATTGCCGATTATGAAACAGTATAATATTGACAGAAGCCAGCTTCAGAGGTAATTATGCCAAAATTTGATAGAAATCAGCGTACATTTGAAACACGTGTTTCATTTATTAGAGATATTTTTACTAATAAATATGAGCCTCTTGAAATTATGGCTCATTGCATTCAGTATAAACTAGATAAATCTTACGAAGCTTACTTTAATGAGATTTTAAAGAGCGTATGGAATTTAAACGGCAAAGATCCGATAAAAATTTTAAAACAGATAGATAGATAAAGGAAGGACCATACTATGGCAACACAGACAAATATAGTAACAGATGTAAATACTTTACTCAGACTGCCTACTAAAGTATCAAATGAGCTAGTAGCTAAAGCATGTTTATGTATAGGAAGCGCTATTAGTGAAGCAAAAACTAGAGGGGAAACTCAAACAACGGTCGGGATTGGCATCGGCAGCTTAAGTGTAAATCTAGTGGATATGCAATGTAAGTTTATTCCTGGAAAAGACCTGAAGGCGGCTATTAAGAGAGCTCTCGACTATCAAATCGACCCCCTTGAGCTTGTGCTGGATCAGATTTTTTCCGATAAACTATTAGCAATGTGCGAAGAGGTGCTTTAATAATGCTAGAAGAAACCAAAGATAATCAAAACCAGGAAAATGAAGACATTTCTGAAGAGACCTCTTTGGCACCGATTTCTGAAACGGGTTTAGCAGAAGCGCACGCCACTTTAAGTGCTGAATCGCAAAGATTAGTCAGTGAACTTACTTTTGAGCGAGACAGACAAAAAATGCAGGCTATTGAACAGCAATTTAATGATATTCAGCGTAAGAAGCAACTAGCAAGAGTAAGCAAGCTAAGTGATGTACAAGATATGCTTACAGACCAATTCTTCCAGCGAATATCACAAAGACCTGATGAAATTTCTAATAAAGAAATGTTAGATGGCATGAAGGTTGTTCAAGATCTGATGGAAAAGAATCTAAAACAAGCCGAAACGATTGAGGAAATTCCACAGCTTATTCAGATCAATCAGACAGAGGTTAATGTCGGAAATAACCTTAATAGAGACTCCCGTGAAAAGGTTAAAAATGCAGTACTTGATATACTTAATAGCATCAATAAAGCGCAGTCAACACCTACGGATACTGACATAATTGAAGCAGACTTTACTGAGGAAGAGGAAGACAATGGTTAAAAATGATATAAAAAATATTTTAGCGCGACTTGAAATTGACGCGACAGGAAGATATGAAAATAAATTTTATATTATCCCGATCGAAAACAGTGATGAGTACGCTAGGGTGTATACTAAGCTAAGTAAAAATGCAATTGATACGGAATATCCGACTTTTGGTACAAATACCAATGATGCAACTGTAAAAATTACTAACTACTTTGAGCTCGAAGAGGACAATGATAAGTACATGTTATTTTTGATTGCAGATTTTCAGAAAGATGAGTACTATCTTAAGATCGGAGATATTTAATGATTTTTGAGTATTCAGCACAACGAACTTTTACCGATTCAATTGATGTAGTTGATATCGGCAATACCGCTTTAAAGTGTACTAACGTAAAACTGGATGACTACTATATTATCTTAAAAACAGTTATGGGTAAAACATCCATTATCAAGTTTGGTCCAGTATGTCCAGACATTGAGATACTGATAAACGATTTTACAGTTTCTTATAAAAAGATGGACTATAAAGAGCTTAGCATTAAAAAAGAAATCGATAAATTTATAAATGATTTTAGAAAAGAAATTAATTCAATAGTGGAAATAACGGAATACGAAGCCTGGCAAGCATTCCCCGCTATTCAGCAATATTTTGAAAATGCTTAAGGAGAAACCATGGCAAAGAAAGATGTTCAGCAATATTTCTTCACGATGCTTGCACAGTACCTTGAAGAAAAACAAAACTTAGCAGATTTTGAAGAAGCACTTAAAGAAGGTTATATAACACAAGAGCAAATGCAGGAAGCTCTTGATAATGTGGCCAGCCTTGAAATTAACTATCATAGGCTAGTTTATATTATGTATCTTTTAGAAATGCCTAATCGTAAATCTAAGAAAACTGATTACGTAAAACAGTATGCAGTAATTTTAGAGGAGCTTAAAAAGCTCGGTGCGGATATTGACTCTGTTAAAGAAGAAAACTCTGATGCACTTATTCATTTCAAAGCAGCTCTAAAAGCGCTTAAAAAGAAAGGCGAGCAATAAAAGCTCGCCTTTCAAAAAACTATTAAATTAATAATTTATTAAATTAATAGCTTATTATTGGCTAAATTTATTAAAAATAAGAAAGTGAGACTTAAAATGGAATCAATTATTTATGATATTGACGCGCTCTCGGTTCCGTCTGAACCCCTAACTTTTCTAACTGAGCAGGGAGCTAAAACAGAAGAGGGCGAAGAGATTGTTAAAAAAATTAAAGAGGTTATGGAAGCGAACTCAGAGCTTTTGGCGTTATCTGCACCTCAAATTGGTATTAATAAGCGTATTTTCTGCTTGCGTTTTAATGATCAGATTAAAACATTTATTAATCCTATTATTACAAAAAAGAAAGGCTTAAATATTGTCATTGAAACTTGTGCATCCATGCCCGGTAAGGAAGTAGTAATAGGCAGACCTGAAGAAATTACAGTAGTTTATTACAATGACGAATTTAAATATGAAGATAATAAACTTATTGGCGTAGCTGCAAGTATGTTTGATCAGCAGGCGCAAATTCTTGATGGAGTACTTCCTAGTGAACTTGGGCTTGTTTCCGACATCGAAGAAGACGGAAAGATTGAAGATTCTGACTTGGCTGAGATTATTCCCTTTTATAAAGATACTTTCTTGCCTACCAGATTAGCAGCACTAAACGAAACAATTTCTGCTGATGAAGAGGCTAAAAAGTACTTTGATCAATTGAAATTTACTGAAGGTGTTATCAATGGTCGTAATGCTGTTATTGAGCCGGAGGCAGAAACGGCTAAGCGTGCCAAAGCAAAGAAGGCAGCAAATAAGGCTATTTTTAACGCAGGTAAGGCCGAAGCCCTACAGCATAAAGCAGAGTTTAAAAACTTTATACAAAAGGTTAGTAAGAAATAATGGAGGCTGTTATGGCTAAAAAAATGATAAGCCTTGAGATATCCGATGAGCTTAGAGAAGCGCTAAGAGTGGAAGCTTTTAAACGATCTCTCAGCATCTCAGCCTTAATCAGGCAACTGCTCGAGTCTCAAGTGTTAAATAAGGATGAAAGCGATGAACAAAACTGACAAAATATTGGTAATTGTTGAGTCTCCGCACAAGGCAAAAGTAATTACTAAAATACTTAAAGATGCAGGGTATACTAATGCTAGAGTTATTGCTAGTGTAGGGCATATCTTAACTTTGGCTGATGGCAACAGAAAAGCATTTAACTCCGGCATATACCCTGATGACAGCTTTAGAATGAATTTAAAAATTGCCGATGATAAGTATAAAGTTGTTGAAGATATTAAAGCACAGGTAAAATGGGCGGATAAAATATATCTGGCTGCAGACCCTGACCGGTCAGGAGCTTATATAGCTTGGAGCCTGCTTGAATACACAGGTATACCAAAGAGTAAAGCTGCTAGAATGACTACGCATGAGATTACGCCAAAAGCAGTTTTACACGCTATTGAGCATCCGGTTGAGTTCGAAGAAACTTTGGTGTTTGCGGAAAAAGCAAGGCAATGTACAGACAAACTTTTGGGTTATGGACTGTCGCCAGAAGCTAAAAAACACATTGGAGCAAAGTCAGTTGGCCGGTGCCAGTCTGTTGGGCTTATGCTAGTAGCAGATCGAGAAAATGAAATTTTAGATTTTATACCCGAAAAGTATTTTAATCTTTATGTAAACTTTACTAAAAATGGTAAAGATTTTAAGGCTAAGTACATAGGTTATAAAAATGAAAAATTTGATAAAATAAAAAATGCTTCTGAAATAAAAACTATAAAATATAATTGCCAACATAGTGATTACATAATTGAAGATGTTTCACAGACAAAACGAAATGAAAGCCCAAAGCCACCTTTTTGTACAGCTACTTTTCAACAAGAAGCTTCTGCAAGACTTGGGCTCAAAGTAAAAGATGCAATGAGTATTGCTCAAAAACTTTATGAGGCCGGTAAAATTTCTTATATGCGTACAGACGATACTGATATGTCGCCGGAATTTTTGGAAGAGCTTAAGACTTATGTTGCAAGTACTTACGGAAACTACAAAGGCTTAAGAGCGAAGAAAGCTACTGGAGCAATTACTCAAAATGGTCATGAGTGCTTGCGTATTACGGACCCAGCCTTAACGCCTGAGATCTTTGCACAAAAAGAAACAAATAACTTAGCTGTAAAAGTATATACTCTGATATGGCAGCGAACGATTGCAGCTGTAATGCCAAATGCAGTATATTCAGAAACAACTAATACTATTAATAATAATGATCATAAATTTGAGTTATCAGAAAAAGTATTAGTAGATCTTGGCTTTAGAGCAATTTATTCCTATCGAGACGATGCAGATGAGATTGTTAAAGAAGCCTTTAAAGTTGGCGAAGTATTAGAAAACACAAAACTTGAAGAAGAAGAAAAACTCACACAGCCTAAGCCTAGATATACTGAGGCCTCTCTTGTAAAAGAGCTTCAAACTAAAAATATAGGAAGACCGTCAACTTATGCCACTATAGTGGAAACTATCCTAAGTCCAACACGAGGCTATGCTGAGCTGGAGGATAAACAAATCGTACCAACAAGCAGAGGACTTCAGCTGGCTGCATACTGTAAGAGAGCTTTTCCAAAGCTAATTAATTTAAATTATACTAGAGCTATGGAAGAGCAGCTAGATAAAATTGCTTCTGGTGAACTTAATTGGCTTGATTATATGAATAGCTTTTATAAAGATTTAACAGAAACTATTGAAACAAATCAAGAAACAGGATTAGCTGACGAGATTGAGGAAAAACTTTGCCCAATGTGTAGTAGTCCAATGGTCGTGCGTCGAAGCCGCTTTGGAAAACTGTTTTATGGTTGTCCAAAGTACCCACAATGTCGAGGCATTATCAGCATTGACTAATAAATTAAATAGAAAATTTGTTTTAATTTGCTAAATTAATTGATTGAAAAATAGAAATAAAGGAGATTAACTTAATGCCTAAGATTTTTACTACGCCTGAAGCGGAAACGAAGGCTAAACGACAGATACGTTATATATTAATTGCTGGCGGCCTTCAAACGAAACAGGCGAATGAAGACTTACCATACGCTTTTAACTATAGTCAATTTTTAGATGCATCTAAAGTTATTTGTGATGAGCTAGTAAAGAGAGACTTTACAGATATTGACCAGGCACTTAACACTATGCACACCTATGGACCAGTTCACAGAAACGAAGCACGCTTTAAAGCTGAGGGCTATGCCAAGGCTATTGTTTATGCAGCAGAGCTGCTTGAGCTTTACTGGGATGACACTTTAAAAACACCTTATGAGGTGGATGAGTTCAAGAAAACTCTATTAGGTGAAGCTGTTTATAAATACGGCAGATATATTTCTGCTATTCAGGATAAACCAACAAGAGCTGCTAAAAGTACTTCCAAAGCTACAACAGCTGCTACAGGAAGCACTACAGGAAGTACTACCGCAAGTGCTCCTCAAAACGGCTATAAGTCCTCGGGACCTCAGTCTGGCAATGTACGAGATCTTCAGGGAAATCCTGGTGATAAAGTAATAGCAGACACTAACCTTATTTATAAGATTATTGCCGACAAGATTGGTAAAAACACTCCTAACGTGTTTATTAAGCCTCTAAACTCTTCTGGCGCAACTGGAAATACTAATAAGATTTTTATCAGTAGTGGTAATGGTTATACAGACTGCACCTGTTATTTTGATGATCCTAATGATGCACAGGCTTTCTTGGATAAAATTATTGCTGCTGGACGAGTTCCTGCTAATATTCAAAATATTCATGTAGCTAAAATGAAGGCAGATCCTAATGGATATTTCCTTGTTGGAACTGAGTTTGGTGTAGTCGCAGTTAGTGCTAAAACCCTTAACGAGTCGGCAGCTGTCAATGAAGATCTTTCCGGTGGCTGGGAAAAAGCTACAGAAAATTGTACCAAAGAAGAGCTTGAAGAGCTTCATACTTGGATGAGAAGAGATTAATTGGAGGATAACGTAAAATGAAGATAAAGAAAAATATTAAGCTTCAAGAGCAGGTTGAAGTTGATAAGATAATTGTTGAGGATGCAGAAGAGTCCTCTGAAGAAGATATTGCAATTGATGATGTTCTTGCTGCTTCTGTGAAAGAAGTTGCTGATGCTGTTCAGGACGCAGCTGAAGAAGCTTCTGATGGAAAAGAAACTTATTCTGACGAGAAAGCAAAAACTGTTGCTACTGAAATTAAAACTCACGCGAAAGGCCTTGATGCAGCTGCTTGGGCGCCTCTTGACGTAGCGAGTGAGCTTACTGATAAACTTGACGACTGTTTAGCCAATGCTATGGCTGCACACGCAGCTGGAACATCGGATGGTGTTGACCTTCTTATTACCGGACTTCCTGGCTCTGGTAAAACCGGTATCACTAAGCAGTGGGCAAAAGATAGAGGTGTAAATCTCTTTTATCTTAATGCTAAAAATGATGACCTTGGTGCAATTCTTAATGGTTTCCCTGTTGATACGGTGGAGCAGGATGCTAACGGAAATCCTGTACACAGAGTCACACGTTCATTCTCTAAGTCATTAGATGCACTTGATAAAGAAAAGTCTGTGCTCTTCCTTGATGAGTTTAACCGTGCAGCGCCTAAGCTCCGTGCAGTATTACTTTCTTTAATTAATGAGCATGTTGTTGATGGTGATGGCCCTGACGGCTTCAGACATTTTGATAACCTTTTATTTACAGTAGCGTGCATCAACCCCTCAGTTCCCACCGACCCCGGTGCTATGGACCTTAATGACGCAGAAATGTCGCGTTTCGTTGATACGATGGACTGGGACTCTAAGGTACCTGATGCAATTAAGTACATCAGATTCCACCTTAAGAAGCTAATCGATGCGCTTAAGCCTGAAGATGAAAATTATAACTTCTTCTATGTACGTTATCACAAGATCTTAAATTTAGCCGAGGCTCTTCTTGGTGATCCTACTTTTGAGTTTGACTCCAGAGACGACCTTCTTGACCTCTTTAATGACAAGGCTAAGATGCTTAATCAGCGTGCAATTACCGATGCACTTATGTCTCATGGTTATAGTAAAGATAAGTTCCTGAACTGGGTTGACAAATATTCAAAATTCCTAGATAAAGATAAGGAAATGATTCACAATATTCTTGACAGCTGGGTTGAGCCAGAAGTTGCGGTACCTGGTGCAAGCGGTGCTACGGCACAGACTGCGGATACTTCTGCTGAAGAAGCTAGCAATGCAGCTAACGCTGACTCTGATGACTTCGACAGTGTTTTCGGTACTGAAGGCGAAGAAGCAGACGATGATTTATTTACCAGTACTGCATCTAAAACAGGTAAAGCAGCTAGAGTGAGCGCTGCTGATGCACTTAACCGTATAAAGGCTTTTGATTTCTCGCTCTAATCAAGAGCTAAAGGAGATTTTGATTATGCAGATAAACAGAGCATTACTAGAATCTTCTGGCATAACTAGGCACTTTATGACTGACAGAGAGCGAAAAGTTAAAAAAGCTCTCTGTCAGCTTTTAATCGATAAAGGTCATAGAAAGTACGCGGAACGATTCTGGAAATTTGATTTTAATATTATTGACTCTAAAAAACATCCTGAATTTACAGCAGCTATTTCTTTTGATGAGGCTACGGTATTTATAAGCGATGGTTTTTTAGGAGCCAACGAGGGCATTTTTAATCAGCTTGATGTTTTACTTCGTCATGAGCTTGCACATAACCTTATGATGCATCAAATTCGTTTAATGCACGTTTTTAAAAGACTGCACAAACATGACCCAGAGGAAGCTTATGCACATATTAGTGCTAGTGCTAGCCTACACCGTCTTTTAAATATTATAGAAGACTACGAGATCTCTAACAAACGTTATACGGCGGCAGATAAAAAGATTGTTAAAGCAATGACACTCAATGGCAGAGTAATTGGAGGCCTTATCACAGAAGAGGACAGACCTAATTGGGCAACTATGCCTCTGGAGGCAATGTACGATGAACTTTCCAAAGAGCTTATTGCGATCAACAGTGCTATTCGCAGTAATCCCTACTGGCAGCCTAAGACAAAACGTACAAATAACGGCATAGCTTATGACCCGATTGAAATAACTGGCAGCGGTGTTGCTGAAGAAACTAGAGTTATCGCGACGTATCGAAATGCACAGCGTCCCTCCGGTATTAAGGCGCCGATAGATCTTTTTATTAAATCAAAGCATTTTGCTAACTGGGCAAAGATTTATAAAAAACTAGTGACAGATTTATATGATAGATTACACAACTTGACATCTGACGCTGAAAAAGCTCTTTTACTTGATATTGTAAACAATATTGCTATCTCAAGCCCACAAGAAACAGTCGATGTGCTTCATCCAATCGATGGTGACGTAATTTGTACCTTGTATACTCCTGAAGATAAGATGATCGCTAACGATATATTAAAAAATTTGGCTGGTAATATTAACTACAACCCTCAAAAATTTAAAGTTAAACGACAAACAAATACTCAAGAGTATAAAGACGCTTGGAATAAAGTTGTTAATGAGCTAGATTCTAAGAAGTTTGACGATGAGACATTAAAACAATTGCGTGATGCTATTAAGGCGCTATAAAGAAACAAGAAAGGCGAGTTAAATTATATGGAAATTAATGATATATTAAGTCAGCTCGGGCTTGACTTGTCGAACCCTGAGGCTAAACGTGGTGCGATTGAAGCAATAGAAGCAATTCTAGCCTCTAGAGCTCCACAGCCTACTGGAGGCACAGGCGGAGGTGGAGGAGGCCTTGAGGGCGGTGAGGATACTGAGGTGGAGATTGATCCAGATCTTCTTCAGCCTTCTGTTAAACAGATACCTATAAATGACGACGATGATATCGAAATCGAAGATGAAGAAAAGATTTTGGATCAGGTAAAGCATAAAGAAGCAGAAGACCCCATTGAACAAAATGGTGGAGGCAAAAATACGACAGACTCAGATCAAACAAGCACTGACGAAGAAGACTCTACTCAATCTGCTAAGCCAGCTGAAACAGCCGGTGAGGAAAGTGATAGCTCGGGCGAGTCAACAGATGAAACTGAAGAAGCTACCGACACTGTTGATGACACTGAAGAAGTTCCTACTACGGATACATCGGGCGAACCAACTGAAGAAACTAACCCTACTGAAGACGAAGCATCTTCTGAGGAAGGAGTAGTTGACGGAGAAGACCCAACTGAATCTGAAGAAGAGACTGAAGAAGCGGAAGTCGAAGAAGACGAGTGGGAATTTGATGAAGAAGATTTAGTTGATGATGAGCTTAAAACTTCTGCAGAGGATAAAGAAATCCAGGCTAAGCAAGAGGCACGTCGAGTAAAAAGAGAGCGTACGCTGGCAGCAGCTAAAGCGGCTTTGGATAAAGCTAAAGCAAAAAATGTTTCTCAACCACTAATCCGAGAGCTTGAAAAAGCTATCGAGGCTCTTGAGAGTCTAACTGAAGCAAAAGCAAAAAGCTTGTCAGACTTGTCTGATGAAGAATTTAATTTGATGGTAAATCGAGTATTTGATGCTATCAGCGCTGTTGGAGATAAAGATCTTACTTTCTCTTCTGACGAAGAGCGAAAGCTAAAAGCTCAAGAAATTAAAACTGACCTCGGAAGCAGAGAGACGCAGCAAGCACTTTCAGATGAAGATATTGCAGCAATTAGAGCTGAAACTCAGGCAGTCAAGGCTCGAGAAAAAGAAACTGCTATTTATAAAAAGCCAGCAGCAAGCTCATTTAAAGGCTTCCAAGCGTTTTTAAGTAGCCTATATCGGGCTATTGCATTGCAAGTACAGACTAATGAAGTACAAGATGATACTTGGTCTGCGATTAATAGGCGCTATAGCGGTACTGGTGTACTAAAACAAGGTCAGCGTAAAAACGAGCTGCCTGATAGGAAAATCCCGATTATTGACTTCTATTTTGACCAGTCCGGCTCCTGGAACGAGCAGGATATAGCTGCGGGTAAGAAGGCCGTGGAAGCATTAGTGGACATGGAAGAAAAAGGCCAAATTAAAATTAATATCTACTATTTCTCAAACCATGTGTTTAATGATGCTGCCTCAGCACGAGCTGAAGGAGGTACAAGAGCCTGGAACGATATCGTTAAAAATGTTATTGCCACACAGGCAACTAACGTTGTTATCATGACCGACTCCGACATGGAAGGTTGGTGGGAAGGGTCTAAGGCATTAACATATACTGTTCCTGGTTATGTTTGGTATCTCTGGAGAAATGGAGATAACGCCCCAAGACTTCCTAGAGATCTTAAAGGACGTGGCGGAGTTCAGCAGTTCTCATTTAATCGAGGAGATGTTTAAATAAATGAGTATTGTGCTTAAAGACAAAATTAAGGTTGATAAAAACTTTATAAATGAGCTTATTACAAAAAGTTGGGAAGATAGTGAAAGCATACAGAATCAAATAAATAGTATTGAAATTGATTCTGCAGTCGCAGCTAAAACAGTAAAACTATTAAAAGATCTTCTTACTAGCTATTATGTATTTGTTGGCTGTTTAGAAAATCTTGAAGATGAGCCCACGGAAGCGGCTGAGCCTACTAAAAGTATTGAGCCAGAGCCTGTGATACCAGAAAAGCTTACTATAATTCCAGAAGTACCTGCAAAAGTTAATACCTCAAACGTATCTGACATTGATCTTTTATCAGAGCTAGATGCTGATGAAAGCGAGCCATTCGAGTACTTTGTGGACTTTGATGAACCAACTGGTGAGCCTTTAACAGACGACGATTTATATAGTTAATAACTAAAAAGCTTCGTATTTATTTACGAGGCTTTTTTATTTCTGCTAAATTATACGACGGTTGTGGCAATTAAAGCGGACTTTGCCTTTCACCGCTTGCTGTGGCCGTCATTTTCTTTATAAATATATTTCATAAGGAGACTATGCACCTAATGATACAAGATAAACTTTTTTTAGAAGAATTAGAAGACGAGTCTATAGAGGAAGCAAAGACCAAGCACAGACGTAAGCTTAAAAAAGCTCCCTATGACTCTGTAAGCTATACTACCGGAGACATTGGTTTAAATATTGATAGATTTAATACTGCCATGGGTACTGCTGATACCGGTGATTCTGAAGCTAGTGAGGGGGCAGGCCTGGGCGAGAGTATGCTTACTGAAGCTAAAAGATACGTGCGCAGGTATTATGTTCGTCCACAAAATCTATTTGCCAGCAATAAGGCAGAAATATTAAAAATACTAATAGAGCTTGGCAACCAAAACTGTTCAGTGTATACTTTAAATAATCTTGGTGATGATAAAGATGTAAGCAAACTCATGAATAATGACATTATTTACTATTATGATGATGGAATTCTTTATGACAAAAACAGAGTTAAGGTTATGGACTATGATCTTTCTATCAAGAAAGAAGAAGACCGCAAAAAACTCACTAAGGTTAACGATGACTCAAAAGAGTTTAAAACAGAGTACGAAGATCGTATGACTTCCGCTACTGAATTAGAAGAAAGCCAAGACGAGTTAGATGATGCTTTTGACCTTGACTTCGATGATGTTGATGTGTATGGAGAAAGTCTAACAGAAGCCAAACATGGGGATTGTAGTATTTGTGGTGAGCCTATTGACGGTACTGGCAAAAGTCCTGAGCCTTATATGAGTGCTGACAAGGGCCTATGTTGCTCGTCATGTTATTTACATTTTGTGGCTCCAATGGTACAAGGAGAGGAGGACTAATATGGCAGCACCCGTAATATCAGACCCTAAGTTAGTAATACCTACAAAACAAGATTTTGAAAAGCTTTTAACAGCAAAACTGAGCTATGAAGCAAAACAAAAAACACCTGAAAGAGATACTTGGAATAAAGCTCATTTTAATGAAACTCCCTGGGGTATCGCATATAACTGTAGTAAAGCTAAATACGAAAAGTCTGTAGCTTCTTATAGTAAAGTTAAAAGAAAAGGTGCAATACCGACCCCAAAGCTAGATAAGGCTTTAACATACCTTATTGTTGCTATTGCTATTGACTGGCAGGAGCTTATTGATCAGTTAAAACGTACCATAAAAAATTGGGGCTATTCCTCAAATGATCTACAAAATGTTGCCAAAAATATTTGGTTGTCAGACGCTCAATATATTGCTAATCTGTGCGATAGCGTGACGATCACCGAGCTAATCGATCAGCTTGATGAAGTAGCTCAGGAACCTCTTACTGAGGCTATTGAAAAGCATGATAAGCTAAACAGCAAGCTCTTTACAAAAGATGAAGTGCTCAAAGATAAGGTACGTGATAAAATGTTAGAAATTGTTGATACATTTTTAGCTGATCTTAAAGAGCAGGATGTTAAAATAAAAGTTGACGATATTCTTTTCATTGGATCGAATGCTAGCTATAATTATACAAAAAATAGCGATATTGATTTACACATTCTAGCAAATACTAAAGCTGTTGATTACCCAGCTGATCTTGCCGCGGCAATATACAGTGCTTACAGAAGTATCTTTAATAAAAATCTAGATATAACTATTTATGATATTCCGCTTGAAATTTTTATTGAAACAGAGGATAGCGTAAGAGTTAGTAATGGTGTATACTCTGTAAAGAAAAATAAGTGGATCAAAAAGCCCGTACAAGAAGAAATCCCAGAGTATGACAAAGAAGCTCTTGATGAGCTAGTTGATAAGTGGGAAACAGACTGTAAGGAACTTATCGATGACATTAAGGCAGATAAACTCAATGACGAGAAAAAAGTTGTAAAAATGCTCGAGGATATTTATGAAAAGCTCCGTAAAAAAGGCATCTCTAAGGGCGAATACTCGATAGAGAATCTAGCATTTAAAGAGCTTCGTAATAAGGGCTACCTAGACCAATTAAAAGAGTATCGTAATGAGCTTACTTCTAAGAGACTTTCTTTAGAAGAGCAATTAAGCGCTAAAACGAGACGAAATGTTGAGATTCAAATTGCACAGGTGGCAGGCACTCAACCAATTGTGCAGGATAACGGAATGTTTTTTATTTACAATTTGAAAGCTTCTGATATCGATAGAGCTGTAAGAGCTCTTAAGGCTCTTGATTTCGTTGAAGAAGTTTATAGCTCTGAAAGCGGCAAGCTTGACTTCAGTAAAATGATAATGGCGCCAGGGCAAATGCCGGCTAAATATTATAATATTAGAGGCAAAATTAATTGGCCCAATTAAAATTAAATAATAAAAATATCTGATCTTATGAAAATAAGATCAGATATTTTCTTTTATATTTTATTAGTAAGGAGATGTATTAAATGTCAAAAATAAAAGTCTGTCTTGATGCTGGACATTACGGGAAGTATAATCAAAGTCCAGTTGTTTCAAAATATTATGAATCTGATATGGCGTGGAAGCTACACTTAAGGTTAAAGAAACATTTAGAAGCTTACGGCATCGAAGTATACACTACTCGTGCAAGACAAAAGCAAGACCTTGGACTAACTGCTAGAGGTAAAGCCTCAAAAGGTTGTGATTTATTTCTTTCCATCCACTCAAATGCAGCAAATAGCGAGTCAGTTGATTACCCAGTAGCTTTTGTGCCAATTAATGGAAGTGCTGACGAGCTTGGAGAGAAACTAGCTAAATGTGTTGAGCAAGCAATGAAAAATAAACAAAGTGGGCGTATTATGTCAAGAAAGTCAGAAAAAGGCAACTGGGATTATTACAGTGTTATTAGTGGAGCTGTAGCCGTTGGTGTACCGGGGATAATACTTGAGCACAGCTTTCATACAAATACTAAAGCGACCAAATGGTTATTAGTTGATTCCAACCTTGATAAACTAGCTAAGGCAGAAGCTAAAATTATTGCAGATTATTTTAAAGTATCAAAAAAAGAAGCCAATACAACCACGGTTAACCTGCCCGTGCTATCACCTGGTATGAAAAATAATACTGTTAAAGTACTGCAAACACTGCTTATTAGCTACGGATACTCATGTGGTAAAGCCGGTGCTGACGGGGATTTCGGCAACAATACTTATAATGCATTGAAAAATTATCAAAAAGATAAAGGGCTTACTGTGGATGGCTGCTGTGGAGCTTATACCTGGGCCAGCTTATTAAATATTACATAAAATTAAAATTATAAAAGGCTTACTATTAAGCCTTTTATTTTTATTAAATCTAATAATCATTTGCTAAATTATACGTAAATAAAAGTCGAAAGGACAAAGAGCTATATGAAAAGGCAAACTTTGCAAGAGCAATGCTTAATGGAATTATATAAGCTAGATGAAGCTACAAGAAATCAACTTATAGCTCAGTCTAGAAATGTTGGAAGATATAAAGATACTTCTCGCGGAGCTAACAGAGCTCAACGCAAAAAGTACTCTAAGGTGGCCAATGCAGTAAAAGCATATAACGAAATTAATATGAATGACTTCTGGAAAAGCGATATTTTGCAAGTAAATGTTCCAGTAGTCGGAGAAACAGACGAATATACCGTAGCAATAAAGCTTGAAGGTGTTGTGACTGAATTACAGAAAAACATTAAAAACAACCAAAATAAATTTGAATTTAGAACAATTATTCAGGCATTAACAAAAGTTTTTAATACTTCTGACGTTTATGTGAAATGCACTTGTCCTGATTTCAAGTACAGATTTGCGCACTGGAACATCATAAAAAATGTCTCGGTGGATGACTCTTCTAAAGACCCAGGCCCAGGAAAAGGTATCGCGAATCCAAACGATGATAAGGGCAGAGGCTGTAAACATGTACTTTTAGTGCTAAGCAATGGGTCTTGGATGATGAAAGTAGCCTCCGTAATAAACAACTATTGCCACTACTTATCTGAGAAAAAACCGGAAGCTTTTCTAAAGTTAGTCTTTCCAAAGCTTTATGGAGTTCCGGCGGACGAAGCCGCTGAAAATGACATTGTAGCAGATAATGAAGACCTTGAGACTGGCAAAGACCTTATTGATGTTGTCAATGACTGGGCCCGTAACAGAGGCAAGTTTAAAAAAGGCTCTAATAAAAACCCAATAACAGGTACCGGCGGTAAACAAAAAGCTGAACAGCCTGAAGAAAAGCCCGAGGAACCCGCTGAAGAAGAAACGCCTTCAGAAGAAACGGAAGATAAAAAATAATATCGTATAATATATAGTATAAAAAGGAGAATTCGAATTGATGATGTCAAACGAATTAAATTTAGAACAACTAAATAATTTATCTCCTGAAGAACGTGCGCTAGCGCTTGAGATATTAAGAGAGTATTCACAAGATGGTCAGTCTGCTATTTTGGAAGACTTGAAGTATTCAGACTACGAAGAGATACCCGTGGATATAATGACTTTTATATCTAATGAAAGGTATCTTGGTCGAGGACTTTATACAGTGGATGAATACACAGGAGAGCGCAAATGCACGGTTTTCCCTTACTGGCTGGAGAAGCTTCAAGAAATATTTCCAGATAATTTGACAACCAGATATAATACAGTAATTTTAACTGGCTCTATCGGTTTAGGTAAATCTTTTATTGCAGTGCTCTGTCAACTGTATCTATTATATCGGATGATGTGCTTAAAAGATCCTTATCAATTTTTTGGGCTTCAGCCAATAGATAAGATCACTTTCTCAATGTTAAATGTAACGTTGGAAGCGGCACAAGGTGTTGGCTGGGACAAGATGCAGCAACTTTTACAGAGCTCAGATTGGTTTATGGAGCGAGGCAATATGAATGCTAGCCGTACAAATCCACAATGGCAACCACCTAAGGGAATTGAGCTTGTCTTTGGTTCTAGTAACAGACATGTAGTTGGTCGTGCGCTATTTTCTAACTTCTCGGATGAAGTTAACTTCGGCGTCGGTAATAATGTAGAGAAACAAAAAGCTAAGCTTAAGAAAATGATTTCTCAAATCGACGCCCGTATGATTTCTCGTTTTGGTAAAGGTACTTTCCTACCTACGATGAATATAATTGCTTCTTCTAAAGACTCTGAACAAGCTTTCTTAGAGTCCTATATTGAGATGAAGCGTCAAAATGAAAGTAAAACAACTCTTATTGTTGACGAGCCTCAGTGGGTAATTAGAAATGACAAAGGCACACCAAATGACCCAGGAAGCTTTTATGTTGCTGTAGGTAATAAGTTCCTAGCGCATGAACTACTTCCTGTAGATGCTACAGAAGAAGAAGTAAATTCCTACAAAGAAAAAGGCTATTTTATGTTAAAAGTTCCTCCAATTTATCGAGAAGCTTTTGAAGATAACATGGACCTTGCCCTTACAGACAACGCAGGTATTTCAACCTCTAGTTCCACTAAGTATATTTCTGGTGTTAGATTAAATCAAACTAAAACTGACACTTATAAAAACCCCTTTACTAAAGACGTTATTGAGGTCGGTAATAGCCCAGAAGATGTAGTACAATACGCAAACTACTTTGATCTGGCACGAGTTAACCCAAAAGATATGTCAAGACCTTTATTTATACATCTTGATATGTCGCTCTCGGGGGACAAAACCGGTATTGCAGGCGTTTGGATAACTGGAAAACGGCCGCAAAAAGTTGGCGAGGAGCCGAGCAAGGAGCTTGAATTTAAGCTTGCTTTTTCAGTATCCATTAAAGCTCCTAAAGGCTTTCAAGTAAGTTTTGAAAAAAATAGAAACTTTATTCGCTGGCTAAGAGACCGTGGCTTTGCAGTGAAAGGGGTATCAAGCGATACTTATCAGTCTGCTCAAATTCAACAGCAGCTAAAAGCTGACGGATTTAATACTAAAATACTTTCAGTCGACCGAATTGATGGATCTACAAAAACTTGTTTACCGTATGCTTTCTTTAAATCAGCAATTTATGAACGACATATTCAAATATACAAAGATTGTCCTCTGCTGACTGAAGAGCTAGTAAGCCTAGAGCGTTTGTCTGATGGTCATATTGACCACCCGCAAAATGGATCAAAAGACCAAGCCGACGCTGCCTGCGGTGCTATCTTTTTGGCAAGTGAATTTGCAGAAGAGTACTCGTATGACTATGGTGAGAATCTTGAGACTTCATTAGATATTAACGGAGAAAGCTCAGACGAATATCGTAAGCATCAGATGATAGCAGAATTCCAAGAGGAGCTCACTAAAATATATACTGAAATGGCCTTGGCCAATGAAACAATAGATTATCAAAAAAAGCAAGAATACGAATCATACCAGGATATTATGAATGGTATAATCGTCTTATGAGGAGATTATTATGGCAGAAGAAAATAAGCCCATTAAACCTGAACAAGCTTCTAGCTCACTAGTAGGAAGTCAGACACAGCCTATAACGCTTGACAATACAACTACTCTTGATATAGATGTTAAAAAAACATTAGTTGATAATATTATAGAAGCTGGGCTTAGTAGCCAGCTTGATATTGCTAAACTAGAAAATTTTACAAGTATTTCTAATTCCCGTGATCAGATATACCAGCTCATTGATACTATGGCACAAGATTCAACGGTCTCTGCTATACTTAAAACTTATGCTGAAAACGTTTGTGAACCTGCAGACAACGGTCATGTCATCTGGTGTGAGTCAACGGATCCAGAAGTAAGTAAATTTGTTAACTATATACTTAATGTTATGAATGCCGACAAAAATATGTATGGCTGGGCATATAGTATTTGTAAGTATGGTGATTTATATCTGCGATTATTTAGAGAGTCCGACTATAAAGATGATTTATTTAATGCAGATAATATTAATATGGTTAATTCGACGCGAAGTCGATTAACTGAAAATTATACTAGCGAAGAAAAACTGGATGAAGCTGTTAAACTGCAGCTGCACTCAGATCGTGACCCGTATAGTTTTTATGTGGAACAAGTAGACGACCCAGGTACAATGTTTGAACTGAGTAAGTTCGGTAAAACCTATGGCTATATTGAAACACCAAATGAAGACACAGGGGTTGATGCAAATTCTACGCTATTTGGCGGCGGCCAATCCATGACTGGTACCTATAACTTTAAAATGAAGTCTGCTGATGTTAACGTTTGGCAAGCAGATGATTTTGTGCATGGTTGTCTAGAAGATAACTTCTCAAGATACCCCGAAACTGTTGAGCTATTCACTGACAAAGAAAACGCCAAGAGTCAAACATACAGAGTTAGAAGAGGCAAATCGCTTTTATACGACAACTATAAAGTCTGGCGCGAAAAATCACTACTTGAGGATGCTGCACTTCTAAATAGAATTACTCGTTCAAGTATTGTTCGTAAAGTTGGCGTAGAAGTCGGTGATATGCCTAAAGAGCAGGTAAAACAGACTCTACATAGGGTAAAAGAAATGCTAGAGCAGAAGAGCGCTATTAAAGTTGGAAACTCCATGCAAGAGTACAATAATCCAGGTCCAATAGAAAATAATATTTATTTTGCAACACACGGTGGACAAGGCAATATTACTATCGAAGCCGTTGGTGGCGATGTGGATGTAAAGAATCTAGCTGACTTGGACTATTGGAATAATAAGTTTTACTCTGCTTACGGAGTGCCTAAGCAGTACTACGGTTGGACAGATGACGGCGCGGGCTTTAACGGAGGCACCTCCTTAGCAATTTTATCAAGTGAGTTTGCAAAAGCTGTTAAAAGAGTTCAAAACGCGCTCATTCAAATGATTACTGATGCGATTAATTTATTCTTATTGAACAGAGGACTTAAGCGCTATCTAAACAATTTCACTCTTAAAATGAAAGCCCCACTTACTCAGGAAGAGATTGATTACAGGTCAGACCTCTCCAATAAGGTTAATGCTATAAGTAGTATTCAGGGATTATTTACTGACGTAGAAGACAAGGCGCGTCGCTTAAGAATTCTTAAGGCTTTATTAGGAGGACTTAACTACGGTGATAGTATCTTCACTGAGATTGATGCTGAGATTAAGGCTGTGGAAGAAGCTGCTGCAGCTGCTGAAGAGGAAGCAGCGCTTGAGGGAGAAGCTGACCTTGAAGCTGATACTTCAGATGAGCCCGCGGATGATAATACAGAAGAGGTCGAAGATATGGATCTTGGTACCCTCGCTGATCTCGAATCATTTAATACAAATG